>NZ_SMKA01000015.1 GCF_004348455.1 Kribbella albertanoniae
CGGTGGCGGGGGGCGGGGGCTAGTCGTAGGAGGCGTCGGTTAGGAGTTCTGAGGCTCGGTCGGGTTCGTTGAGGACGGCGCGGATGACGTGGCGGCGGTCCCAGCGGGTGCTGGCCCAGGCTAGGGCTTTGGCCAGGCCGTCGAAGGTGGCGGCGTGCGGGGCGCCGTCGGCGTCGACCCACCAGGAGACCTCGACGCCGTCGACGGTGAGTTCCTCATGCTCCCACCACACATCCGGGACCTCGGGGACGAGTTCGCGGACCAGCTCCGGTACGTCGGCCGGCGTTCCTGTGCCGTCGATCTTGCCTTCGGCAACTTCTTGGGCGAGCGGTACGTCGAGGAGGTCGCTCAAGCCGTCGGCCGCGGCGCCGGAGGCGACCACGAAACCGCCGAGATCGGCGCGCTGCAACCACATCGGGCTGTCCGCGACGACTGCCGCATCAGCCTCGACCACCTCGGTCCAGCCGTCCTCCCCGAGCACGCGAACGTGTTCTGGAGCTTCACCGGGAAATAAAGGCAACGTCCCCAGCTGCCGCCAGAAACGCAGAAGAGCGCTCTCTGAGATCTCCTGCTCCGGATCGGCCAGGCGCTCCAGCACCAGGCTGATCCCGTCGGCGTCGAGATCGCCGACCTCACGCACCAGACCGACGGCTGAACGGATCTCAGGATCGAGATCACGGGTCCACGCGGGGGCTTCGTCCAGAAACGCCGCGAGAACGTGATCCGCCTCGGGATCAGCGCGGCCGGCCAGCGGTTCGCCGTCGTCCAGGAGAACGCGTTCTCTGATCCACCACGCGGAATACGATGGTACGCCGAGTGGCCGGTCGTCGGGCCCGACCACGCGCACCTGGGTCACGAGAGCACGGCGTAGCTCGGGAACGGTTCCCAAGATCGCGAGAACGCGCGGCCAGGCGTCGTCCTTGATCCAGTCGAGATCGCGGATCGCGGTCAGTTCGCCGACGGTTGCGCCGTACCGGGAACCGTCCGGCGCAACGTCGTACGCCCAGTCCTCGATTGCATCGAGATCCTTGAGTGCCTCCGGCAACCGGTCCAGAGCGACATCGGAGGACGTGACAGTCCCGAGAGTCGCGAGTACGCCGACCGCCGCCAGCGCGGGCAGTCCGTACCGCTCGACGAGCGCAGGATCGATCGGCGCAACCTCCTCGTCGTCCAGCACCGCCTCGGCGTCGGAGCCGGGGACCACGAGGGCGTTTGCCGGGACCAGTTCGCCATCCACATCACGCAGTACGAGATCGGACAGCCACCAAAGACCCTCGGCCTGTGCCGGGTCAGTCGCCACCAGACTCAGGACGGCGTGCGCGACCGCGTCCGGGTCGTCTGCCTCCGCGGAGTGCTCAACAACGGTCCGTACGGCGCTGTCTTCCAGCAGCGAGCGTGGTGATGCCGGGATCGCGCCGAGCCGCTCGAGCGCCGGGTTCACGGCAGCCGGGTGGACGACGCGAACGCCGTACTCGCCGAACTCAGCGAGGACATCAACAGGGAGCTCCGGACCGGGCAGCAGCAGTGCGCGTGCACCGCGGACCAGGCGGCCGTCGGCGAGCGGAACCGGCAACGTACCAAGGGATTCGCGCAGGAGCGCGTCCGTCACCATGCCAGACAGCGATCCGTAGAGAGCGCTCCACCACTCCGGCGACTCGTCGGCTGCGGCGGTCCCGAGCTGATCGACTACCTCGGCCAGTTCGAGCCGGCGGACCCCGAGTGCATCCAGCGCGAGCCGATCCTGGCGGGTTGAACCGATGAGCCCGGGGACGATCGGAGCCAGTACCCGGTTGAAGGCCTCATCGGCACCTTCGACCACCACCGCATCCCGTGGTCGCAGCAGAGCCCCGTCCTCGACGGCGCGCACGATCGGCGTCCCCGGCAGTACCGCGAGAATCGCCTCTCGCAACGCCTGATCCAGCACACCCGCCGCGAGTCCGGTGGGAACAAGCCGCAGCACGTCCTCCTGGCCAGACCCCGTGGTGGAGTCCGCGCTTGGGGGTGAGGCCGCAGCTTCGGCGCGTTGGTGGAGAAGTTCGGCATACGCCGTGGCTGCCTCTCGGACCAAGCGGTCGGTCAGCGGTCCCTTGGCGACGTGGCGGCGGGTTGGGTCCAACGGGAAACTTGCCAGCAGCAACGCGGGCAGAGAGAGCGCTTCCTCCGTCGGAGTCGGCGCCTGAACGACGTTCGGGAGAACGGTGCCGGGATCGCGTGGGAGCGCCCAGAGCACGGAATAGTACGGGCGAGAGCGCTCTTCGATGGGCCGGTCCGCGAGCAGGCGTTCGCGTTCTTCGGCGTCGAACGTTCCCGCGGTGCGGTGGATCCACCAGCGAGATCGCGCGTTCTCGAGAACGCGGGTCCCGTCAAGGGTCTCGAGAACGATGCTCTCGAGGCCAGGGAGCGCGAGCAGCAGCGGATCTCCGGCTTCGGCCAGCAGACGACTCACGAGAGCAGCCGCGGCCTCGTCGCGCAGCGGCAGGATCACCGCGGTGTCGTATCCGGTGGGCGGTTCGCCCTCGGCATCGAACGGCAGCCGCAAGACCGGGACCTTGCCGTCACGCCGCCGAACCTCGGTGTCGAGCCCGGCCCCGCCCCGCGCCGCGATCGCCGCAGCGGTATCGGCCTTGGAGAACCGCACACCACCGGACCGTGACAACACCACCGGCTCGTCCGACACCGCAAGGACGGCCGCGAAACCCACACCGAACCGCCCGACGGCACCATGCCCGTCCGCCGGCGATCCGGCCGGCAACTCATCGCGTTTGGCCGAGGCGCGTAGCGTGGCGAGCGATTCCACACCTTCCGCGGAGAGCGGCGTACCGGTGTTTGCTACGACCAAAGTGTTCCCACGGAACTCGAACAGCACCCGGCCGGGAACGCCGGCCCGGACAGCAGCGTCGGCAGCGTTCTGGGCGAGCTCGACGACCAAGCGATCGACGTACCCGCCGAGAGCGAGATCTTCCTCCGCGTTGGCGTCCTCCCGGAACCGCACCGGCGCTGCGGACCAGCCTGCCAGGACGCGTTCGCGAATCCCGGCCGTTCCGAACACATCGTCGCTCACGCGGTGCAGTATGCCGGGGCGTGGGCCGACCGGTACGGCGAGGGTGCCCGCCGGGGCGCGGTGATCTGCCCCGGCGGACCCTGGATCACTGGAACGAACAGCCCGGGTTCGCCGCGTCCTCGGACAGCGGCGCGCCCTTCGGGTTGAAGTAGTAGACCAGCAGCACGATCGGCTTGTCGGTCAGATTGCGCCCGATGTGGACCTGGTGGTCGGGCTCGTGGAAGACAGCGCCCTTGTTGTAATGACCGTCGGACTTGCAGTCGCTGCCGAAGTGGTCGAGCGTGCCTTCGGCCACCTTGGCGATCAGGTTGCCGTCGTGGAAGTGCCAGCCGGTGGTCCCGCCCGGCTGAATGGTGATCTTGCGGTAGACGACGTCCGTGTCACCGACCGTCTTCTGCCACAGGATCTCGCCGGTGACGCCGGACGGCGGCGTCGCGTTCGCCGCGACCGGTCCGCCGACGAGCGTCGCCGCCGCCAGTCCGGTGATCGAGAACGCCGTGAGCGCTCCCCGCGTGACTCCGCGCATGAGTTTCCCTTTCAGAGAGTTGTTGGTTTCGTCAGCTGAAGACCGGAGAGCTGTCTGCGTTGTGACACTGCCCTCCCACAATCCGGTCAGTCACATTCCGGTCAGCCACATTCCGAACAGTTATGGTGCCACCTCGCGGCTATGGTTGAGCGGTGATCCCACCCGGCAGTCGGTACGTCGCCCTCGGAAGTTCGTTCGCAGCGGGTCCCGGAATCGGCCCGATCGTGCACAAGCCAGCAGGCCGATCGGGCCGCAACTACGCGCACCTCGTGGCCGTGGAGCTCGGTCTCGAGCTGACCGACGTCACGTATTCCGGCGCGACCACCGCTCACCTGCTCGACACCCGCCAGGACGACGCGCCACCCCAACTCGATGCCGTCGGCCCCGATACTGCCCTCGTCACGATCACTGCCGGAGGCAACGACCTCGAGTACGTCGGCACCTTCATCCGCGGGAGTGCGCTGAACACCCTCGCCAAGCCGGCGACCCTGCTCGGCCGCCGGGTCGCGAACCGGATCCGCGCGCGCGTCAGCTACCTCAAGGACGATGCCGACTACCAAACTGCCGCCGACTCGCTGACAACCGTCGTCGAGAAGGTCAGAGAGCGCTCTCCGGCCGCTCGTGTTCTGCTCGTCGACTATCTGACCCTCGTCGGCCCGAGCACCCGCCCGCGTCTCGACGTACCGCTGAACGAAGAGCAGTTGCCGAGCGTCGCGATGATGGCCGACGGCCTTGCCACCGCTTTCGCCAAGGCCGCAGCCGCCACCGGCGCGGACCTGATCGCGGCCTCCGCAGCCAGTCGCGATCACGCCATCGGCTCCCCTGAGCCATGGACGACCGGTTTCACCCTGCGCCCACCCGGCTTGCTCGGTGGCTTCGTGCCATACCACCCGAACGCAGCCGGCATGCGTGCCGTCGCCGATCTCGTGGTCGATCGTCTCCGCGCCTGAAACTGTCGGCGGCCGTTGTTACGTTCACGGTGCAGGTTCGGAGAGAGGACGAAATCATGGCTGAGGTGGCACTGCGGGAGGTCGAGGACGGCGACCTCGACGCACTGTTCGAGCAGATGCGGGATCCGGAGTCTGTCCGGATGGCCGCCTTCACCGCCCGGGATCCCGACGACCGCGCTGCCTTCGACAAACACATCGCACGGCTGAGATCGGATCCCGAGCTGACCTTCCTGGTGATCACCCGGGACGGCGAGCTGGTCGGGACCATCGGCAGCTTCGAGATGGAGGGCGACACCGAGGTGACCTACTGGGTCGATCGGTCCATGTGGGGGCAGGGTGTGGCCGGCCTAGCCCTCGCGCTGCTGCTCGAGCGCATCACGGTCCGGCCCATCCACGCACGCGCGGCCAGTGACAACGCCGGTTCGATCCGGGTGCTGGAGAGAGCCGGGTTCGTCGCCATCGGCACCGATGTTGGCTACGCCAATGCACGTCAGGCCGAGATCGAAGAGACTATTCTCCGTCTCGGCTGACGCTACTCGGGAGCCGGTACGCCGAGAGTCCGCCGCAGGAAGTCGAGTTCGCGGTGCAGCAGGTTGGCGATCGTGTCCTCGTCGGAGATGCTGTGCCCTTCGCCGGGGAGGACGATCAGTTCGTGCTGCTTGCCCGCTGCGGACAACGCTCCACTCAGGCGAAGCGCGTGCGAACTCCAGACGTTGGTGTCCGCGAGCCCTTGGACGATCAGCAACGGCCGGGTGAGCTCGGTTGCGTAGGGCAACAATGATCCGCGGCGATAAGCCTCGGGCTCCTCATCGGGATGCCCGAGGAAGCGCTCTTTCCAGTAGCTGTCGTACTGGCGCTGGTCAGTGACCGGCGCACCAGCGATCCCGGCCCGGAAGACATCCGGACGATGGATCACCGCGGCAGCTGCCAAGAAGCCGCTGTAGCTCCATCCACGCAGGGCAACGCGCTCCAGATCCAGATCGCCGTACCGCTCGGCAACATGATGCAGGGCAGCGATCTGGTCGTCGAGTGCGGGACCCTTCACGTCGCCGTGGACAGCACGCTCGTACGACGGTCCGCGGCCCGGCGTACCTCGCCCGTCGGCGCTGATCACGACGAACCCTTGCTCGGCGAACCACCGCGACACCGCATAGTACGGCGCCGGATACGCCATCACGAGCTGGAAGCCGGGACCGGCGTACGGGTTCAGGAGGACCGGGAGGTTCGGCATGCCGGGGCGATGCCAGGAGGGCCGGAAGACGGCGGTGCGCAGTTCGTCGGGGCCGGCCTTGATCAGCTCGACGTCGAGCTCGAGATGCGGTCGCTCCGGGCGGGACTCGATGCGGTGGCTGTTGATCGCGATCCGGCGCCCGGTCATGGTGCGGCGATCGAGCAGCAAGGTGCCTTCGGCAACGAATCCGTCGTTGACGCCCGGTTCCGTGGTGAGCGGACGCAGTTCGTCGTCGTAGAGGTAGAGCTGAGTCTCGGTCGGTTCGGTCTGCGCCAGGAGAGCGATCCCGGCCGACGACACGGACCGGATCTCGGCAACCTGCAGGCCCGGCCCGTCGCCGGATCCGCCTCGAGGAGCTGAACGCGGCGCTGGTCGCGACTCTGCACCGCGAACAGTGGCTTGTCCGTCGTCCACGTGGCCTGCACCAGGTACTCGAACTCGACGTTGTCCCACTCGACTTCCAGCTGACTGCCGTCCAGAGCGATCAGGCTGAGCGTCACGTGTGCGTTGAGTGTGCCCGCGCGGGGATAGCGGATTCCCTTCGGCGAAGCATCCGGATGGGTTGGATCGGCGAGGTAGCGCAGCTCGACCCGGCTCTCATCGACGCAGGCAACCAGGAGTTGGGCGCCGCTCGGGGACCACCAGATCGCGCTCTCTCGTTCCATCGACAGCGCCGCCGCGAACTCGGGAACGCCCCATCGCACGGCCTCGCCGTCGGGTTTCGCGACGGTACGGCGATTACTGCCGTCGATCCCGACGATCTCGAGCGCCCCGCGCTGCGCGAAGGCGATCACGGTCGCGGTCGGATCGATCCGGGCGGCGTCGACAGCACCGATCGGCAGGTCGATCCGTTCACCGGTCTCCAGGTTGGTGACCGAAACACCTTCCGCGGTCTGCAGGCAGACGCGTGCGAGCGCCGTACTGTAGCCGTCGGCCGGGCCGATGCGCTGTGCGCGACCGCGTTGGGCGTCCACGGCCCAGAGCGAGCGGTCGCGATTGAACATCGCGTACCGACCGGTGCTGTCGAGCGCGAGACCCGTGACGGCTCCGGCGGTGAAACGTCGCGTCCGCGCGTACTGGCGAGGAAGGTCCTCCGGCGGCGGCGTCACTCGGCGGCCTCGAGGAGGGTTCGGAGGAGGGCTTCGAGGTGGTCCTGGTCGGCTTCGGGGAGAGTGCGCACGAGGGATTGCTCGACGTCCTGGATGTCGCCGATGCCGCGCTGCCAAATGTCGAGGCCGGCCGGGGTGAGGCGGGCGAGGACCTTGCGGCGGTCGTCACGGTCGTGGTGCCGCTCGACGTAGCCGCGGCGTTCCAGAGCGTCGAGGCGGTTGGTGAGCGCGGCGGGCGACATGGAGAGATGTTTGGCGAGCTCGCCGGGGGTTGCCTGGTACGGCGAACCGTTGCGGCGCAGCAGGTGCAGTGTCTTGAACTCCCACCATTGCATCTCGTACTTCGCCAGCACGGCGTCGCGACTGCGGTCGAGATACTGGCCGAGTGATTGCAGACGGACCGCGATCCCCTCGACGCGGCGGTCGAAGCCGGGGATCTCGCGTTCCCACTGGTCGACGTGCCAGTTCACGAAGTCTTCTTTCACCGGCCTGATCTTTCACCGACTGAAGCTTAGTTGTCAAACATTTCGACGTCGAAGTACTTTCGGTGCACCAAGTTTTCCGGATCGGTGAGGAGACGTCAGATGGTGCAGGTCGAGGTATCGGCAGTAGTGGCCGCGGCGGGGCAACTGACCTTGGCGGGGCAATGGGGAGTTGCTCGCGCGCTCCTGGAAGCGACGCAGGCGACCGAGCCGGTGGATGTTCGGACGGTCGCGCTGGCGCTGGCCGAGGTGTCGGTGGATGAGGACTTCGCGCGGCGGACGCAGACCGGAGAGCGCTCTCTGGCGGCGCTCGGGCGCGCTCTCGAATTGTTGCCGGACGCAACGGTTCGCTGGGATGCCGCGTTGCTGCAACTGCGGTCGGAATACTCCCCGGCCCTGTTCAGCGGCGCGGCCGAACGCGGCGAGTCTCTGGTGGCCCAAGCCGTTGTCCTGCGGGACATCGCCCCGGACGACCGGCGGGCCGGAACGGCCGCCTTCTACGCCGGTGCGATCGCGGACAATCTGCTGAGCGACTCGGACACCGCATTCCGGCACTACACCGAGGCCCTGAAGCTGGGCGAGAACGCGAGCGACGATCTCGTGATCTCACTCGCGCTGCGGCACCTCGGAGATCACGCGCACACGGCCGGCGATCTGCAACTGGCGCGGGCGCAGTGGGAACGCTCGACGGAGCTGCGCCAGAAGATCGGGCATCTCTTGGGAACGCTCGCTCAGCAGGTCCTGCTGTGCGTGTTACTCAAGGCCGAGGGCAACGAGGCGGGATCACGGGCACTGGCAACGGAGGTGCACCGCTGGGCCGGTCAGGCCGGCATCCCGTTCATCGAGCAGCAGACCGCCGAAATGATGGTTTGACTGGCAGCCCGAACTCCGCCGGTACGCCGGGGCTGTACAGCACGTGGTCGGGAGGCCCCGCTGGTTCGGGCAGGCCGACCGACGGGAACAGACCCGGCATGTGCAGCTTGGTGACTGTTGCGGAGTGAAGCTCCCAGGCGGGGTGCTGGTTCGGCAGGTACCAGGTGCGGCCGCCCCGATGGGCATGCAAACCCCAGCGGGCCGTGAGGAAATCGGACAACGGATCAGCGCGGACTGCCAGCCCGGTGTCGACCGTGATCAGGGCGGCCACGGGCACACCGGGCCGGCGCAATCTCGATGTGTAGGTCTGCGTACTCCCTGAACTGCTGTGGGTCATCTCGGCCCAGCGATACGGGAGCGCGAAGACCGCGCGGGCGATCGCCACCACCGCGAGACGGTTCGCATCGAGGCTCAGGAAAACGACACCACGACGGCCGGCATCGTCGATCGAGTAGAGCCGGATATTCGTTTCGAGGAAGGTGCCGACGTACGGGACAGCAGGGCCGAGCGGGAGACCGGTACCGACCATCCGGAACGGGACCAGGCCGATGTAGGTGCGTCCCTCGAAGACATCCGGTCGAGTGCCGGGCGGGAAGAAGCGCGCGACGACAGCGGGATCCACTGCCCAGTGCAGGAACGTGAGGTCGAGCCATTGCTGCCGCAGTATCCGCGGGCGCCGCAGCTCCGGCGCGACCGGCCAGCTGACGCGATCACTCATGGCGCCGAGCGTATCCGGTAGCGGACAACAAGTGGCCGCTACTGTCCCTAAGGTCGACAACATGACAGCGAACGAGTTCCGGGTCGAGATTCCGCAGGCAGAACTGGACGAATTGCGACGGAGGCTGGAGACGGCTCGCTGGCCGAATCAGCTGGCCGGCGTCGAGTGGTCATACGGCGTCGAGCTGGGCCGGCTGCGGGAGTTGGCTGAGTACTGGCGAACGTCGTACAACTGGCGGCGCTTCGAGGACCGGATCAACGCGATCCCGCAGTACACGACCGAGATCGACGGCCAGCGCCTGCACTTCCTGCACCTGTCCAACCCGGGCAAGCCGGTCCTGCTCCTGCTGCACGGCTGGCCGGGTTCTGGCGCCGACTACCTGAGCGTCATCGAGCAACTGGCGGCCGACTTCGCCTTTGTGGTGCCGTCCCTGCCCGGCTTCGGGCTATCGGGGCCGACGGCAACGACCGGCTGGGGCGCCGAGCGGATCGCCCAGGCCTGCATCACGTTGATGGAGAACCTGGGCTACGACCGGCACGGCGTCCACGGTTACGACTGGGGTGCGCGGATCGGCCCCGTCATCGCCCGGTCGGCGCCGGACCGCGTGCTCGGCCTGCACCTCGACAGCTACCTCGCCTTCCCGCAAGAAGACGAGGAGCTGACCGAGGCCGAGCAGAAGATCCTCAGCGGACTCGACCGCTGGGAATCCGAGCGCTCCGGCTACGCCGCGATCCAAGGCACCCGCCCCCAGACCCTCGCCTACGCCCTCGACGACTCCCCCATCGGCCAGCTCGCCTGGTTCCTCGAGTGGTACGACGACTACGGCCACCGAGTAGGTGCCATCAGCAACGACCTGATCCTGGACGCGGTCACCCTGACCTGGTTCACCGGTACGGCGGGCTCGTCCGGCCGCATCTACCGCGAAGCCGCCGCAAGCTGGGGCGCCGAGATCGAGTACTGCCCCGTGCCGACCGGCCTCGCCGTCTTCCCCAACGACAGCACCGTCCGCCGCCTCGCCGAACGCGAGTTCAATGTCGTCCACTACACAGAGATCAGCGAAGGCGGCCACTTCGGCGCCCTCGAAGTCCCCCACCTCGTTGCCGCAGACCTCAAGTCATTCTTCACAAGCTAACCGACTCAGGCGAGTGTCGCCGGGGTCTCCCGCAGGGTGACGTTGGCGTGGCTCTCCTGGAAGCTCTGTTCGGATACCAGGGTGAGCCGGGCGGTGGACTGGAACTCCGGCAGTGTGGTGGAACCGCAGGAGACCATCGTGGTCTTGAGCTTGGCGATGGTCACGGCGAGGCCCTCGTTGAGGTCACCGGCGTAGGGCACGTAGCCGTCGACGCCTTCCTCGAAGATCAGCCCCTGGCCGCCCTGGCCGTAGCGCTGCCAGTTGCGCGCACGGTTCGAGCCTTCACCCCAGTACTCCTTCACGAAGCCGTCATGCGTGGCGAGCTTCGCGCCGGCGGCTTGGTCGAAGCGTGCGAAGTACCGTCCCATCATCACGAAGTCGGCTCCCATCGCGAGCGCCAGGGCCACGTGATAGTCATGCACCAGCCCGCCGTCGGAGCACACCGGCACATACTCGCCGGTGCGTTCACGGAAGGCATCCCGGGCCGCGGCAACATCCAGGACGGCGCTGGCCTGTCCACGACCAATGCCTTTCTGGTCACGGGTGATGCAGATGGAGCCGCCGCCCACACCGACCTTGACGAAGTCGGCACCGGCCTCGGCGAGGAAGGTGAAACCCTCGCCGTCGACCACGTTGCCGCCGCCGACCGGGATCTCGGGATAGTGCTTCTTCACCCAGGTCAGGGCCTGCGCCTGCCAGTCGCTGTAGCCATCTGACGAGTCGAAGCACAACACGTCCGCACCCGCTTCCAGCAAGGCGGGGACTCGCTCCTGGTAGTCGTGGGTGTTGATACCCGCGCCGACGCGCAGACGCTTGGCGGCGTCCACGACCTGATCCGGGAAGCGCTTGTTGTCGGCGTAGTCGGATCGGAAGACCAAGTACTGCAGGTGGCCCTCGTCGTCCAGCACCGGGAGACAGTCGAGCCGTTCGTCCCACAGCCGGGCGTTGGCCTCGGACAGAGTGGTGTCGGGCCCGGCGTGGGGCAGGTCCGCGATGGGGATCATCCGGCCGCTGACCGGTCCGTCGAGGTCGTGCCGCTGCGGGTGGAAGTCACGTGAGGTCACCAGGCCGAGCAGGCGGCCGGAAGCACTCCCGTCGTGGGTGACCGCGGCGGTGCTGTGGCCGGTACGACGCATGACGTCGACCAGCAGGCTCAAGGTGTCGTCGGAATGGACGTTCGTGTCGCTGGTGACGAACCCGGCCTTGAAGTTCTTCACTCGGCGGACTGCGGCTGCCTGGTCCTGGATCGGCTGGTTGTGGTGCAGAAAACTCAGACCGCCGTTACGCGCGAGGGCGATCGCGAGTTCCGGTGTGCTGACGGCCTGCATGATCGCGGAGGTGAACGGGGACTGCAGTTCGATCGCCGAAGGTTCTCCCCCGCGGTATCGCACCAGAGGCGTGCGCAGGTCGACCGTCGCGGGCGAGCAATCGGTCCGGGTCCGGTTCGGCAGGAGCAGGAACTCGTTGAACGTTCGCGAGACCTCGGCGATGACCTGTGCCACTCGTTGCTCCTGATCCGTCGACGGGGTGCGGTCGTGACCTGGCACCCTATCGGCTGCCCATCGCCGGCCAGCAGACACCTGCGTGTCGCTGTCCAGCAGCACAGTGCTTCCAGTCGACGACATACTCCCCCCACTCGCCGGTGGGGGGCCCTTAGCTAAGCGGCCTTGGGCCCACCCACCAGACGCCCCGGGTTGCGGTGGTTAGGAGGAGAAGGCTGCGTCGAAGGAGGCGGTGGGTGGGTCGAAGGCTAGGGTGCGGACGAAGGTGAGGGCTTCGGCGGCGCCGACGAGGCGGTCCATGCCGGCGTCTTCCCATTCGACGGAGATCGGGCCGGTGTAGCCGATCGTGTTGAGCATTCGGAAGCAGGCTTCCCAGGGGACGTCGCCGTGGCCGGTGGAGACGAAGTCCCAGCCGCGGCGGGGGTCACCCCAGGCCAGGTGGGAGCCCATGCGGCCGTTGCGGCCGTTGCCTACCTGGCGTTTCGCGTCCTTGCAGTCGACGTGGTAGATGCGGTCCTTGAAGTCCCAGAGGAAGCCGACCGGGTCGAGGTCCTGCCAGACGAAGTGCGACGGGTCCCAGTTCAGGCCGAAGGCCTCGCGGTGGCCGATCGCTTCCAGGGTGGCGGTGGTCGACCAGTAGTCGTAGGCGATCTCGGACGGGTGCACCTCGTGGGCGAACCGGACGCCGACCTCGTCGAAGACGTCCAGGATCGGGTTCCAGCGGTCCGCGAAGTCGCGGTAGCCGGCCTCGATCATCGCCGGTGGGACCGGCGGGAACATCGCGACGGTCTTCCAGATCGACGAGCCGGTGAAGCCGACGACGACATCGACACCCAGCGCCCGGGCGGCCCGGGCAGTCGTCTCCATCTCCGTGGCCGCGCGCTGCCGAACGCCCTCGGGGTCACCGTCGCCCCAGATGTGGGCCGGCAGGATCGCCTGGTGCCGCTGGTCGATCGGGTCGTCGCAGATCGCCTGGCCGAGCAGGTGGTTCGAGATCGTCCAGACCTTGAGGTTGTGCTTCTCCAGGATGTCCAGCCGGTCTCGCACGTACGCCGGGTCTTCGGCAGCGCGCCGTACGTCGAGGTGGTCGCCCCAGCAGGCGATCTCCAGGCCGTCGTACCCCCAGGAGGAGGCCAGCCGGGCCACCTCCTCGAACGGCAGGTCGGCCCACTGGCCGGTGAACAGGGTGATCGGTCGTGCCATGCCTTCTCCTCCATTTTTACTATCGATGCAGTTGACTGAAGTTGGTGTCCCCGGCGGCACCGGAGCGCGGGTACCGCCGGGGACGAGGACCGGATGGTCCCCCGCCGGCCGCCGGAGAGCGCTCTCTGGTGTTCCCGGGTGGGGCCGAACCACCCGGGAACGGAGCGTTCTCCCGCAACGGCGTTCATGAGATCCCGCTCTCACGGGATCGGGATCGTTAGCGGATCTTGCTCCTCAGGTCCTGGCCGACCGCGATCAGCAACGTCCGTGTGGGCACGTCCTTGACCGTCTTGGCCTGGTGGAGGAACAAGTCGATGGCGACGCGGGCGACCAGGGGCTGGTTCCGGGCGACGGCACGTTCCGCCAGCCCGAGCTGCACCTTCATCGCCGTGGCTGTTCCCGCTGGGATCTTCCCGGCGGCACGGAAGCGCTCGACGAGCTTCACCGCCTCCGGGTACGACGTGACGACGGTGAACGGCACCGTCGTCACCGACTTGTTGCCTGCAGCATCGAGCGCGGTAGCGGTCAACTGATGAGCACCGAGCCCGAGCGCAGCACCGTCAAGCTTCCCGCCGGCCGGCACTGGCTTCCCATCGATGGCCAAGGTCACGCTGGCCGGACCGGACCCCGCATCCGCAGCCTTGGCACTGACGGTCGCCGTTGACGCGACCCCGAGCGACGCACCGGCCGCGAGACCACTCACGGTTGCGGTCGGCGCCGTACGGTCGATCTTCACCGTCACCGTCGACGGTTCCGACACATTGCCCGCGGTGTCGGACGCCCGCACCTGCAACGTGTGCGTGCCGTCGGCCCTGAATTTCACCGGAGCCGTGTACTCGGACCAGTTGCCGTCGCCAACCTTCTGCTCGAGATACGTCTGACCACCTTGGTCGTCCGTCCCGAGAGCAGTTGCCGTGACCTCGTCGACCCACCAACCGGCCGCACCACTTGGCGTGGCCGGATTCAGCGAGAGCGCCACCGTCGGCGCCGTCGTGTCCCGGACCAGCTTGAAGTACTCGAACCGAGCCGTCTTCGAAGCGACCTGGTCGACCCCGAACGCATAGACCCCGAACTTCGCCCCAGTCGCCAGCGCAGTGTTCGCCACCGACTGCATCGCAGTCCAGGTCAACCCGTCCGAACTGTAGGAGCCGGTGAAGTTCGACCCCTTCTTGGCCAACCGGAACCACCAGATGCCCTGCGTCGCCCCAGCACCCGGCTGCGGCTGCTGCAGTACGTCGCCGACCTCACTCCGCAACTCCAAACCCCGAGCAACCGGAGAACCGGACGGGTTCGTGGTCAGGTAGTCCAGCTTCACGTAGTTCGCGTCGTCCTTGTAGACCATCAACCCGGCCTGCTGAAACGCCTCGTCGAACGACGAACCGTCCACCTTCGTCTCGATCGTCCAGTCACCGTCAGGAGCCGGCTGCAACATCAGGTTCCGCGGGTTCGTCGCCGTCCCCTGGTAGATGTCGCCCTTGCTGGTGTCGATCTCGAGACCGCCACCGGTGACCCGGTACGCCGCGGGATCCGGCCGCACGGTCTCCGCCCAGCGGCACGCGTCGAGCGTCGTACCGGTGAACTCGTCATCCGGCGCCGGCTGCTCGGCGGTGTCGTCCGGCGTCAGCTGGAAGTAGTCGAACGCCGCCGTGATCGGGAGTGCCTCGGTCCGGTTCGCCAGCCCGAACATTCCGATCCGCGGGTTCGAGATCCCGGCCAGCTGCTTGGTCTCCGGCATCTCGGTGAAGGTCGCGCCATCAGCCGAGTACGACGCCTTGAGGTTCGCGCCGTCGGAGGTGAACCGCACCCACACGGTGTCCGGGTACGCCGCACCCAGGTTGGCCGTGTTCGATCCGGTGACCTCGTTCGGTACGCCGTTCTCCTCGCGGATGAACTGGAAGATCCGATCGGCCGCCGACGGCGCACCGGTCGACCGGCCCTGGATCACCATCTTCGCGTAGTTGTCGTCGTCGCCGTACAAGAGCAACCCGGCCTGCTGATACGCCAGCCGAGCCGGCATCGTCAGCTTCGTGGTCGCCTGCCAGCCACCGGCCGGCAACGGCTGCAGCACGAGGTTCGGCGTACCCGTGTTTCCGGTGCCATAGATGTCAGTTGCCGTCAGCGGGAGCGACAACTTGCCATCGGCAACCGACATCTCCTGGTTGCCTCGGACAACCGATGACCAGCGACCCGTGTTCAGAGCAGTCCCGTCGAATCCGTCGGAACGTCCGGTCAGGCAGGTCGGGAGCGACGGCGAATCCACCGTGACCACGACCTTCGCCGTACCGGCCGCACCTCGGGCGTCCGTCACAGTCACGACCGCGGTATGCGTCCCTGCCGTGGTGTAGGTGTGACTGACCGACGCTCCGGTGGCCGTCCCACCATCACCGAAGCTCCACGCATAGCTGAGCGGCAGGTCGCCTTCCGGATCGGTCGCAGCCGCCGTGAAGTCGACCTTCAGCGGTGCCTTGCCCTGCGTGGTCGAGGCCTCCACCGTCACCGCCGGGCGCTCGTTCTCCGTGACGCCCTTGCCGATGAACTTCACCCAGTTGACGTTCAGCTGCCCAGTCGTCTTCACGAAGTACAACGGGCCGCTCGCCAGCGACGCGCCACTCACCGGCGCGGTGAAGTTGCCGTACGTCTGCCAACCACCGGTCGGCGTCACCTGAATGGTCGCGATCACCGGACCATCAGTGGGCGAACCCTGCCGGACCTGCACAGTCGCACCGAGCTCCGGAGATGCCGCCCGCAGTTGGAGCTGCCCGATGTTGGTCAGGTTGGTGGGCTTCCAACCCCACCAGTCGCCGTCCTCGATCCAGCCGATGTTCTTGCCACCGCCGGCAGTATCACCAGTGTCCTCAGTCTGTACGCCGGGTGTCGTACCCGGACCGCCGGTCTCGCTGAAGTACTCGGCCTCACGCAGTTTGGGTTGCAGCTGGACGATCTTCTCGGTGGTGATCCGGCCGGTCCCCGGTGCACCCTTGTCGGTGTACTTCACCTTGATCAGGCCGAAGATGTTCGCCCCGACATGGCCCTGGTCGCCGTTCACCGGGATGACCGCCCCGCAACCGCGGTACTCCTCGTAGTCGTGCGCGTGCTCGTCATGCCCGAGCGCCGGCTTCGTGACGACGTCGTTGCAGTCGACCGTCCCGTCCTCGGGATCCGTGACCGTCACCTTGTAGCGAACGGTGTCCCCGAAGTCGAAGAACCCACCGTCCGGCGGAGCCTCGACGGTGATCGTCGGCGCGGTGTTGCCGGCCGTGATCGTCTGATTCGAGACCGCCGTCCGCCCGTCCGCATCCGACACGGTCAACCGGGCCGTGAACACGCCTGGCGTCGTGTAGGTGTACGACGGTTTGGCCTCGGTACTGTCGGTCGTCCCGTTGCCGTCGAAGTCCCAGGCGAGCGTGATCGGCTGCCCGTCCGGATCACGCGACCCGGTCGAGTCGAACGCGACGACGAGCGGAGTCGGCCCGGATGTCTTGTCGGTCGAGAACTGGGCGATCGGCGCCCGATTCCCTTGCACGTAGTCGATCCGGTAGATGCCGGAGTCGGCGTTGTTCCCGCCGAAGCCACTCCCCCACTCGATCACGTACAGAGCGCCGTCCGGCCCGAACTGCAACGCGTGCGGCCGGATGAAGCTCAACCCGGACAGCATCCGGGACACGTCATTGACACCGCTGCGGGCGTCGTTCAGCTGGACCGAGAACAGCCGGCTGTCGTTCCAGTCGGCGAACACTGCCTTGCCGTCGAAGTACGCCGGCCACTTGCGATCCGACGTACTGGCGGCGTCGAACTTGTACGCACCACTCGTCATCGGCGCGCCGCTGCCACCGATCTCCGGAACACCCGTGGTCGACTTACCCATCCACAGCGAGGCCGGGATTGCCGCCGGCAACTGGTTGATACCGGTGTTGTTCGGCGAGTTGTTGACCGGAGCGTTGCAGTTGAAGGTCGCTCCCGACGTGCCGGTCGCGAAGTCATGATCGTTGTACGGCGTATTCGCGCCGACGCAGTACGGCCAACCGTAGAACCCGGGCTTGTCGAGGACATCCCATTCGACTCGACCATCCGGACCACGCGTCGGGGATACCTGGCCGGCGTCCGGACCGTAGTCGGCGACGAACAGGTTGTTCGTGGTCGGGTCGATGCCGATCCGGAACGGGTTCCGGAAGCCCATCGCGTAGATCTCCGGCCGGGTCTTCGCCGTACCGGAGGGGAACATGTTGCCGTCCGGGATCGTGTACGTCCCGTCCGCCTCCGGGTGGATCCGCAGGATCTTGCCGTTCAGCACGTTGCTGTTCGCGGAGCTGCCCTGGGAGTCCCAGGCCGAGCGGCCCGCGCGCTCGTCGATCGGTGAGTAGCCGTCGGAGTCGAACGGGTTCCGATTGTCGCCGGTGGCAACGAAAAGGTTGCCGTTGCCATCGAACTCCAGTGCGCCACCCGCGTGACAGCACTGGTCGCGCTGGGTGTCGACCCGCAGCACCTGCTTCTCGCTGGCCAGTTCCAAGGTGTCACCAGTCACCTTGAACCGGGAGACCCGGTCATGTGGATCGGGCCCGGCCGGCGAGTAGTACAGATAGAGGAAGCCGTTGGTGTCGAAGGCCGGGTCGAGCGCGATCCCCAGCAGCCCGAACTCCTGACCCGTATAGACACTCAGGGTCCCCGCCGTCACCACGGTGCCGTCAGTCTTGACGATCTTCACCGCGCCGTTCCGGTCGATGTAGAAGACCCGGCCGTCCTTCGCGATGGTCAGTTCCATCGGGTTCGACGTGTTGTCGTCGAGCGTGACCTTCTGGTAGCTGTCGCTCAGCGACGCACCGCAGTCAGCCGGCAGCACGCCTGCCGCAGTCTTGATACCGCCCAGCATGACGTTGCGGAACTCCGGTTCGGAGAACGAGGCGATCGTGTGACCCATGCCGGTGTACCAGGCGCGGCCGCCGTCGTAGTCCTGGCACCACGTGATCGGGTGCTCGACGCCCATGTTCCCGCCGGTGTACGTCGATTCGTCCAGCGACTCCAGCACGTGCACGGTTCCGCGCGGGTTGGTCTTGTAGTTGTACCACTCGTCGGTCCGCTGCCAACTGGTCGGCGCTTCGGCGGTCGACGGGTGCGCGTGATCCTCGGTCTTCACGGTCGCGGTCGGCGTACCGGGTGGGTGGCTGTCGAAGTAGCTGCCGACCAACTTCCCGTACCACGGCCAGTCGTACTCCGTGTCCGACGCCGCATGAATGCCGGCGTACCCGCCACCGCCCTTGATGTAGCGCTCGAATGCTGCCTGCTGATCGGCGTTCAGTACGTCGCCGGTCGTGGACAGCCAGATGACCACCTCGTACTTGGCCAGCTCGGTGTCGTTGAACAGCGCGGCGTCCTCGGTCGCGGTGACCGTGAAGTTGTTGCCTGCAGCAAGCTCCTGGATCGCCTGGATCCCCGCCGGGATCGAGTCGTGCCGGAAGCCGGCGGTCTTGCTGAAGATCAGAGCGTTGAAGGTTTCGTCACCGTGGCCCGGATGGGCCCGGGCGGGTAGCGGGGCCAGTAAGGCCGCGATCAGGGCGAGCACGAGCGCACACATGGCTGTGCCGTGCCTGCGTAGCTGGATCATGCGGAGCTCCTCATGGGTCGGATAAGGTGCGCGCTCCATCTATTCCCGTGCTCTGCCCTGCGCGGGACGTAAGTACTACCAGCTGAGTCAGCGAACGCCGAGCAGGTGCTCCATCGCCAGCTGGTCCAGCTTCTCGAACCCGAGTCCGCGCTCGGCCAGCGCGTTCGGGTCGTAGGACTGGGCACGGAGGTCGGCCAGACTCTCACCCTCGGCCAGGGTGGGTTCGGACAACTCCGCGACGCGGGCCGCGGCCAGCGCTTCGGTCACTTCCGGGTCGGCCCGGAACGCCGCCACCTTCTCCCGCAGGATCAGGTAGTTGCGCATACAGCCCCGCGCGGTCTCCCAGACGCCTTCCTCGTCCTCGGTGCGCGGCGGCTTGTAGTCGAAGTGCACGTATCCGTCGTACCCGGGCTGTCCTTCGGCGCCCTGCAGTACGTCGACCGTCCAGAACGCCTCGCGGAGATTCCCGGCCCCGAACCGCAGGTCCTGGTCGAACCGCGGACCGTGCTGCCCGTTGAGGTCGATGTGGTAGAGCTTCCCGTGCCACAGCGCCTGGGCGATCCCGTGCGCGTAGTTCAGGCCGGCCATCTGCTCGTGCCCGACCTCGGGGTTGATCCCGACCAGCTCCGGGTCCGCGAGATCGTTGATGAAGGCAATCGCATGGCCGATCGACGGCAGCAGGATGTCACCGCGCGGCTCGTTCGGCTTCGGCTCGAGGGCGAACCGGATGTTGTAGCCCTGCTCGCGCACGTACGCGCACAGGATGTCCATCGACTCCTTGTACCGGTCGAGTGCGGCCCGGACGTCCTTCGAACCGCCGGACTCCGCACCTTCGCGACCGCCCCACAGCACGTACGTCGACGCGCCCAGCTCGGCGGCCAGGTCGACGTTGCGCAGGATCTTGGCCAGCGCGTACCGCCGTACCTGGCGATCGTTGGCGGTCAGGCCGCCGTCCTTGAAGACCGGGTGGCTGAACAGGTTCGTGGTCGCCATCTCCACGACGATGCCGGTCTCGGCCAGTGCCTTGCTGAAGCGTTCCAGGGTCTGGGTCCGGGTGCTGTCGTCCGGCACCAGGTCGTCGTCGTGGAACGAGATGGCGGCGGCGCCGAGCTCGGCGAGCTTCTCCACCGCGTGGACCGGGTCCATCGCGGGGCGGACCGCCGTACCGAAGACGTCGACGCCTTCCCAGCCTACGGTCCAGAGACCGAAGGAGAACTTGTCATCTCTACTAGGCGTATATGAGGTCATGCTGGAATCTCCTGCCATTGTCGGGACGTCGAACTGGCCTCGACGGCGGCCAGCACTCGCTGGACCCGCAGCCCGTCCGCGAACGACGGCGCCGGATCGGTGCCCTCGGCAATCGCAGTGACCAGATCGACGACTTGGTGTGTGAATCCGTGCTCGTAGCCGAGCAGGTGACCGGGCGGCCACCAGGCCTCGACGTACGGGTGTGTGGGTTCGGTCGCGAGGATGCGGCGGAAGCCGGCCGTCCGGGAGTCTTCGGCGGCGTCGTAGTAGTGCAGGACGTTCATGTCCTCGAAGTCGAAGGCGAGACTGCCCGCACTGCCGTTGATCTCGATCCGGATCGCATTCTTGCGGCCGGTCGCGAACCGGGTCGCCTCGAAGACACCGAGTGCGCCCGACGCGAACCTGGCCAGGAACACGGCCGCGTCGTCGACCGTGACCGGCCCGCGCTCCGTCCCCGCCGTACCGGACAAGCCGGTGTGCTCCGAGGCCGCCACCGGACGCTCCTTGACGAACGTCTCGAGCTGACCGCTCACCTCGGCGATGTTGTCGCCGGTGATGAACTGCGTCAGGTCGATGATGTGCGCACCGATGTCACCGAGCGCCCCGGAGCCCGCCTTCTCCTTGTCGAGGCGCCATGACAGCGGCGCCTCGGGGTCGGCGATCCAGTCCTGCAGGTACTGCGCGCGGACGTGCCGGATGGTACCGAGCTTGCCCTCGGCAACCAACTGCCGGGCCAGCGCTATCGCCGGCACCCGGCGATAGGTGAACCCGACCATCGAGCGGACGCCCTTGGCACTGGCTTGTGAAGCTGCCGCAGCCATCGCCTCGGCCTCGGCGACCGTGTTGGCCAGCGGCTTCTCGCACAGCACGTGCTTCCCGGCCTCCAGGGCCGCGATCGCGATCTCGGCGTGGCTGTCACCCGGCGTACAGACATCAATGACCTGTACGTCGTCACGCGTGAGCAGCTTGCGCCAGTCGGTCTCGGTCTCCTGCCAGCCGAGTTTGCCCGCGGCGGCCTGGACCGCGTCGGCGTTGCGGCCGCACAGCACCGTCATCGCCGGGTCCAGCGGCAGGTCGAAGAAGCGCGGTGCGCTCCGCCAGGCCTGCGAGTGGGCCGCGCCCATGAACGCGTAGCCGATCAGGCCGATGCCGAGGTTGGTCATACTTGCTCCTCTTCAGCTCTCGCTTGTCGATCAGCTTTCGAAGGCTGTGGGCAGGTACTGGTCGACGTTGTCCTTGGTGACGACCGGCGCGTACAGCTGGATCTCGCGCGGAACCTCGACCTCCACCAGGTCGCCGAGGGCCTTCTTCTGGACCAGCAGCCGGGCCAGCCGGATGCCGTCGGCACCCTGCGTCGACGGGTAGATCACGGTCGCCTTCACCAGCGACGTACCGGACTTGATGTCGCGCATCACGTTCGCCGAACCGGCGCCGCCGACCACGAAGAACTCCTTGCGGTTGGAGTTCTTGATCGCGGCCATCACGCCGACACCCTGGTCGTCGTCGTGGTTCCAGATCGCGTCGATCTTCGGGGCCGCCTGCAACAGGTTGGCGGCCTCCTTCTCGCCGGACTCGACGGTGAACGCGGCCGCAACGCGGTTGCTCACCTTCAGGCCGCAGTCGGCGAGCGCGTCCTTGAAGCCCTTGCTGCGGTCCTGAGTCAGCCCCAGCGAGTCGATCCCGGCGATCTCGGCGACGATCGAGTCCTTCTTGTCCTTCAGCTGGGAGCAGACGTAGGTGCCGGCCGACACCCCCATACCGTAGTTGTCACCGAGGATCGTGGTCCGTGCAGCGGCCGGGCTGTTGAACTCACGGTCGACGTTCACGACCGTGATCCCGGCCTCCATCGCCTTGGTCGCGACCGCGGTCAGCGCCGGGCCGTCGAACGGCAGCAGCACGATCGCGTCGACCTTCTGGTTGATGAAGGTCTCGACCTGGCTGATCTGCTGGTTCGGGTCGTTGGTGCCCTCGGCAACGAGCAGCTCGACGTCGGAGTACTTCTTCGCCTCGGCCTGGGTGGCCTTGGTGATCGCACCCATCCAGCCGTGGTCGGCCGCGGGCGCGGAGAAACCGATCTTGACCTTCTTGCCGGGTTCGTCGTTCTTACCGGCCGAGACGCCCTGCGGCGCCGCGTTGTTGTTGTTCTCGGCTTCTGGGGTGTTGCTGGTACACGCCGCCAAGGCGAGGACGCCGAGTCCGGCAATGGCGATCGTTCGGGCGGAACGGGACATCTTTGTCTCCTTGGCTATGAACTGGTGGTGCGTCTGGCGAGGCGCTGCTGGAGAAGAACCGCGATCACGATGATCACGCCCTTCGCCACCGACTGCGCGGAGAAGCTGAGGTTGTTGAGGGTGAAGACGTTGTTGAGAGTGGTGAAGATCAGGACGCCGAACACCGTGCCGACGATCGTGCCGCGGCCACCGGACAGCAGCGTGCCGCCGATCACCACCGCAGCGATCGCGTCGAGTTCGTACAGCTGACCGTGGGTCGAGCTCCCCGTGGTCGTGCGGGCCATCAGCATCACCGCGGCGATCCCGCAGCACAGGCCGGCCAGCACGTACAGCGCCACCGTGTGCCGCTGGACCTTGATGCCGGCCAGGCGAGCGGCTTCGGTGTTGCCGCCGACAGCGAAGGTACGGCGGCCGAACGTGGTGCGGTTGAGGACCACCCAGCCGGCCGCGGCGACCAGCACGAAGATCCACACCAGCGTCGGTACGCCGATCAGCGAGCCACCGAAGAGATCCACGAACGATCTGTTGTTGACGATCTGGGTCCTGCGGTCGGAGATGATCTCGGCCAGACCTCGCGCGGCCGCCAGCATCGCCAGCGTCGCGATGAACGGCACGATCTTGCCGTAGGCAATCAACAGGCCGTTCACCAGTCCACACGCGCCGCCCACCAGGAGGGCCGTGGAGACCATGAAGATCCAGTGATAGTCCGTCGCCAGCTGCTGGGTGGCCAGGGTGGTCGCCCACACCGAGGACAGAGCAACCATCGCCCCGACCGACAAGTCGATACCGCCACCGGTGATCACGAACGTCATCCCGATGCTGACCACACCGATCGTCGCGGCCGCCCGCAGGATCGTCAGCACGTTGGGCCCGGTCGCGAAGGTGTCGCCCGATGTCGCCACTCCGACGATGCAGAGCACGACCAGCGCCAACACCAGTCCGAGGTTCCGGCCGGCTCCAGTGCTCAGTAGACCGCCGGCTCTCTGCGCTGTCGGCGGGGCGACCGTCGCCTGAGTCGATGCTGTTGTGTCCGAAGGTGCCTCACTCACACTGAACTTCCCTCCATCACCAAATCGAGGACCTGGTGTTCGTCAATCTCTTGCGCGGGCCCCGTGTGGACGGCACGCCCCTCCCGCAGTACGACGACCCGGTCGGCCAGACCGAGCACTTCTTCGACCTCGCTGGAGACCAGCACGATCGCAACGCCACTGGCGGCCAGCTTGCGGACCAGGGCGTAGATCTCGGAGCGGGCGCCGACATCGACGCCGCGGGTGGGTTCGTCGAGCAGCAGCACCCGGCAGTCCCGGAGCAGCCAGCGAGCCAGCACGACCTTCTGCTGGTTGCCGCCGGACAGGTTGCGCACCGGCTGATCGACGCCAGGCGGGCGGACGTCGAGAGACTCTGCGAGCTGTACGGCGGCCGCGCGCTCGGCGTGGTTGTTCAGGAACCCGCCGCTCGCGAAGCGCTGCATGGACGACACGGTGATGTTCTTGTAGACGGCCTCGTCCAGCAGCAGCGCCTGACTCTTGCGCTCCTCCGGTGCCAGTCCGACACCGGCCTTCACTGCGGACTGCACCCAGCCGGGGCGTAACGCCGTACCGTCGACGCGGACCGATCCGGTCGCGGGCTTGCGAGCGCCGTACACGGTCTCGAGGACTTCGGAACGGCCGGAGCCGACGAGGCCCGCGAAACCGAGGATCTCACCGGCGCGGACGCTGAAGCTGATCCCGGCGAACTCTCCCGGGCGGGAGAGATCGGTGACCTCGAGAACGACCGGGGCGGTGGTCAGGATCTCGGCGCGGGGCGGGAAGACGTATTCGATCGAGCGTCCGGTCATCAGCCGGATCAGCTCCTTGGTCGGTGTCTCGCGTGCGTCGAGGCCGGTGGCGACGGTCGCGCCGTCCTTGAGAACGGTGACGCGATCACCGATCTCGCGGATCTCCTCGAGCCGGTGCGAGATGTAGACGACCGCCACTCCCTGCGCCGTGAGACCGCGGATCACGCGGAACAGGTTCGCGACCTCTTCGGGATCCAGTACGGCGGAGGGCTCGTCCATCACGATCAGGCGTGCATCCCGAGAGAGCGCTCTCGCCATGCTCACGACCTGCTGGCCCGCGGCCGGGAGAGAGCCGACCTCACGCCGTACCGGGATCTCGCCGTGCCCGAGACCCCGCAGGATCTCCCGAGCGCGGGCCGCAGCCTCGTGCCGGCGGCTGAACCCGAAGCGGGCCGGCTCATGGCCGAGAAAGATGTTCTCGGCCACCGACAGACCGGGAACGAGGTCGAGCTCCTGGTAGATCGCCGCGATCCCGCGCTGGATCGCGGCCGTCGGGGTGTTCAGCTGAACCTCGTCGCCGTTGATCCGGATCGTGCCGGCATCGGGCTGGTGCGCCCCGGTCAGCACCCGGATCAACGTGGACTTGCCCGCGCCGTTCTGGCCGAGCAGGCAGTGCACCTCCCCCGCGCGGACGTCCAGATCGACCCCGTCCAGGGCCCGGACACCCGGGAACTCCTTGACGATCCCGGTCATGGTGAGGAGAGCGCTCTCTGTGAGCACAGCTCCGCTCTCCCGGCCGGCCGGGGCCGGTGGGGTGGATGGGGTCATGGGGCGACTCCTTGTTCCGTGCGGCCGATCGTGGTGGGGTCGACGAAGACCTGGTCGAGGGCGATCTGGGCGCCGCCGCGGACGGCGGCGGCGAAACCGAGCTCGGAGCGGACCACGCGGCACCCGCCGCCGTCCGGCGCGATCACCCGATCGCGGAGAGCCTGTTCCAGCGGCTGCTTGAGCCAAGGTCCGAGGACCGCGAAGTATCCGCCGAGCACGAGGACGTCCGGGTTCAGGATGTTCACCAGGATCGCTCCCCCGATCCCCAGCCAGGCGCCGACGTCCTCCAGCGCGGCCAGCGTGCGCGCGTCGCCGTCCTGGGCGCGCTGGGTGATCACGGCCAGCCGCTGCTCGACATCGAGCGTCGGGTTCCGCACCGGGTCGTCGGGATCTGTTGCCTTGTGCAACAACGCGCTGAGGCCGACCACGGTCTCCCAGCAGCCGGTCCGGCCGCAGCCGCAGATCCGGCCGGACGGAGCGACCGGCATGTGCCCGACCTCACCGCTGAAACCGCTGCCGCCACGCAGCAGGTGCCCGTTGGACACGACGCCGCCACCGACGCCGAACGCTCCGGTCAGGAGTACGAGATCCTGCACCGGTCCATCCTTGCGCAACTCCGAGTACGCCGCGAGGGCTGCGAGATTCGCTTCGTTGTCGATCAGCAGCGGATACGACCGGCCGCCGAGACGCTCGCGCATTTCGGCTGCAACCTCCAGCTCGCCCCATCCCAGGTTCGGAGCGAGGCTGAGAGCGCCGGTGTCGCTGCGGACCAGACCCGGGACGGCCAGGGTGACACCGGCGAGCTGGCCGGACCGCGCTTCCACCGCGACCAGGGTTTCCCGGATCAGCTCGGCCAGCCGGTCGAGCGTCGTACCGGGGTCCAGGTGAGCGACGTCCACGGGAACGCGACGCTCGAGAACGGTTTCTCCGGAGAGATCGAGTGCGGTGACCGCGAGATAGTCGACATTGATCTCGGCGCCGACGCCGCAGACGCCGCTGCCGTCGAGCTCGACCAGCTGGCCGGGGCGACCGAGTGCGCGGGTGGAGTCGGCAGAGCCTTCGCGGAGCAGGCCGCGCTCGACGAGCTCGGCGACCAGGCTGCTCACGGTCGCCTTGTTCAGGCCGGTGTCGGCGGCGATCCGGGCTCGGGACTTCGGGCCCGATTCGCGGACGTGGCGCAGGACGACCGAGAGGTTGTTGCGGCGCAGCGAGACGTGATCGGCCGCGACCGCGCGATCTCCGGGACGGCGTCCATCGGTCAATGTCATCCGCCCCACCCCCAACCCTCTGCCCTGTGAGCCCGATCACAGACTTTGTCTGTTGAGCCAACAAACTAAGTTTCGGACAGTTTCGCGTCAAGGGGTTGTCACGATCGATTTCTTACAACACTCTGTTCACAATTTGCACGCTCCTCCTCCCAGGAGACCGCCCATGAAGCTTTCTCGTCGTACCCTGCTCGCTTCCGCTGCCGCGGCTACCGCAGCGGGATCCCTTCCACAGTTCAGTTATGCCGCCAGTCCGCCTGGTGACGTCGTCGGGAAAGTGACCGTCGGCTACCAGGGCTGGTTCGCCTGCCCCGGCGACGGTGCACCGATCAACGGCTGGTGGCACTGGAGCCAGAACTGGGGCCAGCCGCCCTCCCCCAGCAACACCGCCATCGTCAGCTGGCCGGACATGCGCGACTACAGCGCGACGTACCAGACGGCGTACTCGAATCTCGGGAACGGACAGGCCGCGCGGCTGTTCTCGTCGTACGACCAGCAGACCGTGAACACACACTTCCTGTGGATGCAGCAGAACGGCTGCGACACGGCCGCGCTGCAGCGGTTCAACCCGACCGGCGGTGAAGGACCGACCCGGGACGCGATGGCGGTGAAGGTCCGTCAGGCCGCGGAACAGTACGGGCGCAAGTTCTACATCATGTACGACGCGACCAACTGGGCGAACATGCAGTCGGAAATGAAGACCGACTGGATCAACAAGATGCGCGCGTACACGGCATCGTCGGCCTACGCCTTCCAGAACGGCAAGCCGGTTGTGTGCATCTGGGGCTTCGGGTTCAACGAGGCCAACAAGGCCTGGCCAGCCTCGGTCTGCCTCGATGTCGTGAACTGGTTCAAGGGCCAGGGCTGCTACGTGATCGGCGGCGTACCGACGCACTGGCGGCGCGGAGTCGAGGACTCGCGGGCCGGGTATCTCGACGTGTACCACGCGTTCAACATGTTGTCGCCGTGGATGGTCGGCCGGATCCAGGACGTGGCGGGCGCGGATCACTACTACAACAACGTGAATCAGCAGGACCAGGCCGACTGCAACGCGCACGGGATCGACTATCAGCCGTGTGTGATCCCGGGCGATCTGTCGTCGGGGCACCGGCGGCACGGCGATCTGATGTGGCGGCAGTTCTACAACCTCAAGCGCGTCGGCGTACAGGGCCTCTACATCTCGATGTTCGACGAGTACAACGAGGGCAACCAGATCGCGAAGACCGCGGAGAGCGCGGCCTGGATCCCTTCTGGGTCTGGGATCCGGGCACTCGACGAGGACGGTACGGCGTGCACGTCGGACTACTACCTGCGGTTGACGAACGACGGCGGGCGGATGTTCAAAGGCCAGGCACCGTTGACGCCGACCCGGCCGACGGTGCCGTGGCCCGCCCAGGGCGGAAGCGGCGTGATCTTCTACGAGCATGTGGACTATCTCGGCGCCGCCGGCGCAGTCCTTGCTAAGGGCAACTACACCCGGGCGCAACTGGTGGCCGCCGGGGTGCAGGACAACTGGGCCTCATCGGTTCGCGTCCCCGCGGGCTGGACGGTCACGATCTATGCCGAGGACAACTTCGGCGGCCAGACCTGGGTCCGGACCGCCGATACGCCGAACTTCACGACGCTGTCCCCGAACGCCAACGATCACTTGACGTCGGTGCGGATCACTTAGAACAGTTCGAGGCTGTCGCCGGCCGCGGTGATGACTGGATTCTCGAGGTAGAGACGGCAGGCGATCGCGTGCCCGGCGCAGGTGAGCAGCGCCGGGCCCGCGGCGTCGACGACTCGGTAGGCGACCGGATGCTCACAACGCTCGACTGCGCCCTCGTTCGGCTGGTTGCAGCCGAGAATGTGGCAGCTGACGGTCTCACCGACGTTCATCAGGGTGAGGCCGTGATCAGCGCAGACTCCCCATCCGACACCGCACGACTCACCGTCGTTCGCAGCGAGCCTGACGAGGCTTCCGGCGGTCGCTTCGAGCCGGCCGGCCAGAGTGCGGAACGTGCTCGCCGCCTGGTCGAGCTCGCGGCGAAACTCCCGCAGGGCAACGGATTCCGGCATTCCGCGGGTGGCGGCATCGAGGTTCTCGGACAACGCCATCGCGGCGACCGCGATCTCGTCGACCCGGACCGGCGTCGTGAACTCCCCCAACGGCGGAACGTCCACCCGCCCGATCGGCCGCTCCGACCAGTGCGCCTCAGCAACCGGTACCTCAGCAACCGGTACGTCGGCCTTCGCAGCGCTCGCCTTGCCGTTCGCCGCGTGACCGTTGGTGTCCTTGCCGTTCTTACCGGTGACCGGGTCCGTCCTGCCGTCGGTTTCGTCCGCCGGAACCCGGCTTTCCTGTGCTACCCGCCCGTTCATGCAGCCTCACTCATCAAGTGCCTGGCTCGCGCCATGCCCGCCCCCTGGTAATGCCCTTCACAACAGTGACCCGTGATGGGCACCGGGGCCGATCGTCCCACGTCAACGTCGCTTCAACCAGAGGAAATCGGTGGGCGTCACCCACCGCTCTTCCTCCTTTGCACACCGCAACGCTCTTCCTACTTTGCGCACGCAACGAAGGCGGTGGCCCCAGGCCACTACCCGTTCCCCGTCACTGCGCTGCGCAATCACAGCCAGGGGATTCCTCAACGCTGCTTTAACATTTCCGAACGCAGCGTTATGGAGACCTGCCGGTCCGGTGACGGCGCGTGTCAGCTCAAGCGTTCGCGGAAGAACTCGACAGTCCGGGCGCGAGCGTGGAAGGCCGAGTTCGGCGGATTCTCCTTGATCTCGCGGGTGAGCACGGAATGCGCGGACCTGCCGTAGCCCTCGGAGTTGCCGGGACCGGAATCCAGCTCGATGACCTCGAAGGCATCTCCCAGCTCGGCCCGCAGCGTCGTGAACCGATCGGCCGGTGCCATCGGGTCCTTGCTGAACCGCAGCCCGAGAACGCACAGCCCGTCCGTCTTGGTGCGCTCCTTGACCACGTCGAGTTCCTGGCGCGACAGGCCCGGATCGCGGCGCAGCTTGGGGGTCAGCGGCAGCGGGACGGACGGCTGGGCCAGCACCGGGGCCAGCACCACGTCGTCGACCGCGGTCGCGAGTCCGAACCCGCCGGTGAAGCACATCCCGACCACGCCGACTCCCCGGCCAGGAGTCCGGGCCGCGAGATCAGCAGCAATCGCTCTCAGGAACTGCGTGATCGGGCGTTCCGCGTTGCTCGCGAACGCCCGGAACTCCTTCGACACGCAGACCCGAGAGATCGTCCGGATCCCGTAGAGAGCGCTCTCTGGCTTGCCCGGCGTTCCGAACAGTGAGGCGATCACGACCGTGAAACCTTCGCTCACGAGATGTTCGGCGTACCCGAGGACCTCCGGGGTCAGACCGGGAATCTCGGGAATGACAATGATCCCGGGGCCCTCGCCCTTCTCGAAACAGTCGTAGGTCTGCCCGGCTCCCGTGAAAGGCTCCCGCCGCCAACCGGCCGCTTCCGGACTTGTCGCCATACCCGCTCCTCTGCATCGATGTAACACCTAGGTCGAAAGGCTTGAGCTCGGTGCCGGTGAAGCAGTGCACTGGGACTACTCAGCCCTCCGCCCCCGAGGAAGTGCTCATGTACCGTCCGCTCACCTTACTGACCGGCGTCGCGCTGGTACTCACCGCAGCCACGGTCGTCGGACCGGCCCAGGCCGCCCCAGACGAACGGTCCATCAGCTACCACGGGTACCAGGTCGCCGTACCGAAGTCGTGGCAGGTCGTCGACCTGTCCAAGGACCCGTCGGCCTGTGTGCGCTTCGACCGCCCGGCGGTCTATCTCGGCCGGCCCGCCGACCAGCAGAACTGCCCGGCCCACCTGGCCGGCCGCACCGCGGGCCTGATCCTGGAGCCCCTCTCCGGCGCCGCTCCCCGCGCCGCCGCGGTCGCAACCTCAGCCGGTACGGCGGCCGCCGTGGCACCGTCGGCCGACAACCAGATCCAGGTCGGTGTCGAGGATGCCGGCGTACTGGTGACCGCGATCCACGGCGCCTCCGCTTCGGAGGAGGCGTCCGTCCGGCAAATCCTCGGCCGGGGTCGCGTCACCTCCAAGGCCGACGCGGCAGCGATGGTCCGGCCGAAGGCTGCTGCGATGGCGCCCGCGGCCACGATCGTTGCCCCAGGCACCATGATCAACCAGCAGGCGTTCGACCAGTGCACGGCACCGTCGCTGGGTGCCATGAACGCTTGGAAGGCCTCGCCGTTCAAGGCCGTCGGCATCTACATCAGCGGGGCATCCCGCTCCTGCACCCAGGCCAACCTGACCGCGTCCTGGGTCGCGTCGAACGCCGCCAACGGCTGGTCGTTCATCCCGATCGACGTCGGCTACCAGGCGCCGTGTGGCGGCCGGAACCCGAAGATGTCCTTCAACCTGGCCACCGCCCGCTCGCAGGGCTCAAGCTCGGCGAACGTCTCGGCCGACGCGGCCGCCGCGCTCGGGATCGGCCCGGGGAGCGCTCTCTACTCCGACATCGAGGCCTACCCGACCGGTGACACCGCCTGCCGCGACGCGATCATGTCTTACATCTCCGGCTGGACCGAGACCCTGCACGCCCGCGGCTACCTCAGCGGCGTCTACAGCAGCGCCGGTTCCGGTGGCCGCGACCTGGCCAACTCCGCCGGTGACAGCCGCTGGCTGATGCCCGACCACCTCTGGTTCGCCTGGTGGAACGGCGCCGCCGACACCAACGGCGGCCAGTACATCCCCGCCGGTCTCTGGTCGAACCACCAGCGCCTGCATCAGTACAAGGGCGACCACAACGAGACCTGGGGTGGCGTCACCATCAACATCGACAGCAACTTCCTCGATGTCGCCGGCAATCCCCCGCCACCCATGACCGACGGCGTCTACCGGATCAAGGCCGAGGTCGGCGGCTTCGACCTAGACGTCCAGGACTGCCAGCCCCAGAACGGCGCCAACGTCCGCATGTGGGACCGCATCCTGACCAGCCCCTGCCAGCAATGGCACATCGTCCACACCACCGGCAACACCTTCAAAATCGTCGACGGCAACACCAACAAACCCCTCCAGGTCTCCGGCTGCTCCACCGCCGACACCGCCCCCGTCGACCTCTCCGACGACGTCAATGCCGACTGCCAGACCTGGACCATCGAACCCATCATCGGCGGCGCCTACAAGATCATCGGCACCGGCTCAGGCAAATCCCTGGACGTAGCCGGCTGCTCAGCCGCCCGAGGCGCCGACGTCATCATCTGGCCCTTCCACGGCGGCTCCTGCCAACGCTGGTACTTCACCGCCGTCTAGCCGACCTTGTCGCGATCCCGGGCATCCCCCGGGATCGCGACACTCACCTCACCGCGCGCTCTTGTCCTTCGCACACAGCGCCATCACCAGTCCGAGCGGGCCGAGAACGAAGTACTGCGGGTGGTAGATGTTCTTCTGCCGAGCCACCCGCTCGGCCCATACGCCGCAGCGCCAGTACAGCGCGATCAGCAGGGCAGCACCCAAGAAGCCCAGCAGTAGCCCCGGCACGCCATCGACAGCTGTGGCTGTGAACCTCAGGACAGCCAGCACAGCAATGATCAGCGTGATCTCGAGCCACATGGTCCAGGGCTTGCGGGCCGCGTCGTTCCTCGTTGTTGACATCGGTGCGTACATCGCGCAGGGCAGTGCAGACGTTACGGATTCTGCAGGAAGTTGCAGAGCGGGGAGCGAGGTTTCCCCGGTTTGGCGGGTCTTACACCTCCCTGGACGTCAGATTGCACGTTTTGTCATCGGGATCACAAAGCGGAGTGGACCGAAATGCTGCGATACTCCGGTCACTGTCACTCTGAGACCCTTGGGGGGGTCCCCTTGAAGTTTCGCCCTGCCCTTTTGCTGCGCGCGGCCGTCCCTGCGGCTCTCGTTGCCAGCTCGCTGGTCGTGCTGACCAGTTCTTCCGGCTCTGCCGCTGAGGACCGCACGCCGTTCGAGCCGAAGTTCACGAACCGGCACAAACCTGCTGGCAAGGCGGCGTACGAACCGAACGCCGTCATCGTCAAGTTCAAGCCGACTGCGAGCGTCACCAAGCGTAAGGCCGTGCTGTCGAAGTTCCGGACGACGACCGAGGACTCGGTCTCGGACACCACAGTCAAGATCACCGGCTCGGTGCCGGCGCCGGAGTTGCTGAAGAAGGTCAAGGCCGACCCGACGGTCGAGCTTGCCTCGCTCAACTACATCCGCCGCGCCACTGCTGTGCCGAACGATCTGTACTACCCGATGTACGCAGGTGGCGTCTGGGGTCAGGCGGATGCCATGAACACGATTCGGATGCCACAGGCCTGGGACCTGTCGAAGACCAACGGCAGCCAGCTCGTCGCCGTCCTGGACACCGGCGTCGACGTCACCCAGCCGGACCTCGTCGGTCATCTCGTGCAGGGCTTCAACGCCGTCTCGAGCACACGGCCGACCAAGCCGTACGATGATCACGGTCACGGCACTATGACGCTCGGCATCATCGCCTCCGCCGCCAACAACGGCAAGGGCACCGCAGGCGTCACATGGAACGGCAAGGCCATGCCGGTCAAGGTCCTGAACAACCATGGCGAGGGACCGGACAGCCAGATCATCAAGGGCCTCGACTGGGCCGTCGCGCATGGCGCGAAGGTCGTGAACATGTCCTTCGGCAGCGACGAGGAGGAAGGCACCCTCCTGCACGACGCGATCAAGCGTGCCGTAGCGAAGGGCGTTGTCATCGTGGCGTCGGCCGGTAACGACGGCGACGGACGGCTCCACTACCCGGCGTCGTACTCGGAGGTCATCGCTGTCGGTGCAACCGACAACGGCGGGTCGTTGACCAGCTTCAGCAGCTACGGCGACTGGGTCGACATCGCGGCGCCCGGCCGGCGGATCTTGACCACTGGTGTGGTTGCGATGACCGACCCTCAGGATGACCCTGTCTGGTCGTGCACCGGCACCTCTTGCTCAACCCCGCTTGTGGCGGGCGTTGCGGCTATGGTGAAGAACAAGTGGCCGTCGTACACGCCGGCGCAGGTCGCCGCACGGCTCAAGAGCACAGCCCGCGATGCTGGACCCCGTGGCCTCGACCCGTACTACGGTGCAGGTATCCTCGACGCGTACGGGGCACTTGGCGGCAAGTGGGGAGCCGACTTCGCGACTAATCCTGCGGACGGCAACGACCAGCCGGCCCGTGCGGTCGAAATCACTGGTACTCCTGTGCAGGGCACAAGCAGGACCGAGGGCGACGTCGACTGGTACAAGGTGGGCGCAGCGTCGGCCGCACGCAACATCAAGCTCTCTCTGACTGGGCCGATCTTCAACGAAGCGACCCAGACGTCGAACTTCGCGCCGAGGGTCGACGTGTACGACTCCGAGCTCCGGCGCCTGGGTGGCGCAGTAACGCCGTACCCGACGCGGACCGATCCTAACGGCAACCCGATCTGGGAACAGCTGAACGCGACCGCACTGGTCAGCGCGCCTGCAGGGGTCGCCTACATCGCTGTGCGGAACGACAACGGCTCTCGGGACAGCCGGTCATACTCGCTCGATGTCACGACGGAAGGCAACGGCGGAACGGCCTCCGGCATTGCGTATCCGGTGTCAGACGCACTGCCGGCGGATCTGTCAGTCGGAGCGGCCGTTACGACCAAGCCATCGGTGACGTTTGCTCGGGCGATTGACGCGGCGACAGTTACCGCGGCGACGGTTCGGTTGGTCAACGGCAAGACGGGGGCGGTCGTTGCGACGACACCGGCTTACACCGAGGACACCCGGACGGTCGTGCTGACTCCGTCAGCTCCGCTGCTGGACAACGCGCCGTACCAGATTCAGGTGAGCGGCGTTCAGGAAACGGGCGGGACTGCGCTGGCGCCGTTCCGCAGTGTGTTCTCGACTGTTGATCTGGTGCCGGCTGCGCTGGAGACGTTTGATGCCAGTGGGTCGTTCCAGAAGGCGAACCTCGGGTGGAAGATTCCGGCGCTCGGGGATCTGGATCAGATCATCGTGAGGCGGAACGCCGGGGGTAGGTACCCGACGCCGACGACTGGGACGCTCGTTTACTCCGGTACTGCGTCCAGCTTTGCGAACACGGCGCTGCCGCAGTCGACGACGTACACGTACTCGGCTTGGGTCAAGGACCGCAGTGGGAAGCTGAGTGCTGGTAAGGGTACGCAGTTGCTGGGGATGAAGTCGGGAATTTCGACGACGTCAACGAAGCTGAACATCGGTGGGTCGATCACGCTCAAGGGCAGCACGCTGGGGATCGACGGCAAGGCGTACCCGACGTTGCCGATGAGCATCTACTCGCGGCCGGCGAACGGGACGACGTTCAAGCTGCTGAAGACGCTGGGGTCGTCGTCGACGGGGACGGTCAGCTACACGTTCAAGCCGGGGTACTCGGCGGTGTACATGCTGACGTTCGCCGGGAACGGCGACCTGATGGGGACGCGGACCAACGACATCACGGTGCTGGTCACGCCGACCATCTCGTCGACGCTGTCGCCGTCGACGGTCAAGCTGGGTTCGACCACGAAGCTCAGTGGTGTGGTGACCCCGGCGCACTCCGGCAAGTCGGTGCAGTTGCAGCGGCTGGTCGGGAAGACGTGGACCGCGGCGGCTTCGGTGAAGCTGAGCTCAAGCGGCGCTTACGCGTTCGGGATCAAGCCGCCGTACAAGGGGAAGATCGCCTACCGGGTCTACTTCCCGAGCGACGGCGACCACACCCTCGCCTACAGCGCCATCCGGACCCTGACGATCACCTGATCCCAAGGATCCGCCTGTGTGCCCCGGTCGATTGCGGCCGGGGCACACGCATGTCCGGCGGAGGATCATCGCGCCGGCGGACTCCAGCCACTGACCAACCCACCCTGAAGGGCGGTCGGCGGCTCGCCTTGAGCGTGGTGGAGTGGGAGTTCGCGAGGTTGGTCAGTGTTGGCGGTCCGCCGGGTTCCCGCGATCGGACCGCGCGTGTGTCTGCGGTCGCGAGGCATGCGGCCGGCGACGTACAGCGGCGGCCGACTGAAACCAGAGGGCGCGCCGAGCGGATGGCTGAGCCGGATGGCGAGGCCCGGCGACCTCGGTTCCACATCGCCTGGGGCTGACGGGCTGTGGCTGAGGTACGTGCTGCTCGAGATCTTGCGTTACGCGGTGATTTTTCGGGTCTATACGCCGTTTTTCTACCGCATAGTGCGCCGACCACCCCCGGGACCCGAGATCGCGGGGCGAGGGACACCTTGAGCACCGATCAACCACCTCCCGGCCGGCCGGATGGTTGAACCGTGCTCAACGTCGTACCGGCTCGGTGGAGAGCCCTTTGCTGACTGGGCTTGGGGGCATTTGGCGAGGTGGCGGTGGGTCAGGGGGCGTAGTGCTGGATGGCGCTGCCTTGGGAGAGGTCTACGAGGGTGTGGGCGAGGGAGCGGGCGTCGGCTAGGACTTCGGCGAGGTCGAGCTTGGTGAGTTGGCGGTTGCGGACTACTACTTCGCCGGCTACCAGGACTGTGTGGACGTCGGAGGCTCGGACGGAGTAGACGAGGGCTGCTCTGGGGTCGTGGAGGGGTTGGTTGTGGGGCGCCGACAGGTCGAGGAGAGTGATGTCGGCTTGGCGGCCTGGCTCCAGTACGCCGAGGGTGGTCGGCTGGTTGGCCGCGGCGGCGCTGTGGCGGGTGGCTAGGCTGAGGGTGTCGGAGAGGGGCATCCACTCCGCGTTGTTTTGTTGGTGTTTCTGGGTGAGGGCCAGGAGGCGGAGGGACTCCCAGACGTCGAGGGTGTTGTGGACGGCGGCGCCGTCGGTGCCGATGCCGGTACGGATGCCGATCGAGTGGAGCTGCTTGACGGGGGTTCCGTTGCCCATGGCAAGTTTCAGGTAGACCTTGGGGCAGGTGGCGACGGTCGTGCGATCGGCGTAGCGGGCGAGGATCGGGAGGTCCGTGTCGCGGATGCCGCAGCCGTGGGCGATCAGGGCGCCTGCGTCGAGGACGCCGGTGCGATCGAGGATCTCGATCGGGGTGACGCCGTGTTTGTCGAGGGAGGCCTGGGTTTGGTCGTCCGTCTCGGCGGCGTGCAGGTGGATGCGGAGGCCCTCGGCGCGGGCGACGTCCGCGGTACGGCGGAGGTCGTCGTCTGACACCGTGTACGTCGCGTGCGGGCCGAGGCTCGCCGTGATGCGCGGGTGGAGGGTGGCGAGCTCGCGGGTGGTGGCGATGGCTGCGTCAATTGCTTCGGGCCCGGCCGAGGAGAAGTAGGTGGGCGCGAGGTCGGCGCGGATACCAGTCTCGATGGCGGCCTGCGCGATCTGGTCCGCGTGGAAGTAGTGGTCGACGAAGGTGGTCACGCCGGCCAGGAGCATCTCGGCACAGGCCAGGCGCGCGCCGACGCGGACGCGCTCGGGGGTGAGGTTGACCTCCATCGGCCAGATGCGCTGGTTGAACCAGTCGTCGATGGACAGGTCCTCGGCCGCGCCGCGCATCATCACCATCGGGCTGTGCGTGTGCGAGTTGATCAGGCCGGGTACGGCGAGCAGCCCGGTGCCGTCGATCACCTCGACGGGCGTCGCTGGTGGAGGTGTGCCGGTCGGGACGATGGCGGTGATGACGGAATCGGTGAGGTGGATGTCCTGGGCCTCGGCCACGTGGCACTCCCCTGCCTCGGGGACGATCAGGACGTCGACGTTGCGGATCAGCGACTGCGCCATACCGGAGCCTCTCACGCTCAGGGGTAACGGCCGGCGAGAACGCAGAACTCGTTGCCCTCGGGGTCGGCGAGGACGACCCAGGTCGCGTCGCCGCCTTGGCCCACATCGGCAGGACGGGCGCCCAGGTCGAGCAGACGGCGGACTTCTTCGGCTTGGTCGCGGTCGGTGGGATTCACGTCGAGGTGGAGTCGGTTCTTGACGGTCTTGGCTTCGGGGACCTGGACGAAGGTCAGGGTTGGCGGCACGGGGCCAGGTCGGTTCCTGCCCTCGGGGACCGGCGGGGAGCCGATGGTGATGAGGTCGTCCTCGACCAGTTGCACCTCGTAGTCCAGCACCGCGCACCAGAAGCTGGACAGGGCGCTAGGGTCGGCGCAGTCGATCGCCAACTCCGTCAGCTTGCTGGCCACGTCGGAACCTCCCGGTTGACGATGGAACGAATCAACGGCCATCTTTCCATCGGCTCCCTGGGAGGGAGAGCAACCCCTCATGCGGTCCCCTTCGGTGAACCGATGAGCGGAGCGAGCTCGGCTCCCCTCGACTCCGGCTGGTAGCTACCGCGCGCTCGCTGAATTGATGGGGCGCCGGGGCGCAGCGGGCGGCGCTGACTATCCGCAAACGCACACCGCCCGGGTTCCGGGCTGGGGCTGTGACCTGACTTCGGTCATTTGGGTCAGTGCCTGAGCCGAGCAACCGGTCGGCGAGTGTGGCAAGTGTGGCCTCCGCGCCGCTCTCCATCGTTTACCGGCGACAATTTCCCCACAGTCGAGACGGGACTGCTGGTGATGGTGCGTCGAGCGAAGACACCGTGCTGGATGGGAGGCCCGGTGAGGGCGGGGCGGACCGCCGCCACTGACCAACTCTGTGCGGCCTGCCTGGTTCACGCTCGGCACGGCGCGGCTGGACCGCTCGCGAGCGGGTTGGTCAGTGGCACAGCTCCGCCCCAGTCACCCGCACCCGATGAACCGGGGTCATGGTGTGCCCCACAGATCACAACGTCCGAAAACACGCCGACCACGTGCTGCAAGTCTTCGGACGCAGCGACACTCCACGCAACTGCTCGTCGTGCCCGCACCGGCCAGAGCCACGTCCGGCGGAACAGCCCCGTCCGGATCTCATGAGGGCCTGAGCTCGCCTGCTCGGACAAGCATCGTCGCAGGTCAGCGCCGTGCATACTTCCCAACGCGGCAAGGATGACCGAAGTCGGGTGACCATCCGCAAACGCACACCGACCGGATCCTGGCGCGGGCTGTGATTATGCGCGCCGTGGCTGGGTGATTCGCGTGGTGGTGGTGCGGGTCCCCCGGAGGGCATGCCTGCGGGCCGGCCTGGTGGGCCGGCTGTGGCGGTGGCACGGTGAATCTGTGGTGGGGGTTTATGGTCCGGCTGTTGGGGTGGCGTTGGTGGCCCAGGGGTCGGTGTAGCCGGCGGGAGTGAGAGCGAGCAGTCGTGCTCGGAAGGCTTCGCGGGGTGCGGCTCGTTCCGGGTCGGGGAGGATGCTGGCTGCGGGGAGCCAGGTGGGTTGCTCGTGAATGGGGTCGCTGCTGTCATCCGCCCGGGCGGCGGCAGCCCAAGCGGCGGCGGCAGCCCAGCTGGCGGCGGCTCTGGCGCTGCGGGAATCGGTGGTGCTGGGGTTTACGTTGCTGGGGCTGACCATGTCCGCACCAGGGCTGTCGGCGCTGGTGCCACTGCCACCGCCGGCACTGGCATTGGCGTTGCTGCTGCGGCTCGCGCCGGCGATGCCGTCGCTGCTGGTGTTGCGGGCAGGGGTGGCCCAGTCGATCAGTCCGGTGATCGCGGCGCGGTCGATGTTTGGTGACGGGTCGGCCCAAGCAGGGCGGGTGACCTGGACGCCTTCTGCGGTGATCGTGATAGCCCATTGACCGTTGTGCACGGCGCGGTGATGAACAGCGCACACCAGGGCCAAGTTTCGCAGGCTGGTCGGGCCTCCCTCGGCCCAATGAATCACGTGATGGGCGTGACACATCCACGGCGGTGCCTTACACACCACACATCCCTTGTCCCGCTTGTTCAGCGCCCGCCGGATGTACCGGTTCACGAACCTCTGCTCGCTCCCGACATCCAACGGCTGCGAATCACCGCCGAGCACAATCGGCAACACCGCCGCGTCACACGCGAGGAGCCGGACAGCGCCCGCGGACAGGTTCGCGCCGAACACCAACTCACCAACCGCACCACCGCCCGTCGTACCGTCACCGGCTCCCGCTTCACCACCGAAGGCGGCTGGGGCGGTGGCGGCCATGGCGGCTTTGAGGTCGTTGAAGTCGATCGTGACAGTGATGTGCGGAACCCCGGGATAGTCGGTATTGCCCGCGGCGGCATCCATCGTCACCTTCAACGCATCAGCGCGCCGCTGGTCCGCCGTCCGCGGGTCGCGTTCACCGTCGATGGTCTTGTGGGGCTTGGACAACTGGTGGTTCTGGGTGAGGAACTGTTCACCGCTGGCACCGGCCAGGAACCCGGAGAACTTCACTCCACCGTCGGTCTGACGCAGCCGCAGGTACTCCTTCGCGACCGCTTCGTCCTCGGCCGGTTCAGGGCCGTCGGTGTCCAGCCGGGCCAGGACGTCCTGCCCGAACTTGGCGAGTTCGCGCGGGTTACTGCCCCGGGCCACGTTGACCATCTGCTCTTCGGCAACGGCCAGGGTCTCGACCGAGACGGAAGCGGGCGCTTTCTCGAGGGTGGTGACGATGATCTTGGCGAGGTCGATCGACACGGCCGCGGGCTTCGACGGATCCGCAGGATCGGGCAACGCAGCGGCCACCAGCGGATACTTGCGCAGCCGCTCGGCGAACGTGAGGTCCTTGCGGACGTCGGTGCGGTCAAGGCGGTACCGCTCCGAGACCAGTTCGGCGGTGTCGCGGGCGCCGAGTTCTTGAGCGGTACCCATCTCGTCCAGTCGCGCCATCGTCTGCAACCGATCCGCCGCGATGAAGGCAGCGGCAGCTTCCAGTGTGTCCAGGCGGGTCAGCAGTTCACCGCCGCTCTGGGTATATACCGGGGGCATCGCCAAGATCTCCATACCTCAAAGCTTAGACATGCCCACCGACAGTTTCCGAGCCCGAGAACCCTTATTTACAAAGAGATCTGTGGGCTGTTTGTGGGCTGGTTGCACACTCAACTTGCCCACACCCAGCCCCATCGTTGCCTGCAGCAACTACAGCCTGATGGACGAGCCACCGTGGCACATCCTCGGCCGCATCCGAGCGACCCACCCGCCGGCGCCGGTTCGGATGGCGGTGATGCACAGGCCTGGGTCTCGCGGTCGCATCCGTGTCGCACGCGCGCCCGGACGCAGCCCCCATGCGATCAACCGGACCCGATGGGAACAGATGTTCGAATTTCGGGTAGAGTGCGGGTTATGGGTGCTGATCTTCAGGGCTCGTTGCTGGATGCGTTCGAGGATCCGGGGTTGGGATCGCTCGAGGGGATCACGCGGGCGGAGCTTGGGCAGGGCGCTTGGGTCGATGTGCTGCCAGGGTGGTTGCGCGGGGCGGACCAGGTGTTCGAGCGGCTTGTGCGGGAGGTGCCTTGGTATGCGGAGAAGCGGCAGATGTACGACCGCGTGGTGGATGTGCCGCGGTTGCTGTGCTTCTACGAGGAGAGCCAGGATCTGCCACTGCCGATCCTCGACGAGGCTCGCGACGCGTTGAGCGACCACTACCGCGAGGAGCTGGGCGAGCCGTTCCGGACGGCCGGGTTGTGCTACTACCGCGACGGCCGGGACAGCGTGGCCTGGCACGGCGACCGGATCGGGCGCGGGAATCACGAGGACACGATGGTGGCGATCCTTTCGGTAGGTGAGCCGCGCATGCTCGCGCTACGGCCGCGGCCGGGTGGGTCGAGCGGGCCGGTGAGTTCGGCGGTCCGGTATCCGCTCGGGCACGGCGACCTGATCGTGATGGGCGGCTCCTGCCAACGCACCTGGGAGCACGCCATCCCCAAGGCCAGCGGACGAGTCGGGCCCCGGATCAGCATCCAGTTCCGCCCCCGCGGCGTGCGCTGAGGCTGCTACTGGCGAGCGAGCGCGGCTGGATCCAGCTGCATCGGGTACGGCTCCTCGATCGTGGAGAGCACTCCCCCAAGAGCTGTCAGTGTCCGGCGGTACTTGCCGTTGCTGAGCTTGGAGGCGATCAGGCGTGGATGCTTCTCAAGCTCGAGACGCCAGTAGAAGTCGATGCCGGCTTCGGCATAGAGCTGGGGTTTGATGATCCGGTCCTGCGGCTGCGTGTGAGGTGACACGATCTCGACGACGAGAAGCACGGAGTCGCTGGGGCAGCGCGGAGCGTCGGTCGCCGTGACGGCGCTGTCGATCAGCAAGAGGTCCGGGGTGGCCAGCCGGCCGCCGGGGATCTCGACGTTGATCACCGGGAGCAGTTCATAGGGAGCCCGGGCTGCCACGACTGCCGCCTCCAGCAGGTTGGCGAGCCGGCGCGAGGCACGCTGATGAACAGATCCCTCCAGTGCTGGGGTCACCGTCAGGACGCCCGGGGTGAGTATTTCGTAGCGGGTGTGATTGCCGTCGTCCGGGAGCGCTTCGACGTCTTCGATCGTCCACGGCCCGACGTGATCCACGAATCCGATGCTCATCGATTGATCCTCCAGCTGGTGATGCCCGGCTCAGTCTTCCATGGGTCAGGCGGCGTTCGAGTTGGCGAGTAGGGGTTGGTAGATGTGGTCGGGGGTGGCTATGTAGAAGGCGAGGAGGGGGACTTGGGCGGCTTGGCAGAGGTGGTGGGCGGCGGTGGACCATTCGTCGTCTACTTCGGGCCAGGTGGGTGGGCCGGGGCGGCCGAGGGCCAGGAGGAGGCAGGAGCCGGGCTCGGAGCGGAGGGCGAGCACTAGCGGGTGCATGGCTGTTGCGCAGAGGCCGGGAGGGTCCAGGGGTAGGTCCTGCTCGGCGAACTCTTCGGGCAGGTCGATGGCTACTACGGCTCGGAAGCGGGCGTCGGGGCCGCAGAGGATGGCGGTGAAGGTGCCGTTGCGGCGGTCGCGGTCGCTGACCATCAGGTCGACGACGTCGGCGGCGAGGGTGGGATCGGTCAGGGGCTGGTCGGCCCACTCGGGGGCCAGGTCAAGGAAGGTCATACCAAGAAGGTGCCGTGGATCCCAGCCCGGATTCGAGTTATCCACAAGGCAGTTTGCCATCGGATAATTGGCCCACCCAACTGGCCATAAAGTGGATCTGTAGCGTGGGCCGCTGCGGTCATAGGCTCATCACATGATGACGAACAAGTTCTTGCCGCCCGCGGGAGCACCGCGCGATCTGGCGATGGCACAGCTGGCGAACTCGGTGGGCGACGGTGCGTTCGTCGTCACGTCGGCACTGTTCTTCACGCGGGTGGTCGGGCTGTCGGAGGCGCAGGTCGGGCTGGGGCTGACGATCGCTTGGCTGGTCGGGTTCCTGACCGGCGTGCCGCTGGGCAACCTGGCGGACCGCAAGGGACCGCGGATGGTCGCCATCCTGCTGGCATTGAGTACGGCGGTCTCGGTGGCGGCGTTCTTGTTCGTCCGCAGCTTCCCGCTCTTCCTGGTGGCCGCGATCGCCTACGCCTGCAGCCAGACCGGACTGACGGCTGCTCGGCAGGCACTGCTCGCCGGACTGATCGCGCCGGCCGAACGCACCCGGATCCGCGCATTCCTGCAGGCCACGGTGAACGGTGGGCTGGCGGTCGGTGCGCTGCTCGGCGGAATCGCGCTGCAGTTCGACACAGAGGCGGCGTACCTGATCGTCTTTGCACTGGACGCGGTGAGCTTCCTGATCGCCGCCGCGCTGATCAGGCGCGTGCCATCGGTCGCGGTCACCGTCCGGATCCAGGGTGAGCCGCGGCTCGCCGTACTGCGGGATCGTCCGTACGCCGTCCTAGCGCTGCTGAACTCGATCATGCTGCTGTTCATGCCGCTGATCAGTCTGATCGGCCCGCTGTGGATCGTGACTCGCACCGATGCGCCGAGCTGGGCGGTCGCCTCGCTGATGATCGTGAACACGCTCGGCGTCACGTTCTTCCAGGTGCGCGTGGCGCGTAAGGTCCGCGATCTGCGCACCGCGACGAAGTCGGTCCGGTACGCCGGGATCGCGATGCTGGCCGCCTGCGGCGTGTTCGCCTTCACCGCGATGGACCTGCACCCTGCCGTCGCTGCCGGAGTGCTCATCCTCGCCGCCGCGCTGCTGACGCTGGGCGAGATGAAGCTGGCCTCGGGCGCCTGGGAGATCAGCTTCGGGCTGGCGCCGGCCGACAAGCAGGGGCAGTACCAAGGGTTCTTCGGCACTGGTCCTGCGATCGCCAGGATGCTCGGTCCGGCGCTGCTGACCACGGTGGTCCTGGGCTGGGGCCCGATCGGCTGGATCCTCGTCGGAGCCCTGTTCCTTGGGACCAGTATGGGAACTGGTCCCGCCGTAAAATGGGCAGCGCGGACGCGGGCCGTCAGTGTGGACGGTCCGGCCGTGGTCGCCTGAGGAGCCTGATGGATATCCCCGGTCTGGTCGAGGTCACGACGTACGAGGAACTGCGCGAGATCGTCCCACCGCCCTTCGGCGCAGCGGTCGACAAGGAGCGCAAGGAACTGCATCCGCTGGACCGGGAGTGGCTTGCCGCCTCGCCGTTCGTGCTGATGGCCACCTCCGCGGCCGACGGCACCTGTGATGTGTCGCCGAAGGGTGATCCGGCCGGGTTCACGCTGGTTCTCGACGACACCACGATCGCGATCCCGGACCGGGCCGGCAACCGGCGGGTGGACAGCTTCGAGAACATCATCAGCAACCCGCATGTCGGGCTGATCTACTTCCTGCCGGGCCGGACGGACACGTTGCGGATCAACGGGCGGGCCCGGATCGTCAGCGAAGCGCCGTTCTTCGACCAGATGATCGTCAAAGGGAACCGGCCGCAACTTGCCCTCCTGGTAGACATCGAGGAGGTCTACCACCACTGCTCGAAGTCGTTCCTTCGCTCGAAGCTGTGGAAGCCGGAGAGCTGGAACGTCGACGCCGCGCCGAGCCGGGCCGAGATCTCGCAGGCGCTGGAGCGTAAGGACGCCAGTCTGGCCGAGCTGGAGAAGTACTACGGCAAGGAGTACGAAGAGAAGATCTACGACGTCAAGTACTGAGTACTGCGACCGGAGTAGCCACATGTACTCCGTGGCGACGATGACATCGAGGGGCGCCGCGCCGTACGGTTCCATACTGTGAGCACTGACCGCTGGGCCCAGGTACGGCGAATCGCCCTGCCGCTGGTGATGTCGGTCCTCGGTGTGGTCGGGTCGCTCGGGGCAGCGAACAACGGCCAGTACGACCGGCGGCCGGCGGACTGGTTCATGGTGCTGCTGATCCTGAAGGGGTCGCTGTCGCTGTACTGGCTGCGGACCCACGTGGTCCCGGTGCTGTGGGCAACGGTCGTGTCCACGCTCATCTACATGCTGATGCAGTACCCGTACGGCCCGGTGATCTTCCCGTTCATCATCGCGGTGTTCACGACCATCCGGCTCGGGCACCGGCTGGTCGGGTGGTCGGCGCTGGCTGCGCTGTACATCGGCCATGTCGGCGGGCGGATGCTGCTCGGCATCAACGAGGACGGCGTCTACCAGATCCTGCTGGTCGGCTTCTTCTTCGTCCTGCTGGGCACTGTCTCGGAGCTGTTCCGGGCGCACCGCGAGCGGGTGACCGCCTCCGAGCGCACGCGCCGGGAGGCCGAGCTGCGGCAGGCGAGCGAGGAGCGGCTCCGGATCGCGCAGGAGTTGCATGACGTGGTTGCGCACCACATCTCGCTCATCAACGTGCAGGCGTCGACTGCGCTGCACCTGGCCGACCGGCAACCCGAGCAGGCCGCACCGGCGCTCGCAGCGATCAAGGACGCCAGCAAGGAAGCACTGGTGGAGCTACGGTCGATTGTCGGCATCCTCCGGCAGACCGATGAGTCCGCACCGCGCCAGCCGGTCGCAGGGCTGGATCGGCTCGACCATCTGGTCAGCCGGACGTCCATGGCCGGTCTGGAGGTGCACACCGCGATCCATGGTGAGTCACGTCCACTACCGACCGGGCTGGACCGCGCTGCGTTCCGCATCATCCAGGAGTCGCTGACAAACGTCGTACGGCATGCCAAAGCGACCACTGCGACCGTGCGGATCCAGTACGGCGAGGAGTCGCTCGTGATCCAGGTCGACGACAACGGACGGTCGCTGGCCGGCGCACCAACCGAAGGCAACGGCATCGTCGGCATGCGCGAACGCGCCACCGCTCTCGGCGGGACCCTGGCGACGACCCGCACCCCCGCGGGTGGACTGCGGGTCGTCGCGACGCTACCCCTAGGGTGCGCCTCTTAAGTCCGCGCCGCCCTAGTCGGGCAAGCGCACGTGGGACGGGCTGAGCTCGGCGACGCTCGAGACGCCGAGCAGGGCCATGGTGCGGCGGACCTCCTTGGTGAGGATGTCCGCGGCGCGAGCGACACCGCGCTGGCCGCCGGCCATCAGGCCATACAGGTACGCACGGCCGACCAGGCAGGCGTCGGCGCCGAGAGCGACCGCAGCCACGATGTCGGCACCGGACATGATGCCGGTGTCGAGGTAGATCTCCGCGTCGGAACCGATCGCCTTGCGAACGTCCGGCAGGATGCGCAGCGGCGTTGGCGCGCGGTCGAGCTGGCGGCCGCCGTGGTTGGAGAGCACGATCGCGTCCGCGCCGGCCTCGACCACGCGGCGAGCGTCGTCGACGGTCTGGATGCCCTTGACGATCAGCGGGCCGTCCCAGATCGAGCGCAGCCAGGTCAGGTCGTCGATCGTCATGGTGGGATCGAAGAGCTTGTCCAGCAGCTCAGCGACTGTGCCGTCCCAGCTGGAGAGGGAGGCGAACGTCAGCGGGCGGGTGGTGAGCAGGTTGGCCCACCAGGCCGGGTGCATCGACGCGTCCAGCACGGTCTTGGCGGTCAGCGACGGCGGGATGGTGAAGCCGTTGCGTACATCACGCAGGCGTGCACCTGCGACCGGTACGTCGACCGTCAGCATCAGCGCCTCATACCCGGCAGCGGCGGACCGCTTGACCAGGTCCTCACCGGAGTCGCGGTCCTTCCAGACGTACAGCTGGAACCACTTCCGCGCCTCCGGGCCGGCCGCGGCGACATCCTCGATCGAGGTGGTGCCCATGGTGGAGAGCGCATACGGGATGCCGATCTCCTCGGCGACCTTGACGACCGCCCCCTCCCCCTCGTGGTTCATCATCCGGGTGAACCCGGTCGGTGCGAAGGCGAACGGCAGCTCCGAGCGCTTGCCGAGGATCGTCGTCCCGAGGTCGATGTCGGAGACGTTGCGCAGGATCGACGGCTGCAGCTCCATCTCGGCGAACAGCCGGCGGGCCCGGCTGAGGCTGATCTCGGCCTCGGCGGCGCCGTCGGTGTAGTCGAAGACCGAGCGCGGTGTACGGCGTTTCGCGATCGCCCGCAGATCCGCGATCGTGAGCGCCTTCTCGAGGCGGCGCTCGGTGGGGTTCGTGGTGATCGGCTTGGCCCGCAGCAGGGGCCTCAGCTCGGACCATTTGGGTAGCTGACGGTCGGTCATCGGGGTACTCCGGGGGCAGGCTCGGTGTGGTCGGACCACAGCCTATCCTGTGGTCCGACCACAGGGGTAGAGTCGCCGGGTGAAGAACTACGAGCTGGTGCTGCATCGGGTGGAGGCAGATCTGGCGGCCGGGCGGCTGCGGATCGGCGGGCGGCTGCCGGGAGAGCGCGTTCTCGCGGAGCAGCTCGGGATCAGCCGGCCGTCCGTGCGGGAGGCGGTTCGGGTGCTGGAGGCGATGGGGGTCGTGCGCACCGCGACCGGGTCGGGGCCGGAGGCGGGTGCGGTGATCGTGGCCGAGCCGGTGTCCCCGTTGACCGCCGTACTGCGATTGCACCTGGCAACCAATCATCTGCCGATGGGTGACGTCGTGCAGACCCGGATCCTGCTGGAGTCCTGGGCGGCTCGGGAGGCGGCGGGGCGATCTCCGGAGTTGGGTCCGGTGGTGGAGTTGCTGGATCGGATGGATGCGCCGGGGTTGTCGCCGGAGGAGTTTCACCTGCTCGACGCGGAGTTCCATGTGGCGCTGGCGGGTCTTGCGGGGAACGTGCTGATCGCGGCGGTGATGGAATCGTTGCGGTCGGCAATTCACGGGTACGTGCTGGCCGCCGTACCGAGCCTGCCGGATTGGGAGGCGACCGCGGTCGGGTTGCGCGGTGAGCATCGGGCGATCGTGTCGGCGCTGGCGGCCGGGGATGCGGACGGCGCGGCCGGGCTGGTGACCGCGCACATCCAGGGGTTCTATCAGGCTGCACGGTTGCCTTCGTAGCAGCGTTCGACGGCGGACAGGGCAGTCCTGCGAAGGCCGAGGATGACGATCGCGCCGACCAGCAGGTGGAAGGACGCGAGGCCGAGCTTGGCGCCGACGCCGATCCCGCCGGTGAGCGGGCTGCCGAGGGACAGCAGGCAGGCGATCACGGCGACGATCGTCCAGGCCTTGCGGGCGCCGATCGCGTAGCGCTCCAGAACGGCCAGGAGCGCCCAGCCGGCGAACGCGAGCAGCGCGGTCGAGATCACGATCGCCGGAACACCGACGTGCTGGAGAACGCCGTTCTGGCGGGCATCCAGCGTCAGCCCGGCCACGGGAACGAGGATCGCCCACCAGGATGCGGCCGCGATGGTGGTCAGTCCGACCACCAGCAACCTGCTCCGATCAGTACGGCGCTTGGCCTGTTTGGCGGTGGGAACGGACGAGGTGATGGTCTGCATGTCAGCCTCCGGGAGTGGTTTGTTGCGATCACTGTCGTTGAAAGCAACCTGGCCGGGCATCGGTCCGATGGCTGTGCAGCATCTACTTTGGTCGGTGGTGGGCGAGCCGACGGCGGCCTAGGGTCTGGGCATGGAGAGAGACGACTGCCCGCCGGCGGGGCGGCGGTGGGTCTGGGATGTCTGGGCTGTCGTTCCCATTGGGGTTTTCACGGCGATGACTGTCGTGGGGCGGATGACGGACATGAGTCATCCGCGGCGACTGGTGCTGGATATTGCGGTGGGTGTTGTCAGTACCGGATTGATGATTCTGTTGCCGCGGCGACCGGTGCCCACGGCGCTCGGGATGGCGCTGCTGGTGATGCTGTCGCCGGCGGGGACGCCAGCCAGTACGGCGGCGACGCTCGGGATTGCGTTGCGTTTACCTCAGCGGACAGCAATCGCGGTGACCGCGGTTCAGGTCGTGGCACATCTGGTGCAGGGGGCCTGGCGGCCGATTGCCGACTTGCCGTTCTTCTGGTTCGCGGTACTGGATGTCGCCGTCCACGCGGCCTTGCTGGGTTGGGGATTGTGGACCCAGGCACGGCGGCAGTTGTTCGACTCGTTGCTGGATCGGGCGCGGCGAGCGGAGGCCGAGCAGGGGCGCCGGGTGGCCGAGGCGCGGACGCTCGAGCGGACGAAGATGGCTCGGGAGATGCACGACGTACTGGCGCATCGGCTGTCGTTGCTGGCGACGTATGCGGGGGCGCTGGAGTACCGGCCGGACTCGTCGCCGGAGAAGCTGGCGCAGGCTGCGGGCGTGATTCGGACCGGCGTGCATCAGGCGCTGGACGAGCTGCGCGAGGTGATCAGCGTGCTGCGCGACACCGAGATCGAGGAAGGACCGGGCGGGCGGCCGCAGCCGACGTTCGGGGATGTTCAAGGGCTCGTGGCGGAGTCGCGGGCGGCTGGGACGACGGTTGTGTACGACGAGCAGGTGGACGAGGCCATGTCGTTGCCCCCGGCAACCGGACGGACGGCGTACCGGATTGTGCAGGAGGGACTGACGAACGCCCGCAAACACGCGGCCGGCCATCCGGTGACGGTCATCGTTACCGGGCGGCCGGGGAGCGGTCTGCGGATCGAGCTGACCAACCCCGGGTCGAACGGCGTACCGCTGACGCCGGGGAGCGGAACCGGGCTGGTCGGGCTGACCGAGCGGGTACAACTGGCCGGCGGGACGCTCGACCACCAGCGAGAGCCCGGTGGCGGTTTCCGCCTGGCTGCCTCGCTACCGTGGCCTTCATGAGTGAGCCAATCATCCGGGTGCTGGTGGTGGATGACGATGCGCTGGTTCGGGCGAGTCTGGAGATGATGCTGGACGGGGCTCATGGGATCTCGGTGGTCGGGCAGGCGGCCGATGGGGACGAGGTGCAGGCGGCGGTCGACGCGCACTTCCCGGATCTGGTGCTGATGGATCTGCGGATGCCGCGGGTGGACGGGATCGTCGCGACCCAGCGGGTGCGGGCCCGGCCGAATCCGCCCGAGGTCGTCGTACTGACCACGTTCGACACCGACGAGAACGTGTTGCACGCGCTGCGCGCCGGGGCCAGCGGGTTCCTGCTGAAGGACACGCCGCCGGCCCAGATCGTCGACGCCGTCCGGCGGGTTGCGGCTGGGGACCCGATCCTCTCCCCCGCGATCACCCGGCGGCTGATGGATCGCGCGGCCACCCAGGCGGACGCGCACACGATCGCGCAGGAGTCGCTGAAACGACTCTCACCGCGCGAGTACGACGTGATGCTGGCGGTCGCACAGGGTAAGGCGAACGCACAGATCGCGGCCGAGCTGTACATGAGCCTGGCGACGGTGAAGGCGCATATCTCGCACATCCTGACCAAGCTGGAGCTCGGGAACCGCACCCAGATCGCGCTCCTGGCCCACGACGCCGGGCTCGCATGATGGTGATGGCCCGCGGCAAGCACTAGGTTGACCGCATGATCAGGGTGTTGCTGGCGGATGACCAGGCGTTGGTGCGGGCCGGATTCCGGGCGTTGCTGAACGCCGAGGACGACATCACCGTGATCGGTGAGGTGGCCGACGGCGCCGAAGCGGTGGCGGTGGCGCGGGCGGAGAAGCCCGATGTGGTGCTGATGGACATCCGGATGCCGGGGACCGACGGGTTGGCCGCGACCCGGATGATCGGTGCGGACGAGTCGCTGGCCGACGTCCATGTGGTGATCCTGACGACGTTCGATCTGGACGAGTACGTGTTCGAGGCGCTGCGGGTCGGGGCCAGCGGGTTCCTGGTGAAGGACACCGAGCCGGTTGAGTTGCTGCAGGCGGTTCGGGTGGTGGCGCGGGGTGATGCGCTGCTCTCACCCGGGGTTACCCGTCGGTTGGTGGCCGAGTTCGCGAGCCGGAGCCGGCAGCCGCATGCCAGCAAGGAACTCGATGTGCTGACCGAGCGCGAGAAGGAGATCGTCGCGCTGGTCGGTGAAGGTCTGTCGAACGACGAGATCGCCGAGCGGCTCGTGCTGAGTCCGGCCACGGCGAAGACACACGTCAGCCGCGCGATGATCAAGCTCGGTGCGCGCGACCGTGCCCAACTTGTCGTCGTCGCCTATCAGACCGGCCTGGTCCGTCCCGGCTGGCTCGGCTGACGCGGACCCAGCGGTCCGGTCTACTCCGCAGGACGTAGGCCGGTTCACTCCCGGCGGCCGACGCGGAAAGGGTGCGACGACCGGCAGTCTCGGGGTATGAACGAGACAGGGGTTCCACTGGTCGAGGTGATCGGCCTGACGAAGAGGTACGGCGACACGCTCGCGGTCGACGGGGTCGACCTGACGGTTCTGCCGGGTGAGGTGTACGGGTTCCTCGGACCGAACGGTGCGGGGAAGACCACGACGCTGCGGATCCTGACCGGGTTGATCGCGCCGACCACCGGCCGGATCAAGGTGCTGGGTGGGCGGCCGGGCAGTCCCGACGTCCTGGGGAAGACGGGGTCGATGATCGAGTCGCCCGCGTTCTACCCCTATCTGTCGGGGCTGGACAACCTGCGGTTGCTGGCCGAGTACGCCGAAGTGCCGCGGCAGCGGGTCGACGAGGTGCTGGAGCTCGTCGACCTGAAGGAACGTGCCCGGGACCGGTTCTCGGCGTACTCCCTCGGGATGAAGCAGCGGCTCGGCGTGGCCGCGGCGCTGCTGAAAGATCCGGAGCTGGTGATCCTGGACGAGCCGACCAACGGCCTCGACCCGGCCGGTATGCGGGACATGCGCCGGCTGATCCGCGAACTCGGATCCGACGGACGCACCGTCCTGCTCTCCAGCCACCTGCTCGGCGAGGTCCAGCAGATCTGCGACCGGGTCGGCATCATCGACTCCGGCCGGATGGTTGCCGAGCACAACGTCGAGGATCTGCGCGGCGAGCAGGAGCTCCTGGTCCGAGCCGAACCACAGCAGACCGCGCACGCCGTACTGACCAAGTTGCTCGGCGCGAACGCCGTTCACCGGTACGACGAAACGCTCCGCGTGCAAGTGGATCCGGGGCGCGCGGCCGAGGTGAACCGCGTTCTCGTCGAGGCCGGGGTCGCCGTGTCCGAGCTGCACAGCACCGAACGCGCTCTCGAGGACCTGTTCTTCGAACTCACGACCAGCAAGGAGAGGGCCGATGTTGGGTAGCTATCGCGCGGAGATCCTGAAGCTCCGCAAGCGCTCCGCGGTCTGGGTACTGTTCGGCGCCGGTCTGGTCCTGAGTCTGATCTTCGGCTACCTGCTCCCCTACCTGGGCTACGTCACCGGCGACGACAACCAGCAGACCGCCGGTGTCCCGAGAGACGCCGTTCTCGCCGGAATGCTCCCGGCCAGAGTCATCGACAACACGATCGGCGGCTACCCGATCTTCGCCGGTGCCCTCGCGCTCGTCCTGGGCGCGATTGTGATCGGCGGCGAGTACAGCTGGGGCACGCTGAAGACGATCTTCACCCAGCGCCCCGGCCGGGCGGCGATCCTCGGCGCCCAGTTCCTCGGGCTGGCCACGATGATCGCGGTGTGGGTGCTCGGGATCTTCGTGACCTGCGCCCTGTGCAGTATCGGTATCGCGGCCGCTGAGGACGGGGCCACCAACTGGCCGGGCGCCCTCGATCTGGTCAAGGGTCTGGCGGGTGGCTGGCTGGTCCTGATGACCTGGTGCCTGGCCGGCGCAGCGCTGGCCGTTGCCTTCCGCAACGTTGCGCTGCCGATCGGCCTCGGTGTCGTGTGGATCCTCGGGATCGAGACCCTGCTGGCCGGCGTGGTCAACAGCCTGCTGCCCGCCCTGAAGTTCCTGTCCGACGCGCTGCCGGGTGCCAATGCCGGCTCGCTGGTGTTCGCGGTCTCCGGAATGGCCGCCGGCGACGCACCTCCCGGCATACGGGATGCGGTCGACGGCGGCCGAGCCCTCGCGACCTTGCTGGCCTACTGCCTGATCTTTGCCGCAGTGGCCGCCTGGACGACCCGGCGGCGAGACGTCACCTGATGCCGGCGTGGACCAGGGCGAGCTCGCAGAACATCGCGTTCGCCCAGGAGAACCACTCGCGGGTGAACTGGGTCGGATCGTCGACGTCGAACCCTTCATGCATGAGTCCGGTGCCGCCGGTCGTGTCCCGGAGGAGCTCTAGCAACTGCTGGCGCTCTTCCGCGGAGGTGCTCGAAATCCCCTGCACAGCAAGGGCGATGTGCCAGATATAGCGCGGCGGCGTGTGCGGGCTGCCGATGCCCGAGGCCGCCGTACCGCTGTAGTAGTAGGGGTTTTCCGGGCTCAGCAGGAGCTTGCGAGTCGCCAGGTACGTCGGGTCGTCGGGCGCCGCGAACCCGGACAGCGGAGCGCTCAGCAGCGACGGCATGTTGGCGTCGTCCATCAACAGCGACTCCCCCATCCCATCCACCTCATACGCATACACGCGCCCGTACACCGGGTGGTCGACCGTCCCGTGCTGAGCGATCCCGTCCTCGATCGAGGCCTTCAGCTCCTTGGCCCGGGCCGCCAGCGACTCGTCGCCGAACACCTCGGACGCGATCTCCTGCAGGTAGCCCAGAACGACCGCGGCAAACATGTTTCCGGGCACGTTGAACCCGAGATCGGTCGCGTCGTCACTCGGCCGGAACGCGCTCCACGACATCCCGGTCGGCTGCGTGAGCCGCCCGAGCCCGCCGCGCACCAGGCTGTCGGACGGCCGGTCGTCGTGCCGCTGGAACCGGTACGGCGAACGCGCCTCGTGATCCTGCTCGACCGTCCACAACTCCAGGATCGCTTCAGCCGCAGGCCGGAACCGTGCGTCGATCACGTCCGCCCGACCCGTTGCCTTCCACAACTTGTAGGCCAGGTCGAGCGGGAAACACAGCGAGTCGATCTCGTACTTGCGCTCCCACACCCACGGCGACATCTCGGTCTCGTCCCCGGTGTGCCCGGCCCCGTTCGCCGACTTGTTGAAGGCGTTCGCATACGGATCCAGTACGACGTACTCCAGCTGCCGGTGCAGTACGCCGATCAGCACGTCCTGCAGGCCCGGATCGTCCTTGCACAGCAGCAGGTACGGGCGCAGCTGCGCCGCGGAGTCGCGCAACCACATCGCCGGGATGTCACCGGTCAGCACGAACGTCGTACCGTCCGGCAACCGCTCGGCCACCGCCGGCAGGTTCTCGGCCATCGACCGCCGGAACATCTCCGCGATCAGGTCGTCCCCACTGGCCGCGCGGACCTTCTCGGTCGCAGCGGCCAGCACGTCGGGATCGATCATCTTCTCCATCTACCTTTCAGCAACGAGTTCGCGTTCCGGCGAGAACGTGTGGTCCAGCACCAGGCTGCCGGCTCCGATCGCCCCGGCATCCGCGCCGAGCGCCGTACCGGTGACTTCGACCCCGTGGATCGTGCGGACCGTGAAGCGGCTCTGCAGAGCGGCCCGGACCCGGTCGGTCAGCAGCGGGGCGAGCTGCTCGAAGTACGGTCCGCCGAAGACCACCCGATCCAGGTCGAGCAGGTTCGCCACGTCCTCGACGACGTACGCGATCCGCTCGGCCAGTGCCGTGATGATCTCTGCCCCGGCCCCGGGCCCGGCGGCGGCCAGCGTACACAGCTGGGTGAAGGCGGCGTCCACCGCCTGGCGGTCGTCGAGGTCGATGCTCTGGGCAAGCACTCCGGCCTGGACTGCCTGGTGCACGAGGTACCGCGGGCGACTGGTCTCGCCGACGCAGCCCCGGCGGCCGCAGAAGCAGATCGGCCCGTCCGGATCGACGATCACGTGGCCGATCTCGCCGGAGTTGCCGGACGAGCCGCGGACTACCTCGTCGCCAAGGACCAGACCGGCGCCGACTCCGGTGCCGAGGTAGAAGAAGACGAAGTTGCCCGGCCCGCTGACCCATTTCTCGGCAGCGGCCGCGGCGGTGACGTCCTTGTCGAGAAGCACCGGCATTCCGGTCCGCTCGCGGAGTTCGTCCCGTAGCGGCACGAGGTGCCAGGCGGACAGGTTCGGTGGGTCGACGACCACGCCGCGCTCGACATCGATCGGCCCGGGCGCGGCAATCCCGACGCCGATCACTCGACTCCGCACCGCCTCAGACGCTGCGATCACGGCTTCGACGGTGTCCGCGATCTTGGCGATCAGAACGTCCGGATCGTCGTTCTCCGGCGGAGCGAGCTGCCGCCGCGCGACCACGCGACCCGTCAGATCGAGCAGAACGACGGTCACAACCACGGGGTCGAGGTGCACGCCGACGGCGTACTGGCCGGTGGGTTCGAGCTCCAGCAGGGTGCGCGGTTTGCCGAGGCCGGTGCCCTTCTGACGACCGGCCTCGCGGACCAGACCGGCATCGAGCAGGCGGCGGGTGATGTTCGAGATGGCCTGCCCGGACAGGCCGGTGGCCGCGGCGAGCTCCACCCGGCTGAGCTGCGCGCTGCGGCGAATCGCGTCCAGGACCACTGCGTCGTTGTACCCACCGACACGATCGAGATTCGTCCCTCGGCGGATGCTCACCACGAGACGGGGTCCACTCCCCATGGCCGCGACCAGTCGTAGTGGATCGTCTCTCCCCCGCTGCGCCAAGCCGTCGGCGTCGTGTTGACGAGCCAGTCCGCCGGCTCGATTCCACCCGCGTCACCGCCGTCGAGCGCCAGCCGGATCCCCGCCCGCAGCGCGCGGTCTGTGCGCTCGGTGCGAGCTGCTGGATCGATTGACAGGAACAGCGCGGTGCCCGACCTCGCGATGAGATCGAGGAACCGTTCGTTCAGCTCCCACGGAGTCTGCGGCGTACACGGCACGCAGTCGGCATCGACGGTGAAGAACCGCCCGTGCTGCGGCAGCCGGAAGGCGAGCGTGTTGACGCCCATCTTGCGCGTCCGCTCCCAGTCGCGCCCGGACGTGTCATCGCCGGTCCGCTGGACGTCGACGAGCCCGGCAGCGAGGTGGCCGACCGTGTTGCACCCGATCAGTACGACGTCCTGCGCAGCGCTGCGGATCTCACGGTAGAAGGCGAGCAGGATCTCGGCGGTCGTCCGGCTCGGATCGTGCAGCTGCCAACCGCTCTCGGTCAACCGCGATCCCATCGCGGGACCGAAGGCGCCGAACACGTCGTACGTGCTGAAGTCGTGTTTGACGAGCTCGAAACCCCAGTCCTTGAACCTGGTCAGGTCCGCCCGGACAAGGTCCAGGACCTCCGGGTACGACGGGTCCAGCGCTCGCCCGGGCTTGTCGTGCGGACCGGAGCTGGCATGGCGGTCGGCCTCGCGAACCAGGAGCGGGCGGAACCACAGTCCGGGCCGGGCGCCGATCGCCGCGATCGAGGCCGCCGTACCGGCGAGGTCGTCGAAGACGCCCGGGATGCCCTGGTCCCACGGTCCGCCGGAGGCGATGCCGCCCGGATACCAGCCGTCGTCGACCACGCTGAACGGCTTGACCGGATGGCCGTCGGCAAGCTCGACGATCGTGGCGGCGTCGGTGAGGACTGCCTTCTCGTCGAAGTTCTCGCCGTACGCGTAGTACCAGTTGTTGGCCCCGACCACCGGCGCGGGCTCAGGTCGCGCCGGCAGTCGGGAGCTCATGGTGGCGACCGCTGCGGAGAGGGTCTGCCAGGGGGATCCAGCGTCGTCGAATAGTTGGACGGTAGCTGCTGGGAGGGTCCGGCCGTTCAGCTTGGTCGGGCCGCCGCCGTTGCGGAGGTCGAGCCAGAGGGTGAAACCGTCCGCGTCGACGGTCCAGGCGGCGAAGGCATTCGGCTGCACCGCGACCCCGGCGCCGGTGGTGCGGCCGGTGGCTGGGTCGTGGGCGAGGAAGTACCACGGGAGGAAGCGTTCGGGCTGCTGGTGCCTCCACTGGAGGTCGCCGTACGAGCGTTCCCAGGCGTCGCCGAGGATCAGGGCGCCGGAGGGAAGCGGTTCGGACCAGCGCAGGGCGACGCGGGTGATCGTGTCGGCGGTGACCTCGACGGTGCCGTCGTTCCAGCCGACCTCGATGCCGTCGGCCGACCAGGTGCCGTTCCGCCGGGCCTCGACCAGGTCGTCGCCGCGCTGGACGAAGACCGCGCTGGGTTCCCTCACTGTCCCCCCTCGACTTTCCCCATTGACTTTAGTTAGTGGATCGGACAAGCGTCAAGACAGCCTCGACCAGGCGGTCGACGTCGGACTGGTCCGTGTACGGCGCGAGCCCGGCCCGGACCGCGCCTTCGGTGAGCCCGAGGCGGCGGGCGGGTTCGTACGCGTAGAAGGTGCCGGCGGGGGCGTTCACTCCGGCTTGGGCGAGGTGCTCGGCGACCGCCGCCGGGGTGTGACCCGCGACCGTGAACAGCAGGGTCGGGGTCCGGCGCGCGGCATGCCCGTAGAGCGTGATCTCGGGGATTTCCTTGAGGCGGGCTTCGAGGTCGTCGCGGAGTGCGTCCTCGTGTTCCTCGACCAGGCGGAGCGAGTCGTTCAGCTGCTCACGCCGGGTCGCGCCATCGCCGCCCAATCCCGCTAAGAAGTCGACAGCCGCCGTCGTACCGGCGAGCAGTTCGTACGGGAGAGTTCCCAGCTCGAAGCGCTCCGGTACGACGTCGGTCGCGGGCAGCAGCTTGTCCGGGCGGAGGGTCTCGAGCAGCTCCGGGCGTGCGCTCAGCACCCCGAGATGCGGACCGAAGAACTTGTACGGCGAGCAGACGTAGAAGTCGGCGTACGACGTGGCGACCGGGGCGTGGGCGGTCAGGTGCACGCCGTCGACGTACAGGAGGGCGCCGGCTTCGTGAACCTGCGCGGCGATCGCCTCGATGTCGGGGCGGGTGCCGATCAGGTTGGAGGCGCCGGTGACGGCGACCAGCTTCGTGATCTCGGAGAGGAGGGGCTCGAGGTCGTCGAGCTCGGAGGTCCCGCGGTCGAACTCGAGCCAGCGGACGGTCGCGCCGACTGCCTCGGCGGCCTGGACCCAGGGGCGGACGTTCGCGTCATGGTCCAGGCGGGTGACAACGATTTCATCGCCGGGGCCCCAGCCCTTGGCGAGCGTGCGGGAGAAGTCGTAGGTCAGCTGGGTCATGCTGCGGCCGAACACGATTCCGTCCGCCGTGGACCCGAGCAGGTCGGCCATCGCCGTACGGGCGTCCCGGACGATGCCGTCGGCCCGGCGCTCGGCGGGGGTGAGCTGCCCGCGGTTCGCCAGGGCTGACGTGAGGGTCTGCGCGACGGCGTCGGCGACCGCCTGCGGGGTCTGCGAACCGCCGGGTCCGTCGAAGTGCGCGGCACCCTCACCGAGTGCCGGGAACTGCTTGCGGACCGCTATGACATCGAAGGCACCCATGGTCGTCATCCTCTCCCGCCGAACCGGTTCTGAGCCAGCGCTTGCCCGCAGGCAGACATTGGCCTGCCCGGATCCGGAAATCGCAGTACGAATTGTCGGTGCGGTGGTGCAGGATGTCAGGAGTGAGCACCCCGACGACTACTGACAAGGTTCCGACGCGAGCCTGGCTTCCGACCATGCTGACCCTGGCCGCCATCTGGGGTTGCAGCTTCCTGTTCATCTCGGTCGGCGTGCGGGAGCTGCCGCCGCTCTACCTGGCGCTGGGGCGAGTGATGGCCGGCGCGATCGTGCTGCTGGTGTTCCTCGCGATCAAGCGCGAAGCACTCCCCCGCGACCGCCGCCTGTGGGCGCACTCCTTCGTGGTCGGCGCAGTCGGCTCGGCCATCCCGTGGACCCTGTTCGGGTACGGCGAGGAGCGGATCCCATCGTTGCTGGCCGGCATCTGGAACGGCATCACCCCGCTGGTCGTGCTGCCGATCGCCGTCCTGATCTTCCGCACCGAGCTGTTCTCGCTGCAGCGCGGACTCGGCCTGGTGATCGGCTTCGTCGGGATGCTCGTCGTCCTCGGTGCCTGGAATGTGAGCGGCGGCGCCGACCTGACCGGCCAGCTCCTCTGCATGCTCGCCGCGGTCTGCTACGGAATCGCCGTTCCGTACCAGAAGCGCTTCCTCGCCGGGAGCAGCGTCTCCGGCACCGCACTCTCGGCGACCTTGTTGCTCTGCGCAATGGTCCAGCTCGCGATCGTGGCTCCGCTCATCACCCGCCAGGCCCCGCCCGCCCCGTGGTCCCTGTCGATCGAGGTCCTCGGCAGCGTGCTCGCCCTGGGCGCACTCGGCAGCGGCATCGCCTTCGTCCTGAGCATGCGCAACATCCGCCTGATCGGCGCGAGCCGCTCCTCGATGGTCACCTACCTGATGCCGGTCTTCTCGATCCTGGTCGGCGTCATCGTGCTCCGCGAACACATCACCTGGTACCAGCCCGTCGGCGGCCTCGTCGTCCTCCTCGGCGTCGCCATCTCCCAGGGCGTGTTCACGGTGAAGCGCAAGCCAGTGGTGGTCACCCCGGAGCCGGTCGCCCAGCCGTAGCTTTCGCCGTACCGAAGAACGGGTAGTGGTCCGGGCCGCGCCGCACGCTCAGGCGTGGCCGCGGATCTCGTGAGGCATCCGTGCCCCACCACTACCCGTTCGTCGGTACACGGCGGCGCAAGTTCGGAACCGCCGCCACCACGACGGCGGCCAGAGCGAGCGCTGTGCCGGCTACGACTGGGAAGGTGACTGGTTTGTCGGCGGCGGGGGCCAGGACGTCGATGGCGAGGCTGGCGATGAGTTGGCCGGCGATGGTGCCCAGGCCGAGGACGAAGACGCCGACCACCCGGACGACGGCAGCGGCCACGCTCATGAAGATCACGCCGCACGCACCGCCGAGGTACAGCCAGGGGTTGCTCGGCAGGGGGTTCGGGGCGCCGCGCAGGACGAGGTCGAATCCGAACACGATCAGCAGCGCGACGAAGCCGACCCAGAAGTTGATCGCACCGGCCGCGACAGCGCCGTGCTTGCCGCCCTCGGCGGTCTGGGCGACCCGGCCGTTGATCGCCTGCTGGAACGCTGTTGCGACACCACCGAGCGCTGGGAGGATCGCGAGCAGAAGCCCACTCGGATGCCCGAGCTGGTCGGAGACCGCGAGAACGACGGCCACCACCGTGAGTCCGGCGCCGACGATCCGCAGGGTGGTGAACTCCTGCCGACCGGCCGGACCGAAGCCGAGCCGGTCGACGATCAGGCTGCTGCCCGCCTGCCCCGCGACCACCGCAACGATGAAGACCGCGACACCGAGCACATGCACGGTGAACGACTGGGTCGTGACCAGCCAAGCGCCGCAGAGGCCGCCGATGCACTGCCACCAGCGCAGGCCTCCGCCGTTCTGTGGGTCACGGATGGCGCGCCAGACGTTGCCGAGCGCACGGCGGATCCCGGGAACGAGTGCCGCCGCGATCGCCAGGATCACCGAGCCGCTGCCGAAGGAGATCAGCGCGGCCAGGATCCCGTCGCCGAGCAGCTCCCCCAGTCCGCCGTTCAGCCGGGACTGGACCGCGAACAAGGCCCCGATGCCGAAGGCGGCGGCCAGCCCGGCAGCCTGCTGCCGACGGGCCGAGACTTCGGAGTGGTTAGCGGTAACAGTCACTCGACCATCATGACCGTTCCACCTGATGCACCTGACGCCAGGTCCAGCTGGTGAGCGCTGATCCACACGCCCTAGCTGCGGCGGATGAGCGCCAGGTACATCGCGTCGGTCCCCTGCCGGTGCGGCCACAGCTGGACGTCGGGACCGTCACCGAGCTCGGGCACATCCGGGAACAGCTCCCGAGCGTCCTCGAGAGTCGCGTCGTCCCGCTTGGCCAGGACAGCATCCACAACCGCACGAGTCTCGTCCGGATGCGGTGAACAGGTGACGTAGGCGACGACGCCACCCGGACGAACCGAGGTGATCGCCGAATCGAGCAGGTCCTCCTGCAGCGGCCGCAGCTCCTCGATGTCTTCCGGTGTACGGCGCCAGCGCGCTTCCGGCCGCCGCCGAAGCGCACCCAGCCCGCTGCACGGAACATCAGCGAGGACCCGGTCGAACGATCCCTCCGGCCAGGTCGGCTTCGTACCGTCCTCAACCAGGACCTTGTGCTCACCCGGGATCGCCCGCAGGTTGGAACGAACGAGCTCGGCCCGATGCTCCAGCGGCTCGACCGCGGTCAGCGCACCATCACGCTTCTCCACCAGCGCCGCGAGCAACGCCGACTTCCCACCGGGGCCCGCACAAAGATCGAGCCACTCGGTGTCGGAACCCTCGATCGGTGCATTCGCCAGCGCGAGCGCGACGAGCTGCGAGCCCTCGTCCTGGACACCGGCCCGGCCGGTCGCCACGGCCGCGATCCGGCCCGGATCACCGCCGCTCTGCAGGACTGCGGCGTACGGCGAGAATTTGGCGCGACTGGCGCCGGCCTCGATGAGTTCGTCGACCGTGGCGAGTCCGGGCCGCGCAACCAGGGTGACGCGGGCCGGCTCGTTGTCGGCATCGAGCAGATCTTCCAGCTCGTCATCGCCCAGCAGCTGCGCGAACGCCTCGACCTCCCAGGTCGGATGGGCCTTCGCGACCGCGAGATGCAGGAGACGGTTCTCCTCGATGGACGGCGCGACTGTGTCGATCCACTGGTCGAACGTGCGCTGACTGATCTTGCGCAGTACGGCGTTCACCAGGCCGCTGCGCTTGTGCCCGATCTCGGCCCTGGTCAGCGTGACCATCTCGTTGACCGCGGCATACGAGTCGACCCGCATCCGCAGCAACTGGTGGGTACCGAGCGTGAGGATGTCGAGCAGCTCCGGGTCCAGCTCGTTCAGCGGACGATCCACGCAGCGGGCGAGGAAGGCGTCGTACGTGCCCTGCCAGCGGAGCGTGCCGTGGACGAGCTCGGTGCAGAACGCCGCGTCCCGACCGGCGAGCCGGGAATCGCGCATCGCCTTGTTCAGCACGAGGTTGGCGTAGCCGCCCTCGGAGGTGACCTGGCGGATCACCCGGAAGGCGACCTGCCGCACCTTGTCCGGCGCCTTCTGCGGCTCACGATTTCTGGGGGTGCGGTCACTCACCGAGCCGGTCCTCATCAGTGAGACGGATCCCGCGGGCCCAGTCGGCGGCGGCCATCGACTTCTTGCCCTGCGGCTGGACGGTCAGCAGCTCGACCGCCTTGCTGCCGGTACCAATGCGGACGCTCGACTTCGTCGCGCGGATCTCCCCCGGCTTCAGTTCGTCCTCGGTCAGCCGAACCGCCAGCACCTTCAGCCGCTCTCCGCGGAACGTTGTCCACGCACCCGGCGCCGGGTTGCAGCCACGCACCAGCCGATCCACGCGCAGCGCGGGCGCGGTCAGGTCCAGCTCGGCATCCTCGACGTTGATCTTCGGCGCCAGCGAGACACCATCCGCCGGCTGCTCCTGCGGCTGGAGGATCCCGTCCTCGATGCCGTCCAGCGTGTCGACCAACAGCTTCGAACCCGACTCGGCCAGCCGCCCCAACAGGTCACCCGAAGTATCGGTCGGCCCGATCGGTTCAGTCAGTACGCCGAACACCGGGCCGGCGTCGAGCGCCTTCACGATCCGGAACGTGCTGGCCCCGGTCACGTCGTCCCCGGCGATGATCGAGTGCTGCACCGGCGCGGCCCCCCGCCAGGCCGGCAGGACCGAGAAGTGCAGGTTCACCCAGCCGTGCTCCGGGATGTCCAACGCTGCCTGCGGCAACAAACCGCCGTACGCGACGACCGGGCAACAATCCGGCGCGATCTCGCCCAGCCGAGCCAGGAAGTCCGGGTCGCTGGGCTTCACCGGCTTCAGGATCTCGATCCCGCCGAGCTCCTCGGCGTACTGCGCAACCGGCGATGCCACCAGCTTGCGCCCGCGCCCGGCCGGCGCATCCGGACGGGTGACGACGGCAACAACTTCGTGGCGGCTGGCAACGATCGCCCGCAAAGCGGTGACAGCGGGCTCCGGCGTACCGGCGAAGACAACTCTCACAGTGCAAATCCGTTCGCGAAGCTCACAAGCCGAATCCGTTCGTGGGGTGGGGCGAGACTTTGATCTGTGGTGGGCCGGAGAGGCCGGACCATTCGGCTTCGCGGATCGCCTTCATCGCCTGTTTGCGGGTGGCGGTGTCCAGGCGGTCGACGAACAGGATGCCGTCCAGGTGGTCGGTCTCGTGCTGGATCGCGCGGGCCAGGTACTCGGAGCCCTCGATCACGACGGGATCGCCGTACATGTTGAAGCCGCGGGCGATCACGGACTGCGCGCGGCGGCAGTCGAAGTAGAGGCCGGGGATGGACAGGCAGCCCTCGGGGCCGAGCTGCTCGTCCTCGGAGAGGGTGAGCTCGGGGTTCACCAGGTGCCCCAGCTCGCCGTCCACGTGATAGGTGAAGACGCGCAGTCCGACGCCGATCTGCGGCGCGGCCAGGCCGGAGCCGGGCGCTGCCTGCATGGTGTCCGCGAGGTCCGCGACGAGGCGGCGCAGCTCGGCGTCGAAGTCGACGACCGGCACCGCCTTCGTGGTCAGGACCGGGTCGCCGAACAGACGGATGGGTTGGACCGACACAGACTCTCCACAACGTTCCGCTGACCAGGACTGAGCAAGTCTAGTTGCCCTGGCGCGGAGGCCGTGGCTGGGAGGGGGCTGCCGTTTGTTGCCTCAAACACGTACTGTGGTCTCAGGCGTACCTACAGTCACTATCGTCCCACGCCTAACGGGAGACACAATGCCCACAGCAGCACGGGGGGCCACTCTGATCGTCCTGGGAGCACTTCTGGCCCAGGCGCCCCTGAACGCGTTCGCGTACCAGCCCCGCGACCCGGAGCTGATCCGGCCGGCCACGCCGGTCACTCTTGCCCCCTCAACCGCGCCGACGCCCCTGCCGACCGTCGTACCGACTCCTTCGCCAACCCCTGGGCCGGCACCTGCCACCGGTACGGCGGTTGCCACGCCCCCGGCCGCGGAGTCGTGGAGCGAGCTGAGCCAGCAGGTGGTCGAGACCTCGCCGGACGATCTGCAGGCCGCGGACACCTCGACGCAGGCCGCCTCGGTGCTGCGTTGTTTCAAGCTCGAGGAGGAGAACTACTGTCTCGGGCTCGGGTTCGTGGACAAGCTGCCGACCGGCGCACAGCTTCAGGAGACGGTGACGGCGCCGGAGGTCTCGGCGGACGAGGACGACGGCGTTGAGCAGGACATCGACACCGGCGACCAGACACCGCAGTCCTTCGTGGCGGAGCGGGCGGCGTTGCCTCGGAGTGAGCGGGTGGATGTCGAGCTCGATGAGATGAAGGCTGCTTGGGAAGGCCGGGAGAAGGCGCGTGCGCTTCGGCTGCTCGACGACTCGACTTCCGCGCGCACCTCTTCCACTTCCGACGCAACGCCGACTCCCACGCCGACGCCGACGCGGACTGTGCCGACCACGGCCCCGCAGCCACCGGTGCAGGTAGTGAAGCTGCCGAAGTCGTCGTACATCATGAAGGGCTTCCAGACCTCGCAGGAGAAGGGGTACTGGTGCGGTCCGGCGACGTTCCAGTCGATCGACTGGGCCGACGACAAGCAGAAGGACACCCAGAAGTCGTGGGCCAAGGACCTCGGGGCGACCAGTTCCGGGACCGGGATCACCGCGATGGTGAAGCAGACCAACCTGAAGACCGAGTGGGACGTTGCCGCCGGCACCTACATCGTCCAGAACGTCTCGCACTGGAACACGCAGAAGTTCTTCACCGTGCACCAGAAGCACCTCGGTGACGGCAAACCGGCGCCGGTGATCGAGCACGTTCAGCTGCTCAAGCGGTACTTCCCGTACCTCGCCTTCAACCACAGCGGGCACTACCAGGTCGGCCGTGGGTACGACCGGGCCAAGGGCACCATCGCGATCTTCGAGGTGTTCAACGAGCGCCGCTTCAACAGCCGCGGCAATGTCACCGACGGCCCGAAGAACATCCCGGCCTCGGCCCTGTTCAACGCGACGCTCGCCAATTCCTTCCAGAACATCGGACTGTGACCTGAATGCGTCGTCGTACCACCGTTGCTGTCGGCATCGTTCTCGTCCTCGGGGTGGCCGGCTGCTCGTCCTCTGACAACTCGTCGGAGCCGCAGCCGCCGGTCAGCACTCCCCCGATCTCCACGACACCACCCGCGCAGACCAACACCGCCGTACCGGTCTGGGCGAAGGTGCTGCGACAGCCGGTCGACGGGCAGCATCTCGTCACTCGGCAGCGCAAGTACGTCGTGACGCGGGCCAGCGACGAAGCCGGGACCACCACGATCGCCGACAAGTCGAGTCGGAAGGTGATCGTGCGGCACGTTCCCGCGAAGGGGTTCGTGGCGCAGTCGCCGGTCGTGATCGACGATCGCTGGGCACTGATCGAGGACATCCGCTCGGAAGGATCCGATCCCGAGATCAGGGTCGTCCGGTACGACCTGAGCACCGGTCGCGCCGGCGGGATCGGCAAGCTCCCGCGCGTCTCGGAGCCGGAGATCGGCGCGTACGACGGAACGTTCGCCTACAGCTCGACGGATGCGAAGAACCGGTCGTGCCTGATCGTCGCTTCGCTGGACACGTTGTCCTCGCGGACGGTGGGGTGCGTGGCCGCGCCCGGGTACCTCGCGGATCCGGTGGTGTCGTCGGACTCGGTGACGTTCAGCGAGATCACCGCGCCGGAGACGACCGGCCGCTGTAAGCGAGTGCTGACCGCGTCGTTGTCGGGCGGTCCGGCGCGACCGGTGCCAGCAGCAACCAAGTGCATTCAGTGGAGCGGCGCTTCGGTAGGCGGGGCGACGATCTGGTCCGAGGTGGCTGCGTCGGATCCGGATCAGTACCAGAGCAAGGCCTATCTGCGGGAATCTGCAGACGCTCCGACGCGTGCACTCGGGGCCGTGGCCACCGACACGATCCTTGCCTGCGGCAACTGGATTCTCTGGGAGACACGGACGGTCGGTAGTGGCGGCGAGGAGTCGTTCCAGATCAACCGCTGGACGGCCGGGCTGACCAAACCGCAGCGGATCTACACGGGCAAGCCCGGGATCGCGCTGACGCCGATGACCTGCCAGGACAACACGGTGTACGTCGAAGCCGCCGATCTCTCCGCGAGTCCGACGTACACCGAAGCCATCTCCGCTACTGCCGGCTGAACATCAGACCGCGAGGCCGCGGTTGCGGAGGTGAACGCGGAGATCGGCCGCGTTGGTGAAGTGCTCGGACTCCATCCCGACCGCGCGGGCGGCGTCGACGTTGTACTGCATGTCGTCGGTGTAGAAGGTCCGCGCCGGGTCGAGGTTGTAGCGCTCCAGCAGGATCCGGTAGATCTTCTCGCCAGGCTTGACGGTCTGCTCGGTCCCCGACACGACCTCACCGTCGAACGTCGCCAGAATCGGGAACGCCTCCTGCGCCACCTCCCACTTCTCGTGCGAGAAGTTGGTCAGCGCGTACGTCGGCAACCCGAGCGCACGGATCTCGGTCAGCAGCTCGACCGTGTCCTCGAAGACACCCTTGACCATCTTCAGCCACCCGGTGTCATACGCCTCGATCCACTCGGTGTGCTCCGGGTGCTGACCGGCCAGCTCAGCGACCGCCTCGGCCCAGGTCCGCCCAGCATCCTGCTGCGCATTCCACTCCCGAGTCGCAACCTCCGTCAGGAACCGCGTCCGTTGCTCCTCATCCGGAATCAGGTCGGCGTACAGATAGTCCGGACTCCAGTCCAGCAACACCCCACCGATGTCGAACACCACCGCGTCGATCGTCCGCTCAGTCATACCGCAACCCTACGTGGGCCGCTTGCAGGATGCCGATCCATGGATGGACCGCGTGGAACCGAAATCTGGCGGCATGAAGCGCACGACGGCGAGTGCTCATGTGGTCGCCGCGTTCTCGGCGGTGCGGGAGTGGATCGCGGGAGAGAGTGCGTACTGCGCGATGAAGATCACCACGCCAAGCAGGGCAACGCCGATCCAGGTCGCGGTCGCGCCCAGGTGCTCGAGCGCGTTCGGACCGGCCAGCGGGCCGATCACAGCACCGAGACCGAACGACATCCCGGTGATCCCCATGTAGCCGCCGCGGAGATCGCTGGGAGCGATGTCGGCGAAGACCGCGCCGATCACGGCAGCGAAACCGATCTCTCCGATCGTCCACACCACCACCGACAGCGCGTAACCCCACCACTCGTGGACGACCGCGCCGAGGCCGAAGCCGAGCCCGACGATCAGCATCGAGACCGCGACCAGCTTCGGCCGGTCGAACGTGGCCAGCCGCTTCACCACCAGCGGTTGCACCACCACGATCACGATGCCGTTAAGCGCCATCACCGTGCCGTACATCGAGGTGGCGAGTCCGTCGTTGGCCATCGCGAGCGGCAGCGTCGAGTAGCCCTGGAAGTAGATGGTCGCGTACCCGGTCTGGATCAGCACGACGGTCAGGAAGACCCGGTCACGCAGGACGACCGGCAGCAGCGGCCGGCGGCTCGTGCCTTCCTCGAGCTTCGGCCGGCTCTCCGGAACCATCGCCCAGATCACGATGCCCGCGATCACCGAAGCCGCCGCGTTCAGCCAGAACAGCAGGCCGTAGCCGAGCGACGCCAGCACGCCCGCGCTCACGGTCGAGACCGAGAACCCGAGGTTGATCGCCCAGAACAGCAACCCGTACGCGCGAACGCGCTCTTTCGGTTCCAGGAGATCGGCCACCGTCGCCGAGACCGCGGGCCGGAACAGGTCACCGAGCAACCCGACCGCGAACGCCGTCGCCCAGATCATCGGCATCGACCGGGCCGAGCCGAGCAGGATCAGCGCGGCAGCGGTCCCGAAGAAGCACATCAGCATCGTGGCCCGGCGCCCGACGCGGTCGGACAGCCAGCCGCCGACGAGCTGCGACACCACGCTGCCGGCACCGACCGCGGCCGCCACGCCACCCGCCGTACCGGCTGAGAGCTGGCGGTCCTGGGTGAGGTAGAGGACGAGGAACGGTTGGACGAAGCTACCGAGCCGGTTGACGAGCTGGCAGACCCACAGGGCCCAGAACGCACGCGGCAGGGTTCGGGGCGTGCCGGGCACGGTCATCGGGGCTGCACTCATGAGACAACTGTCCGAACTTCGGGGGTCACTGTCGACGATTAGCCTCAGAACTAATCCTCTACGGTGAACCGAACCGCTCCTACGATGGACCCCGTGATCACACTCAGGCTGAACGCGGGTGACGTCGGACGGATCCGGTTCGCGCTCTCCCCGATCTGGGAGGCGGTCACCAGTGTCCGGGCGCTGAGCAACAACACGGCACGCAGTGTGCACGGACCGTGGCTGCAGAAGGTCCGGCCGACCATCGAGGGCCCGGACCTGACGTTGCTCAGGGCACTCATTCCGCCGGTCGGCTACATCCCGGACTTCATCACGCCGGCCCCGCCGCGCCGCTCGACCAGCGTCGAGTCCGGCCTCGCCGCGATCGCCGCCACCCCACTCGATCTGGTGGTGCGCGAGCTCCAGAAGCTGTACGACGAGAATCCGCATCCGCTGGTACCGCCGCTGATCGCGTTTCCGCAGAGAGCGCTCTCTGAGATCACTGCGGCTCTGGCGTCGTATTTCCGCCGCGCGATCGAACCGGACTGGCGGCGGATGAGATCGCTGCTGCAGGAGGATCTCGCGTACCGGCTGGACGAGCTGGCGAGCGGTGGGATCGAGCGACTGTTCCGCAACCTGCACCCGTCGGTGCGGTTCCACGGCGACCTGATCGAGATCGACCGTCCGTTCTGCTGCGACGGTGAACCGCAGGCCGGGCAGGGCGTGCTGCTGGTGCCCTGCGTGTTCACCTGGCCGGCCGCTCTGCCGATCACCGGCGCACCGCACGTGCCGACGATCACCTACCCGCCCCGCGGCCTCGGCCGCCTGTGGGAGGACCGCCAGGACACCACCGACTCCCCACTGGCCGACCTGGTCGGCCGCACCCGCGCCGCCATCGTCAGCCACCTGGACCTGCCGATGTCCACCACCCACCTGGCCCACCAGCTAGGCGTTTCCGCCCCCACCCTCAGCGTCCACCTGAGCATCCTCCGCAACGCCGGCCTCGTCGACTCCCGCCGCGACGGCCGAGCAGTCCTCTACCACCGCACCACCCTCGGCACCCAACTCCTGACCGCCGCCACTCCCCTGGCCAACACCGCCTGACCCCAACCGCCAGCGCGCTGGGTTCCTGGGCGCCGATCGGCGGCGCCCATCTCCCCCTCCTCATCCCCCAAGGGTGGGTCGCCTTCTCTTTGTGCACGAGATCCAACCTTGTGCACCCACCAACCGTTCTCGTGAGCTCGAAGTGGTTGGTGGGTTCCCAAAGATGAACTTGGTGCACAAAGAGCGGCGGGCGTGTCGGGGAGCGGGGGTCTGCTGCGGGG
>NZ_SMKA01000160.1 GCF_004348455.1 Kribbella albertanoniae
GGGTGAAAGTGCGGGCGGCCTCGTGGTCGCGGGGGCGGGGGCTGCTGATGAGTTGGTCGATCGACAGGGCGAGGCTGGCGCGGACGTCGAGGTCGTCGACGCCGAGCAGGTCGAGTCTGCGGGTCTCGTCCTCCAGTCGCCGTACCAGCTCGGCGGCCGAGGTGTCGGGGTGGCGGAGCAGCCAGGCGCCGGCGACCGACAGGGCCAGCGGGAGGTGTCCGCACAGCTCGGCGATGCGGTCGGCGGAGTCGCCGAGGCATTCGCTGCCGGCGGATTGGGTGAGGAGCTGGACGGATTCGGTGGCCGGCATTGGCTCGAGCTGGATGTGGAGCCGGGCCGGCAAGGTGGTGAGGGTGTTGCGGCTGGTGATGAGGACGGCTGAGCCGCTGGTGCTGGGGATCAGGTCGGTGACGTGGGCGACGTCGCGGGCGTTGTCGAGCAGCAGGAGGACTCGGCGGTTGGTCAGTCGGGTGCGCAGCGCGGCAATCGCCTCGGCTGAATCACCCGGCACCGACTCGGCCGGTACGCCGGTGGCCCGGAGGATCTGTCCGATCACCTGAACCCCGGCGAGCGGCGTACCGGAGCCGAACCCGCGGAGGTTCACCGACAGGATGCCGTCCGGATAGGCGGCTCGGCAGGCGTCCGCCGCTTCGACTGCGAGGGCGGTCTTTCCGACACCGGCCATCCCGCGAACCGTGACGACGACGGTCGCCCCGACCTGTACCTCACCGGCGGTTAGCGCCTCCTTGAGCTGGTCGAGGAGTTCGATGCGGCCGGTGAACGACGCTCTCGTCGTCGGGAGCTGCTCGGCGACGGTCCAGGCCGGGCCGATCCCCGGTCCGGTCGGCGTGTTGCTGGGGGTGCCGCGCGCGGCGAGCCGCTTGAAGAGGGCTCGCTCCTCCGCGGTCAGGGCGAGCGCGAGGTCAAGCTTGTCGAGGGTGGTCAAATGCGGATACTTCCGCACGCCTCGCTCGAGCAGACCGATCGCCTGACCGCTGAGTCCGGCCCGCACGGCCAGCGCCTCCTGGGTGAGGCCGCGGGATTGGCGGGCGTTCTTGAGGGCGTCGGCGAAGGTTTCCTCCACGAGGCGATTGTGCCAGCAGGGTTCGGTGGAGTTGGAAAGGATTGTGGGGTGGGGCGGGGTGGCTGAGGATCGGGGGAGCCGCCCTGAGGAGGAGTTTTGATGCGTGGAGTGCTGCGTGCTGTGCCGGTTGCGCTGGTTGGTTCGCTGTTGGGGTTCGGGGTGAGTTCTGGGCAGGCGCCGGCGGAGGCCGCGGTTGCGGTGCCGTTGGTGCGGGCTGTGCCGACGAAGGTGATGCCGATCGGGGACTCGATCACGGCGGGCGCCGATGCTGCGCAAGGTGGGTATCGGACTGATCTGTGGCAGTTGTTGCGGGCTGATCAGCGGCCGGTGGATTTTGTCGGGTCGGTGAGTTCGGGGTCGGCGGCGTTGGCGGACAAGGACAACGAGGGGCACGGCGGCTGGACGATCGAGATGATCCAGGGCAGTGTCGTCGGCTGGCTGAACACGTACCAGCCCGATGTCGTGACGTTGATGATCGGTACGAACGACATGCACACCGACGAGTCGTCCGGGGCTGCGCCGGGACGGTTGTCCACGTTGCTGGACACGATCGCGCAGACGTTGCCGAACACGCAGACGTTCGTGAGCAGCATTCCGCCGATCAACGACGAGCTGAAGGATGCGCACGTCGACGCGTTCAACGCGACGATCCCCGCGATGGCCGCGGCGAAGGCGGCCGCGGGGAAGAAGGTCACGTTCGTCGACACGAACCAGGCCTTCTCGAATCCGTTCGACATGGCCGACGCGCTGCACCCGAACTACGGCTCGCTGTCGAAGGCGGCCGGCCTCTGGTACGGCGCTCTCACCGGCCGACCCCTGCTGAGGCTCGAAGCCGAGCAGACGGCGAACGCGACCCTCACCCACGTCCAGACCGGCCGGATCACCTCGGCCTCGGGCGGCGGCAAGGCGCGCTACATCGACTTCGACGACAGCACGGTCGCGTTCACCTTCCACGCGCCCACAGCCGGCAACTACCGCATCCGTGCCCGCGCCGCGAACGGCATGGGCACGAACTGCAGTCACAACGTAGCCGCGAACGGCGGAGCACAGTCCGCTGCCGTCTACCCGTCGTACGGGTGGGATCTGCTGGCGGTGACCGCGGTCGACGTCTCCCTCAATGCCGGCCAGAACGTGGTCCGCTTCACCAAGGGCGACTGCTACTCCGAACTCGACGCCATCGACGTCAGCCCGGTCCCGACGGCCTAGCTAAGGCGCGGGGTGGTCGGGCCGCGGCCACTTTGAGACTCCACCAACCATCTGGCACCCCGCCGCAACGGTCGAACCGCGCTCAACGTCGTACCGGCTCGGTCGGCAATGTGTATTGTGCAAGAGGTCTTGTCTAACTGCTGGGGAGATTGGTCTCAGGGTCACGGAAAGCGAGACGGCTCCCGGAGGCAGGGGTCCGGGAGCCGTTGGGCTAGGTCACTGGGGGAAGCAGAAGGCTTGGGCTCCTACGCTCCAGCATTGGACTTGCTTGGTGGCGGTGCTTGTGTTGCCGGTGCGGTCGGTGACCTTCAGCTGAGCGGTGTAGGTCTTTTGGGTGTTGGGGTAGGTGTTGGTTGCAGTGGCGCCGGTGCCGGTTTTGCCGTCGCCGTAGGTCCACGCGTACGACGTGATGTCGTTGTCGGGGTCGGTTGAGCCGGTGCCGTTGAAGGTGCAGGCGGCCCATTGGCATTGGACTGTGAAGGCGGCCTTCGGGGGTTGGCCGGCGGGTGGGGCGCCGGCTTGGACCTGCTTGGTGGTGGAGGCGGTTTTGCCGGAGTTGTCGGTGACGGTGAGTTTCACCGTGTAGGTGCCGGCGGTCGAATAGGTGTTGTAGGGAGTCGCGCCGGTGCCGGTTTGGGTGTCGCCGAACTCCCAGCTGTACGACGCGATGGTGCCGTCGGGGTCGGTTGAGGCCGAGCCGTCGAAGGCGCAGGTCAGCGAGTTCGCGCAGTTCGCGGTGAAGGATGCGGTGGGGGCGCCGGGTTCTTCGGTGTACTTCTTGATGGTCTCGTTGGCCCAGTCGCCCATCACGCCGGTGAGTTTGCCCCAGGCGCCGTAGCTGCCGCAGCCGGTCTTGACCCAGGAGGCGACGCCGATGACGACGCCGTCGACGAGCATCGGCCCGCCGCTGTCGCCTTGGCAGATGCCGTCGTGGCCGTCGGCGTAACCGCCGCAGATCATGTAGGCGTCGTTGAACGAGCCGAACGAGCCGCAGGTGTTGCGGCCGTCGACGAGCGGGAAGTTCTCCACCTTCTTCAGGTGGCCGAACTCGTTCTCACCGTCGCGGACCCGGCCGTAGCCGAGCAGTAGCGCCTTCCGGCCCGGGTCGTCGAGGGTGCCGTCGGCCGAGCTGGCGACGCGCGGGTACTGGTAGCCGGCCGGGACCGGGATGTCGGTCTCGGTGACCACGATGCCGACGTCCCAGCCCTGCTGCCAGCCGTTGGGTGGCTGGTAGTTCGGGTGCTGCAGGTACTCCTTGACCGCGAGCTTGGTGCCGCCGGCCTTGGTCAGGTCGTCCGAGCCGTACAGCATCGACTTCGCGCCCTGACCGTCCTTGCAGTGCGCGGCCGTGACGATCACCCGGCGCGCCACAACGGCCGCCGTACAGGTCTGGCCCTGCGGCCGGGCCCCGCCTTCGCGCAGCATCGCGATGATGAACGGGTGGTCCCGGACGAAGGCCTCCTGCCCGCCGATGATCTGGGTGGTCGGACCACCACTGGGTTCGGTCTGGTTCGGATTGACGGCGTCGTACGGCGTTGTGCCGGCATGAGCCAGCCCCGGCGTGAATGCGATCAGTGCGGTGAAGGCGGCGAGCAATCGCCTCATGGTGCCTCCTCGGAATGGGCGGATGACCGCAGCATCACCAGTCACCGACCCGCGAACAATCCGCGCACGGGTCCGTAGGGCTACCCATCTATTGCCACCGGCCACTACCTATCCCACTACGGATTGTTCTTCCCGCGGCCCGCCTCGACAGTGGCTGCAGGCCGCGCCGCCCCGCCGGCCAGAAGGAGAGAAACTCATGCCATATCTCGCCCTCGGACGGCTCGCAGCCGTCCTGACCACGACGGCCGCCCTGACGGTCGCAGGCCTCGGTACGGCGCAAGCCGCCGAAGGCCGCATCCTCAAAGCCGGTGAACCAGGCACCATCGCCGGCAGCTACCTGGTCGCCCTCACCGGGTCCACAACCACCGCGCGCAGCCAGGCTGGTGACCTGACCGACCGGTACGACGGCACTCTCGGCCGCGTGTTTTCGGCAGCCTTCCGCGGATTCTCGGTCCAGATGACCGAGGCCCAGGCGAAGCGTCTCGCCGCCGACCCTGCAGTCCGGTACGTCGAACAGAACGCCACTGCTCGGATCAGCGAGACGCGGGGCCTGGACCGAACGGACCAACGCGACCTGCCGCTCAGCAACTCCTACACCGCCCCGAACGACGGTTCCGGCGTCACGGCGTACGTCGTGGACACCGGAATGGACCTCGACCATCCGGACTACGGCGGCCGAGCCAGCAGTGGCTACGACTTCATCGACAACGACGCCGATGCCAGCGACTGCCAAGGCCACGGGACGCACGTCGGCGGAACCGTCGGCGGCAACACCTGGGGTGTCGCGAAGAAGGTGAAGCTGGTCGCCGTCCGGGTGCTGAACTGCCAGGGGACCGGGAGCTACGACGCGATCATCGCCGGGGTCGACTACGTCACCAAGAACGCACCCCAGGCGGCAGTCGGCAACATGAGCCTGGGCGGCAGCAAGAGCCAGGCTCTGAACGACGCGGTGGCCAAGTCGATCGACGCCGGTGTCGCCTGGGCAGTTGCCGCGGGCAACGAGGGCCAGGACGCGTGCAACGTGAGCCCAGCCAGTACGCCGGGCGCGCTGACCACGGCGTCATCGGATCAGCAGGACAAGCGCAGCATCTTCAACACCAGCCAGTCGTCCAACTTCGGTACCTGCGTGGACCTGTTCGCCCCCGGCTCAGCGATCACCTCGTCCACCAACGGCGGTGGCAGCGGCAACATGAGCGGTACGTCGATGGCCAGCCCGCATGTGGCCGGAGCGCTGGCGTTGTACTTCAGCGCGAACCCCAGCGGCACCGTGGCGAACGCCAACGCGAAGATCGTGGACACCTCGACGCCGGGCAAGATTACCGACCTGCGCGGCTCGCCGAACAAGCTGCTGTACGTCAACGAACTCGGCGGCGGCAGCCAGCCGCCGGCTGGGCAGCCGCCGAAGGCGTCGTTCACGGTGCAGTGCCAGTGGGCAGCGTGCAGCTTCAACGGTTCGGGTTCGACTGACCCGGACAACGACATCGCGTCGTACGCGTGGAACTTCGGTGACGGCAAGACCGGGACCGGCGTGACCGCGTCCAACACATACGGCAACACGCAGAAGACCTACACCGCTCAGCTGAAGGTCACCGACCGCACCGGCAACACGAGCACCGCGACCAAGCAGGTCCAGTGCTGGAGCGTCGGCGCCCAAGCCTTCTGCTTCGGCCAATAGTCCTCTCTTTCGAGGAATAGGAAAGGCAAATCATGCGCAGAAAATCTCTAGGGATCTTCGTCGGCGCTCTGGGGCTCGTCCTCGCGGGCACGGGTACCGTCCAGGCCGCTCCGACCGGCACTGTTCTGAACGCGGGCGCACCCGACACCGTCCCCGGGTTGTACATCGTCGGACTCCACGGCGGTACGTCGCTCGCACCGGCCGCGCTGTCCACGGTCGGTGCCGAGGCCGACGTACTGGCTGATCGGTACGGCGGCACGGTCCGCAACGTGTATTCGGCGGCTCTGCGGGGCTTCGCCGTGAAGCTGTCCGAGGGGCAGGCGCGGCGGCTCGCGGCCGACCCGAAGGTCGAGTTCGTCCAGCAGTCGCTGTGGGTGCACCGGGCCGATGCCAAGGGCAACGCTTTTGGCGCCAGCGTGGTGCGCAGCCTCGCCAAGGCAGCGGCGGGGGAGCAGCCGAACCCGCCGTCGTGGGGCCTGGACCGGATCGACGGCGTCAAGGACAGCGTCTACAAGTACCCGAACACCGGCACCGGCGTCACCGTCTACAACACCGACTCGGAGCTGAACACGGACCACGTCTCGTTCGAGGGCCGGGCGAAATCCGGGTACGACTTCGTTGACGAGGACGCGAACGTCAACGAGTGCAAGAACGCCACTGACCAGGGCCACGGCACGCACACCGCCGGTACGTCGAGTAGTGAGACGTACGGCGTCGCCAAGGACGTGACCGTGATCGGTGTCAAGGTCCTCGGTTGTGATGGGAACGCGCCTGACGCGGACTCCATCCAGGGCGTCGACTGGGTCACCCAGAACGCGGTGAAGCCGGCCGTGGCGAACGCGAGCTGGACGTCCGGCGGCGCCAACGCCGACCCGGAAGGTGTCAACCGGGCCGTCAAGAATTCCATTGCCGCAGGCATCGTCTGGGCAGTTGCTGCTGGCAACGACAACGGCGGCAGTGCCTGTACGCCGAGCCCGGCCAAGGTGCCGGAGGCAATCACCGTCGCGTCGACGGACTCCAACGACAGCCGGTCGAGTTTCTCCAACATCGGCTCCTGCGTGGACATCTTCGCGCCGGGCGGCAACATCACCTCGGCCAGCAACTCGAGTAACAACGGCAGCAAGGGCATGTCTGGTACGTCGATGGCCGCGCCGCATGTGACTGGCGCGGCGGCCATGTACCTGTCGGCGAACCCGAGTGCGACCCCGGCCCAGGTCCGCGACGCGCTGGTGAACATGGCGCAGGAAGGCAAGGTGCAGAATCCGGGCGCAGGTTCGCCGAACAAGCTGCTCGATGTCAGCAAGATCGGTGGCGGCCAGCCGGGCGGCCCGACGGCCTCCTTCACCGCGAACTGTGCGAACTCGCTGACCTGTTCCTTCGACGGCTCCGCGTCAAGTCCTTCGATCGCGTCGTATGCGTGGGACTTCGGTGACAGCCAGCCGGGTACCGGCGCCAAGCCGTCGCACACCTACAGCACCGCCGGCACGTACACCGTGAAGCTGACGGTGACTGACGATGCGGGGAAGACGGGCTCCACAACCAAGCAGGTGCAGGCGGGTGCGCCGCCGGCCGGTCAGCCGCCGAAGGCGTCGTTCACGGTGCAGTGCCAGTGGGCGGCATGCAGCTTCAACGGTTCGGGTTCGACTGACCCGGACAACGACATCGCGTCGTACGCGTGGAACTTCGGTGACGGCAAGACCGGCTCCGGCGTGACCGCGTCCAACACCTACAGCAACACGCAGAAGACCTACACCGCCGAACTGAAGGTGACCGACCGCGCTGGTGCGAGCAGCACAGTGACCAAGCAGGTCCAGTGCTGGAGCGTGGGCGCACAAGCCTCCTGCTTCGGGCAGTGAAGGGCGCCGGGGTGGCGCCCGGCAGGTGGCGCCACCCCGGTCAGCGTGCGAGCTCGGAACGGGAAACCGCTCCGAGTTTGCGCAGTACCTTCGCGACATGTTGCTCGACGGTCCGCGGTGACAAGAACAGAACCTCGGCGATCTCGCGATTGGTGAGGCCCTGCGAGACCAGCCGGGCGACATCCTGTTCCCGCGGTGACAGCTCCAGGCCATAGCCCCGGCGTCCTCGCCGCGACGGGGCCGGTGTTCCGCGCGAGCGCAGGTCGTGCCGGCAGCGGGCGGCGTCACGCGTCGCACCCAGTACGTCGTACCAATCAGCCAGCGCGGGCAGATCCCGCGTCTCGGCCCGCTCCGAAGCCTGGGCGGCGAAGTAGACCGCGTCCAGTGCCCGGTACGCCGCCTCTGCCGACCGGTAATGCTCTGGGTCCGCACTGATCTCGCCACGGCAGGACGACAGCGCCGCCGTCGCGAGCGGGGCGTCCCGATCGGCGATCCCGGCTGCGAACTCATCGGTCAACGCGGCCGCCTCGGCGACCCGACCGGTCGCAAGCAGCGTGCTGACGGCAACCGGTGCCAGGTCGGCGGCCCAGACCCATACGCCTTTGCGCCGGACCAGTTGCAGACCGCGCTCGACGATGGTCGTGGCGGCGGGCAGGTCGTCCTGGGCCAGCCACATCCGGGCCAGTCCGGCGAAGCCGCCGATCGCGATCGGCGTGATCGCGTCCTGTGGGCTGTGCACGCCGGTGCGACCGAGGTGCTCGGCTGCGGCCGGCCATTCGCCGCGGGTGATCGCGAGGAGACCGAGGACCAGCGAGAGTTCGCTTGCTACCGGCAACAAATCGCGGTACTCGCCGAGCAGCCGGGCTGCGCGTTCGGTGAGCCCCGACCAGTTGCCGGTGTACCAGTCGAGCCGGACCTCGGTGGAGCGGGCAGTGCTGACCACGAACGGGCTGCCGGCTTCCGCGGCCAACCGGATCCCGCTGGTGAGGAACTCGCGGGCCTGACCGAAGCGGCCGATCGTCGTACAGGAGTCGGCCAGATTGCACCGAGTGCGGGCGAGCTGGCGGCGTTCGGCCTGGGACTCGCCGGCGGTCGGGAGGGCCGACAGGTCGGACAGGACATTCGGGTCGCCGATGGACAGCCGGGACCCGAGCAGGTTGGCGAGTAGCGAGAAGCGGACCTCGGGTTGGTCGCAGGTGACCAGGTACGCCTCGACCCGTTCCAGCCACGGCAGATGCTCGGCCAACGGGGTGTCGCCGATGAACGTCGTACCGAGCAAGGCAGCGCCGCGGGCGGCGAGGTCGGGGCGCTCGGCGAGTTCGTCGACGGCCTGGCTGATGGTGAGGCGGGCCTCGGTGATCCGGCCGCTCTCGCGAACCAGCAGCCGGCCGAGCAGGAGCCGGACCTCGCCGCGGGCTGCGGTGGACAGCCGCTGGTCGCTGAGCACGCGGTCGAGGGTCGCGACCGGGTCGTGCTGGTCGAGACCGGCGTACGCGACTGATCCGAGCTTGGTGGCCAGCCGGTCGACCTCGGTGGTCGGTAGGTCGGGTTCGGCGAGGAGTCGTTGGAGGAGGCCGGTGGCGACGGCCGGGTCGCCGACTTCGGTGGCTCGGTCGGCCGCCTCTTCGCCGTACCGCAGCCAGTCGGTACGGCGGCCGGCCCGGCGGCTGTGCTCGGCGAGCTGCACGAGTGGGGGCGGCTCGGTGCCGCGCAACGCGTCGATCGCGGCCAGGTGCAGTTGGCGGCGGGCGGGTCCTTCGAGGGAGTCGTAGACCGCCTGCTGGGCGAGCACGTGGCGGAACCCGTACCGGTTCGGCCGGGTCTCGTGCACGACGCCGGCCCGGGCGAGCTGGATCAGCGCGAGCTCGGCGTGCTCGGGGTCGATACCGGCCACGACGGACAGCTGCTCGACCCCAGCCGGTACGCCGAGGACCGCGGCTGCATGGACGATGCGGTGCGCGAGGTCGGGGAGCCCGGCGAGTCGGTCGGCGAAGGCGTCGCGGAGGAGGACCGGTACCTCGACCTCGTCGGGTAGCCGGGCGGCCGAGCCGTGCAGGGAACGCAACAGCTCCTCGACGACGAACGGGATCCCCGCGGTCCGCTCGTGCAGGCGGTCGGCGAACTCCTCGCTCACCGGCTCGTGCTCCAGGATGGCGGACGCCAGGACCCGGACTGCGTCGACATCGAGCGGGCGGAGCTGCAGGAGGATCCCGGCCACGTGATCGGGCGGCCGGTACGCCGTACCGAGGGGAAGGTGACCGGCCAGATCCTCGCGGCGGTAGGTGATGACGACCGAGAGGTTCGGTGGCGGGTCGGCCATCAGGAAGCGGAGGAGTTGGCGGGTGCCGTCGTCGGCCCACTGCAGGTCCTCGACGACCAGGACGGCTGGGCCGATCGCGGCGAGCACCTCGCGGGTGGCGCGCAGGGTCCGGTGTCGCTCGGCGTGCGGGTCGCCGATCGGCTCGGGCTGTGGCGGCAGCAGTTCTGCCAGCTCAGGCAGCAGTGGGCGCAAGGCTCCGGCGACCGGGCTCACGGTGTGGAGACGGGTGCCGGCCAGGGATCGCAGTGCCTCGATCACGGCGCCGTACGGGAAAGGTTCGCGCAGCGGCTGGCAATGGCCGACGAGGACCGTGAGGCGGGCCACGTCGGGATGGGCGAGCAGTTCGTCGACCAGCCGGGTCTTCCCGATCCCGGCCTCACCTTCGATCATCACCACGGTCGACCGCCGCGGCACGGTCGAGACCAGCACCTCGAGCTCATCGCTCCGGCCCACCAGAACAGGTGAGCTCGTGCGCAGCAGGAACGAGCGCGGCATGGTCACTTCCTCGAGGGCGGCGAAGTCGTGTACATCGTTGAGGGGACCCTAGTTGGTCACCAACCGTCGCGGAAGAACTTCAACCGGTGAGCTTTGGGGTGGCCTCGAGTAGCAGCTCGGCGATCAGGGCGTGCCCGGCCGCGTTCGGGTGGTCGCCGTCGGGGGCCAGCAGGTTGGTGATGTCGGGTGCGGTCTCGAACGGCGTGAAGACGTCGACGTACGTCGCGTGGGCAGCCTGCGCGGCATCGGCGATCACCTGGTTGGTGGCGAGCGTCAGGGCCTGGGTCGCGTTCTGCCCTTCGAGCGGATAGAGGTCACGGGCGACTTGGCCGTCCTTGAAGACATTCCAATAGCCCGTCACCAGGATCTCGGGGGTCCGGTGGGTGTCGAGCTCGGTGATGCGGTCGAGGATGCGGCGCAGATTGCGCGTCAGCCCGGCCATTTCCTCGGTGACGCATTCCGTGGTGCAGCGTCCGGCGGTGACGTCGTCCTCGTGTCCGGCGAAGTCGTTGGCGCCGATCGTGAGCAGGACGTAGTCGGCGTCGGTGGCGGCCCGGGCCATCTGCGAGCTGGAGCGGTCGAGCTCTTCGAGAAGACCTTCGGAGTCGATCCCGCCGACCCCGAAGTTGTGGACGGTCACGCCCGTACCGGTGCGCTGCGCCAGCAAATCGCCGTACGAGGCGGGGAAGGCATCGCAGTAGCAGTGGTAGCCGGACGTGACCGAGTCACCGAGCGCGAGCACGCTCAGGTTGCCGGCGGGGACGTCGAGAGTGGCCGGCCGTGCGTCCGCCGCGATGGTCAGCGTGACCAGCGCGAACGTGACAGCGAGGACGAGGAGTCTGCGGGTCACGCCGACCTGTGGTGGGGTGGATCGAGCTGGCTGACCAGCCAGGGGAAGGACCGGGCGAACGCCGGGCCGGCGAACTGCCAGACATGCGAACCGGGGGAGACCTGGACCGTCGACGGGATACCGACCTTGGCCGCTGCCCGCGACAACTGGTGGGCCTCGCGCTGGTGGGTCTTCTCGGCGGTGCTGGTCAGGAACATGCCGCTGACGCCGACATACTTGCCATGGGCATGCATCACCTTCAGCGGCTCATTGGCCTGTTCCGACGCCACCGAGCCACCGTACAACTGGACCAAAGTGTCGTGGTCGTCACCGCTGTTCGGCTCCAGGTCGCCGGAGATGTCGACGAAGTGTGTGAAGGTATCGGGGTGCTCGACAACCAGGTCGATCGCGCACGTGCCGCCCATCGAGAACCCGGCCACCGCCCATTGGGCAGGATTCCGGGCGGCTCCGAACGTCTTCTCGACGTACTGCGGGATGTCGCGGGCCAGGTGCGTCGCCGCATTTCCGCGCGGACCGTCGACGCACTCGGTGTCGTTGTCGAACGAGGCCGTCGCATCCACGAACACCAGTATGGGCGCAAACCCGTGGTGCCGGTGGGCATATGCGTTCGCTGTGTCGACCGCGTTCCCGAGCCGCACCCAGTCGGCAGGGGCACCCCGCTCGCCGCCGATCACCTCCACCACTGGCAGCGCCGGATGGTGCCTCGCGCTGCGGAACCAGACCGGCGGCAAGTAGACCAGCTCCGGCCGGTGCTCGAACCCGCTGTACGTCGCCGGGATGTCGACCGACACGAGCTTGCCTGCCCGCGGCAGGCTCCGCCCACCTGAATCCTGGGCCAGTCCGGTCATCGACACCTGCCCGGGCAGCGGCGCATTGGTCCAGTCGTTCACCGCGGCATCGATCGTCGGGTAGTACCCGACGAACTGGTTGACCTGATTCGCACACACCAGGGCCGCGACTGCCATCGCCAGTACGGCGGTGCCGCGGCGCAGCCAGCCAGCAGAGCGCCAGCCGACGACCAGTACGGCGATCGCCGCCAGCCCAACCCCCAGCCACACCCACACGCCCATCGGCAGCGGATCCGTGATCCCGACCAGCGCAGCACCCGGGTACGACGCCAGCAAAGCGCCGACGACCGACAACCCCGCGATGAGCGGGACCAGCCGCCACCGCCACCGCCGATCCCGCCAACCGACCGCTATCAGCAACAGCCCGCCCGCCAGCACCTCCAGCGCGGCCGGAAACCAACCCCCGAGCAGCGAAACCTCTGCCAGTCCCATCGCAGCCTCCCGTTCAACGGTCCACCCGGGTGACGCCGAGCCTGTCCCGCTGGTTGGCATCGCCGGTGTCTCGCCGGTCACACCGCTACGGTCAGGGCATGACCGTCCCGCTGCTCGACCACCTCGTCCTGGCCACGGCCGACCTGTTCGGCACCGTACGGCGGTTCGCCGACGCGACCGGAGTTGATCCGGTGGAGGGTGGCCGGCACGAGAAGTGGGGTACCCGGAACTTCCTGGTAGGCCTGGGCGGCACGGCGTACCTGGAACTGCTCGGACCCGATCCGGACGCGAACCGGGAGCCGGCGTTCGACTTCGGCGAGCCCGGTACGGAGCGGTTCCTCACCTGGGCGATCCACCCGGCCGACATCGACGCCGTACTGGCGACCGCGCATGCTGCCGGGGTAGACCTCGGCACGATCGGACCGCTGTCCCGCGAGACCCCGGGTGGTGAGCTGCTCAGCTGGCGAGTCAGCACACCCCCGCACTACCTGTACGACGGCCTCGTCCCGTTCCTGATCGACTGGGGTACGACGCCGCACCCGACCACGAACTTGCCGACCGTGGACCTGGTGAGCCTGCACGCCACCCACCCACAGGCCTCTGAGCTGCGGGCAGTTCTGGGCGTGCTGTCGACGAGCCTCGACCTCAGCACCGGACCCGCCGCGCTGACCGCAACCTTCCGCGGCCCGCGCGGCGAGTACGCCGTGGGCTAGTTCGGCCAGCTCGTGGGCGCGCGGCCGAGGCGGATTCGTTGCGGGTGGTCGCCGACGGGGACGGAGACCTGTTTCTGGCCGGTGGCGAAGCTGATCGCGGTGATCTGGTCGGTGCCGCTCTCGGAGATCACGCAGCTCTGACCGTCGCCGCTGATCGTCGCCCAGTACGGCTTGCTCGCCGTGACCAGCGGGCCGTGCGCCAGCGTGCTGCGGTTGACGACGGTCACGTAGTCGTCCATGGTCCCGGCCACGCAGAGCTTGGTGCCGGCCGGGTTCATCGCGAGGCCGTGGTGGCGGGAGTCGTTCACCCAGGTGGTCCGGTCCTCGTTCGTATTCGGGTTCTTCGGCAGTTCGACCTGGCGGGTGATGGCGTCGGACGCAACGTCGTACTCGAGGAGGCCGTTGAAGAACGACACCTGGAAGTAGAGCTTCGACTCGTCCGGTGTGAACGCGACCGGCCGGACCGCGTCGGACAGGTCACTGCGGCCGAAGGCGTCGAGCCGCGGGCGCATGTCGATCACCTTGACCACCTGGTACGTCGTCGCGTCGGCGACCGTGATCTTGCGATCGCCCTTGGTCCAGTCCCAGCCGGGTCCGTCCAGCGCGGTGATGACCTCACCGATCGCGGAGTTCCAGATCTTGCCGTCCGCGGTGAACACGTTCTCGTGCGGTTTGTCGCCGGTCGGGAACGACCCCAGCTGTACGCCGGTCGCCGCGTCCAGCACGTGCACGGTGTTCGAGGTCGACGCGGAGACCGCGACCCGCCGGCCGTCCGGTGACAGCGCCATGTGGTCGGCGCGGTAGCCGGAGACGGGGAACCGCCATTTCACCCGCCCGGTCGCGATGTCGATCGACACGACATCGGCGAAACTCGGCCGGGACGCGACGATCGCCGTACCGTCGGGGCTGCTGTAGAGGTCGTCGACCAACTGGTCGTGGCCTTCACCAGGTCCGTTCCGGATGCCGAGGAAGTAGCCGAGCTTGATCGGGTTCAGGTAGATCTCGGCGAGCCGCTCGTCCTTGTCCGGCACGATGTTGACCCGGCCGATCTTGGCGAACGTCCCGGACGGTTGCAGGACGTCCGCCGTCCCGTCCCAGTTGTTCCCGACGAACATCACCGGGCGCAACGCTGCGGTGTCAGCGGCGGCGGCAGTGGTCAAACTGCCGGCGGCCAGACCGGCCAGCACCAGCCCGATCAACGGTGGACGGCGCCTCCGGCTCCGCGGGCGCGCGTGGCGGGCATCGGGACGGCGGGCAGGCAGAAGGCTCATCGACGACTCCCAGGGGGCGGTGGGGACGTTGGGTGAGCAAGAGGTTACCGTGAGGTACCTTCACTTTCCAGGGTGGGTTCCTGGTCAGTTGGTGGACAAGGCCAGCATCTGGTCGCGGGGGACGAAGTCGTGTGCAGTCACTTGGCAGGTGACCACTTGGGTGGCGACGGCGCAGGTGAGCAGGTCGGACCCGCCTGCGGCGACGAATGTGCTGTCCGACAACCAGTGACCGAACACTCGGGGCTCCGGGCCGCTGACGGCGAGGCGGATGCCGGTGGCGTCGTACAGGTTCGGTGCGTCGCCGTTCGGTGCGACGGACAGGTAGGAACCGTTGGTGGAGATGCGTACGGCGGCCTGCCAGGCAGAATCCTTGAACGCCTCCAGTGCGTACGGGGTCCCCGGGGAGGCTCCGCCCCCGCGCAGGACGAGAGACCTGCCGGTGGTGCCCAGACCGGGGGAGACGAACACGTAGCGCCCGGCGGAGGCTGCGACCGACTGGACGGGGACACCGGACAGCGGGATCAAGGTGCTCTTCGTGCTGTGCAGATCGACCCGGAGGACACCTTTGGCCGAGTCGAAGTACGCGTACCGATCATCAAGGCCGACCAATGTGCGCCGCGACGAAGGGGTCAGCGGCTCGAAGTCGTCGGTGCGTGTGGGCGTGCTGTGCACGATCTGGTTCGTCCGGAGGTTGACGACAACAGTCCGGGTTCCGCCCTGGATCGGTTCGGTCCAGCCGGCGAAGTCGCCCGCGGCGAAGAGCTCCGTGCCCGAATGGACCTCGGCGACCGTGTGGCTGCTCCGGCCGTCGGTCAGGTAGAGAGTTGTGCCGTTGAGCTCGAGGTAGAGGAACCCCAGGTTGGTGCGCGCCAGCTGGCCGAGCTCCTTGATGCCGGTGTCGATCGTCGTGTCGCCGAAGTGGATGACACCGCCGACCGCGTACGTCGGACGTCGTTCCTCGAACGGCAGCCCGGCGACCGGTGCCTGGTCACCGGTAGCCCGGACGGCGACCAGGCCCGCGGCGACCACGGCTGCGGCGACGAACGCCGTACCGAGTGCTGCGCCGATGCGGCGTCGGCGGATCCGGCGGTCACCGGTTGCCATCAGGGCATCCAGGTCGAGGGGCGGCGGCTCGGAGCCCGCGGCCCGGGCGGTCAGGGTGTCTTTGAGTAGATCGGTCACGGCCGGGCTCCTGTCAGGTCCACGGGAAAGACGTCGTCGCCGAGGCGATCGCGGAGTTTGCGCAGCGCGACCGAGACCTGGCTCTTCACGGTGCCGATCGAGCAGCCGAGAACCTCGGCGGTCTGGGCCTCGGTCAGGTCCTCGTAATAGCGCAGTACGAGGGCGGCGCGTTGCCGGGGCGGCAGCTGGAGGAGTTCGTGCCACAACCACAGCCGGGTACCGGCGTCGTCCGACGGGGTGATTCCGTCGGGTACGGCGTCGTGCGGCCGCTCGTGGTACGACTTGCGCCGCCACCAGTCGATCGCGGTGCTGGTGATCACCTTGCGGGTGTAGGCCTCGGCGGCCCGAGGGTCGCGCAGACGGCGCCAGGCGACGTACGTCTTGAGCAGGGCTTCCTGGACCAGGTCGTCGGCCAGGCCGCGGTCACCGGCGAGCAGGTACGCGTACCGGTACAGCGCCCCGTGCCGCCCGCGCGCGAACTCGGCGAACTCCTCGCCCATCGGGCTCCTTCGATCGAGGGCTTCGTTGTCGCTCACCCTGACGTGATCACCCTGCCAAAAGGTTGGATCGGGCCGGAAGTGGTCGCTGTAGGTCGCTGAGGAGTTACCGAGTGTCGCAGACCAGTTGTGAACTGGTCCCGTTCGACAATGTCGAACGGCGGGCGTTGTGGTGGCCGCCAATGGCTCCTAGATTCCAGCCAGCCGTGGTCGTCACGGTGGTCTTGTAAGGGAAGGGAGGCCAGCCGGTATGGCTACGACCGAAGCGGTCAAAGCGAAAACCCTTCTGGGGGAGTGTTCTGCCGAGCTAGCGGGCACGTTCATCCTGATCCTGTTCGGCTGCGGCGTGGTGGCGCAGGTGGTGGCCGGCGGGATCGGTGACCACGACTCGATCGCATGGGCGTGGGGACTCGGTGTGACACTGGGTATCTACGTGGCGGGCCGGATGACCGGCGCGCACCTGAACCCGGCGGTGACGATCGCCCTCGCGACGTTCCGCGGGTTCAGCTGGAAGAAGGTGCTGCCGTACTCGGTGGCACAGTTCCTCGGAGCGTTCCTGGCGGCGCTGGTAGTTCGGTGGAACTACACCGAGGCACTCAACAAGGTCGACCCCGGGCTCACGATCAAGACCCAGGGCGTGTTCTCGACCCTGCCGGGCAACGGCAGCATGGATCTCGGCGTCGACCTGTGGGGCGGCTTCCGGGACCAGATCATCGGTACGGCGATCCTGATGTTCGTGATCCTGGCGATCACCGATCTGCGCAACACCGCGCCGGCCGCCAACCTGGCGCCGTTCATCGTGGGCCTGCTGGTGGTGGGCATCGGGATGGCGTGGGGTACCAACGCCGGGTACGCGATCAACCCGGCCCGTGACTTCGGTCCGCGGCTGGCGTCGTTCTTCACCGGGTACGGGGGAGCGTTCAAGGATCAGTTCGGGGACGTCTATTTCTGGGTGCCGATCGTGGCACCGATCATCGGCGCCCTGGTCGGCGCGTTCCTCTACGACCTGCTGGTCGGGCGCAACCTGCCGATCGCGGACGAAGAGGAAGAGCCGGGTCGCATTCCGGAGGAGAAGACCGCATGACCCACGTGTGTGAGGAAGGGACTATCCATGGCTGACTTCGTCGGTGCCGTCGATCAGGGCACCACGAGCACCCGCTTCATGATCTTCGACCACTCCGGGAACGAGGTGGGCAAGCACCAGCTGGAGCACGAGCAGATCCTGCCGCAGGCCGGCTGGGTCGAGCACAACCCGACCGAGATCTGGGAGCGGACCAGCTCGGTCATCCAGACCGCGCTGAACGCCAACGGCCTGCATGCGAGCGACCTGGCGGCGCTCGGCATCACCAACCAGCGCGAGACGGCCGTGGTCTGGAACCGTAAGACCGGCCGGCCGTACTACAACGCGATCGTCTGGCAGGACACCCGGACCGACCGGATCGCCTCCGCGCTGGAGCGTGAAGGCAAGGGCGACGTGATCCGGCAGAAGGCCGGGCTGCCGCCGGCGACGTACTTCTCGGCCGGCAAGGTGCAGTGGATCCTGGAGAACGTCGACGGTGTCCGCGCCGCCGCCGAGGCCGGGGACGCCGTCTTCGGCAACACCGACACCTGGCTGCTGTGGAACCTGACCGGCGGGGTCAACGGTGGCGTGCACATCACCGATGTCACGAACGCCAGCCGGACCATGCTGATGAACCTCGAGACCCTCGACTGGGACGACGAGCTGATCAGCTTCTTCGACATCCCGCGGCAGATGCTGCCCGAGATCCGGCCGTCGTCGGACCCGAACAAGTACGGCGAGACCCTGGCGAACGGCCCGCTCGGTGGCGTGGTCGCGTTGACGGGTGACCTCGGCGACCAGCAGGCCGCGACCGTCGGTCAGGTCTGCTTCAACCCGGGCGAGGCCAAGAACACCTACGGCACCGGCAACTTCATGCTGCTGAACACCGGCACCGAGCTGGTCCGGTCGAAGGCCGGTCTGCTCAGCACGATGTGCTACCAGTTCGGCGACGAGGCACCGGTGTACGCGCTGGAGGGTTCCATCGCGGTGACCGGGTCGGCGGTGCAGTGGCTGCGCGACCAGCTCGGCATCATCTCCGGTGCGAGCGAGACCGAGACGCTGGCCCGGCAGGTCGCCGACAACGGCGGCGTGTACTTCGTCCCGGCCTTCTCCGGCCTGTTCGCGCCGTACTGGCGTTCGGACGCCCGTGGCGCGATCGTCGGGCTGTCGCGGTTCAACACCAACGCTCACCTGGCACGCGCAACACTGGAAGCGATCTGCTACCAGAGCAAGGACGTGACGGACGCGATGGAGAAGGACTCCGGAGTGCGGCTGGACGTGCTGAAGGTCGACGGCGGTGTCACGGCCAACGAGCTGTGCATGCAGATGCAGGCCGACATCCTCGGCGTACCGGTGAGCAAGCCGGTCGTCGCGGAGACCACGGCCCTGGGTGCGGCGTACGCGGCCGGCCTGGCGGTCGGGTTCTGGAAGAACAAGGAAGAGCTCGTCCAGAACTGGAACGAGGACAAGCGGTGGGAACCGCAGTGGAACGACGAGCAGCGCAGCAAGGGGTACGCGGGCTGGCAGAAGGCCGTCTCGCGCACGCTTGACTGGGTCGATGTCGACTAACTACTGAAACCTACGCACGGGCAATCGGAAGGAAGGGCAGCACAGTGGCGGTAGTGGCTCTGTCACCGCAAGCAAGGGCCGACGCGATCGACGCGATGGCCGAAGGACAAGAGCTGGACGTCCTGGTGGTTGGTGGCGGGGTGGTCGGCACCGGCGCGGCACTCGATGCCGCAACCCGGGGCCTGACCACCGGACTGCTGGAGGCACGCGACTTCGCGAGCGGTACCTCCAGCCGCTCCAGCAAGCTGATCCACGGCGGTCTGCGCTACCTGGAGATGCTCGACTTCCGACTGGTGCACGAGGCGTTGCAGGAGCGCGGCCTGCTCCTGCAACGCCTGGCACCGCACCTGGTCAAGCCGGTGCCGTTCCTCTACCCGCTCCAGCACCGTTGGTGGGAGCGGTTCTACGCAGGCGCCGGCGTCGCCCTGTACGACGGCATGGCGGTCAGCTCCGGTCTCGGAGCCGGCCTGCCGATCCACAAGCACCTGACCCGCCGCGGCGCGATGCGACTCGTCCCATCGCTGAAGAAGTCGGCTCTGGTCGGAGCACTCATGTACTACGACGCCCAGGTCGACGACGCCCGGCACACGATGGAGCTCGCGCGGACGGCCGCGTCGTACGGCGCTCATGTCGCGAACCGGGTCAAGGTCACCGGCTTCCTGCGTCAAGGTGAGCGCGTCACCGGAGTGCAGGCGAAGGACCTGGAGAGCGGTCGTGAGTTCGAGGTCCGGGCCAAGCAGGTCGTGAACGCGACCGGTGTCTGGACCGACGACACCCAAGCGATGGTGGGGGAGCGCGGGCAATACCACGTGCGCGCCTCGAAGGGCATCCACCTGGTCGTGCCGAAGGACCGCATCCAGTCCAGCACTGGCATGATCCTGCGCACCGAGAAGTCGGTGCTGTTCATCATCCCGTGGGGCCGGCACTGGCTGATCGGCACCACGGACACAGACTGGAATCTGGACAAGGCGCACCCGGCCGCGACCAGCAAGGACATCGAGTACCTGCTCGACCACGTGAACTCCGTGCTCGTCACCCCGCTCACCCGCGAGGACGTCGAGGGCGTGTACGCCGGACTCCGGCCGCTGCTGGCCGGTGAGTCGGAGAGCACGTCCAAGCTGTCCCGCGAACACGTGGTCGCGCATGCCGCCCCGGGCCTGGTGGTCGTTGCCGGTGGCAAGTACACGACGTACCGGGTGATGGCCAAGGACGCGATCGACGCCGCCGCCGCCGCTCTCGACGGGCGGGTGCCGAAGTCCGTCACCAAGACCACGCCGCTGGTCGGCGCGGACGGCTACCAGGCACTGTGGAACCAGCGGCACCTGATCGCCCAACGCTCCGGCCTGCACGTCGCCCGGATCGAGCACCTGCTCAACCGGTACGGCGCTCTGATCGACGAGGTGCTCGCGCTGGTCGAGGAGGACCCGTCGCTCGGCGAGCAACTCCCCGGCACGCAGGACTACCTGCAGGCCGAGATCGTCTACGGCGCGAAGGCCGAAGGCGCCCGCCACCTGGACGACGTACTGGCCCGCCGGACCCGGATCTCCATCGAAGCCTGGGACCGCGGAATCGGCGCCGCCGAAGCCGCCGCGCGCCTGATGGCCCCGATCCTCGGCTGGGACGAACAGGCGATCGAGCGCGAGGTGTCCTTCTACGTCCGCCGGGTCGAGTCCGAGCGAGCCTCCCAGGACCAGCCCGACGACGAGTCCGCCGACAAGGTCCGCCTGGAAGCCCCGGACATCGTCTCGCCGGCCTGACCCAGCCACGACCCGTGGGCGTGAACAAGAACCGGTGGGCGCGAACAAGGCATGACCTGTTCACGCCCACTGCACGGTCTCCACACCCCCGCACCGGACGACTGCAGTCGACCTGCCTGAACCGCATACACCCACTGGGGACCGTGGACACCCGACCAGGTGTCCGCACTCCCCACTAGCTGACCGCAGTACGCCCGCCGACCCGCTCAGCTACCCCGGCGCCCAGCCACCGACCCACCCCACCGGACGCATCTGTTGCGGCGCGACGCCGGCGATCAGTGGAACCAAATGTGCAGATACCGCCCACCACACTCCACAAAGGCGTGATCCGCACAGGACTCGACCGCCAGAGCAGCACGACGGGCCGGGCGCATGGCTGAACTGGATGGCGAGGCCGGCGATCGCGTGACCGCTGCCCGGGGCTCACGGGCCAAGGCTGGGGAAGTTGACCCGCCGCCTGACCTGCGATCCCCGTTGCTGCCCCGTCGGCGAACCCCCCACCTCGAGCGATATCCCCTCAACTGGAGGGTTGCCCACTGAAATTTTGAACGGGCAACCCCCCACCTCGAGCGATATCCCCTCAGGTGGGGGGTTGGCGGGGGAAAGAGGGGGTTGCCCGCTGAGATGG
>NZ_SMKA01000161.1 GCF_004348455.1 Kribbella albertanoniae
GTGCGGGCGCGGGTGGTGGCTGCTGTGCGTTGAGGGAATCTCGACTTTTTTCACGGGCTAGAGTAAGTCTCGTGGAGCTGACTGAGCGGCTGGAACGGGCTGAGGGCGAGATGATCTGGGCGCTGACGCAGAGCCCGCCCGAGGTGGTGGATGCGCTGGGGATCAGTGGGCGGCGAATCGGCAAGGGCATCGTCCTCGTGATGAGCAAGGACTCGATCGATTACTGGTCGCGGGCGTCGGGGTTCGGGTTCGATCGGCCGATCGACAGTGCGCTGGTCGGCGAGATCCTCGAGGTCGCACGTGCCGCTGGGAGCCGGGTGCTCAACTTCCACCTGGCTCCTGAGGTGCTGCCGGCTGATTGGGCCGACATCTGCGCCGAGTACGGGATTGTTGCCGGAGGCACCTGGGTCAAGGCGGTCCGCGAGGCCGGCCCGGTCGCTCCGGTCGAGACCGATCTGCGGATCGGCGTGATCGCGCCTGACGAGGCGGCCGTGTGGGCGGCCAACCAGATCGAGGTCTTCGGCATACCGGCCGACCAGACAGACCTGCTGGCCGCATTCGCCGGCGCTCCGGGCATTACGGCGTACGGGGCCTGGGATGGTGACAAGTTGGTCGCGACTGGTGCGCTGGTCGTCTCCGGTGAGGTCGGCGAGTGCGTCAGCGGTACGACGTTGCCTGCGTATCGCGGGCGTGGTGCGCAGTCGGCGATCCTGGCTCGCCGGGCCGAAGATGCCTTCGCGGCGGGCTGCCGCTGGGTCACCTCCGAGACCGGCAAGCCCGGACCGGGCGAGCACAACTCGTCACTGGCCAACATGGAGCGCGTCGGCTTCAAGGTCGCCTACGACCGCCCCATCTATCGCTGGAAGGTTTAACCGATCGACACGGTGTAGTGCGCCCCGTCGTCGGTGAACTCGTAGTTGCCGGCGCCGTTGATCCGCTTCGCGCCGAGGTTGTCGTCGTCGTCCGGCCAGTCGCCTTCCATCACGGTCAGCACCTTGCCGGCCTCGATCGGAATATCCGCAATATCCTTGTCGTCGCCCGCGGTGAACTGAATCGAATTCATGATCACCGTGCCGTCGACGACGAGATAAATGTCGTCCGCACCGGTGTTGTCCTCCGTCGCGTGACATTTGATCCGGGTGATCTTCAACGCCTGCGTCCCGTCCGTCGAAGCCTGCGCCACCACCGGCGCCAGCCCCATCGACGACACCCCGAGTGCCGCAACCGCCAGAACCCTGATAACCGAAGACATCTTCATTTCCTCCCGAGTCGTTTGCATTGCCCGGGACATTAGGTGCGCTGTGTATCAAGCGTTTGAAAGCCGCATCACGATCAACGCTCTTCGATCACCCTCGAAAGGCTTGCGAAATCACTGGTCGGGGCGGATCCAGTTGAAAGTGCGTTGGACGGCGGCCTGCCAGTTGGCGTATTCGGTGGCGCGGCGGGTGGGGTCCATGTTCGGGAGCCATTGGCCGGCGCGGTGCCAGTTGGAGCGCAGGCCTTCGAGGTCGGGCCAGTAGCCGACGGCCAGGCCGGCGGCGTAGGCGGCGCCGAGGGAAACGGTCTCGGTCACCATCGGGCGGACGACTCGTACGTCGAGGAGGTCGGCGAGGAACTGCATGAGCAGATTGTTCGCCGTCATGCCACCGTCGACCTTGAGCGCGGTGAGTGCGATCCCGGAGTCGGCGTTCATCGCGTCGACGACCTCGAGGGTCTGGAAGCCGGTCGCCTCCAGAACCGCGCGTGCCAGGTGCCCCTTGGTGATGTAGCCGGTCAGACCCGCGATGACGCCGCGCGCCTCACTGCGCCAATGCGGTGCGAACAGACCGGAGAAGGCCGGGACGATGTACGCACCACCGTTGTCGTCGACCGTCCGGGCGAGCGTCTCGATCTCGGCCGCGGTGTGGATCAGGCCGAGGCCGTCACGGAACCATTGCACGAGCGAACCAGTGACTGCCATCGAACCTTCGAGCGCGTACGACGCGGGCTCGTCCCCGATCTGGTAGGCGACCGTCGTGAGCATGCCGTGCTTGGACCGAACGATCTCCTGGCCGGTGTGCAGCAAGAGGAACGAGCCGGTGCCGTAGGTGCACTTCGCCTCGCCCGCACTGAAACACGTCTGCCCGAACAGCGCCGCCTGCTGGTCACCGAGAGCGGCACCGATCCGGACCCCCGGCAGCACCTCGGTCGCGGTCGCGAAGACCCCGGACGACGGCCGGATCTCCGGCAGGACAGCCCGCGGTACGTCGAAGGCCGCGAGCAGTTCGTCGTCCCATTCCAGACTGGCGATGTTCATCAGCATGGTCCGGCTCGCGTTCGTCACGTCGGTGACGTGCAGCCCGCCGTTCGCGCCGCCGGTGAAGTTCCAGATCAGCCAGGTCTCCATGGTGCCGAACAGCACCTCGCCACGTTCGGCACGGGCGCGCAGCCCGGGAGTGTGGTCGAGCATCCACTTCAAACGCGGTGCCGAGAAGTAGGTGTTCAACGGCAGACCACACAGATCCGCGAACCGGTCCAGGCCCTCGTCACCGGCAAGCTCAGCCACCAGCCGGTCGGTCCGGGTGTCCTGCCAGACGACGGCGTTACCGATCGGGCGGCCGGTGGCGCGGTCCCAGAGCAGGCTGGTCTCGCGCTGGTTAGTGATGCCGATGGCAACGATCTGGCCCGGCTCCGCGCCGACCTGACGAAGTGCAGCCGGTACGACGCGGGTCACGTTCCGCCAGATCTCCGCGGCATCGTGCTCGACCCAGCCCGGTTTGGGGAAGAGCTGGCGGTGCTCGCGCTGCGCCACCGACACGAGTCGCCCACGCCGGTCGAACAGGATGCAGCGGGTCGAGTTCGTGCCCTGGTCGACAGCGGCGACGTACTGCTCAGCCATTCAGGAATCACCCCGCAGGTCACGTGCGATGGCCTCGGCCGTGGCGCGGACCATCGTGACGAGGTCGGCGCGGTGCCGCAGGCGGCTGTCGCAGATCCGCTCGATCCGGCCGATCAGACCGACCGCGCCGACGACCAGCCCGCCGAGCCCGCGGATCGGTGCCGCGATGCCCGCGATCTCGATGGTGTGCTCCTCGAACTCGCCCGCCCAGCCGCGGCTTCGAACCGTTGCCAGCTCCTCGGCCAGCCGTGCCGGGTCGGTGATGGTGCGGGTGGTGAACGCTTCGAGTCGTTTCGGCCGGGCAGCACCGCTCGCGTCGTAGGCGAGTACGGCCTTGCCCAATGCAGTCGCGTGCGGCGGCAACGTCGTACCGACGTCTAGGTCTTGGTCGCTGTCGTCGGGGCGGAAGACGTGGTGCACGATGACGACCTTGCTCCCGTCGAGCCGTCCGACGCGCACCACTTCGCCGCTGCGGGCTGCGAGTGAATCGGCCCAGTTGATTGCGCGGCTGCGCAGTTCGTTGGGGTCGAGGTAGCTCTCGCCGAGCCGGCCGAACGCGTCGCTCAGGTGGTAGTGCGCGCCGCTGCGGTCCTGCTCGACGAAGCCGACCTGATGCAGCGTCCGGAGAATGCCGTGCACGGTCGTCTTGGCCAAACCGAGCGCGTTGCCGACGTCCGCGACCCCGAGCCCGTTGGGAGCGGCCGCAAGGAGCCGCAGCACGGCCGCAGCCCGCTCGATCGACTGCACGCTGCCCGGCACCCCCGCAGGCTACCGGTCAAAGCAGCGCGTGGCTTTAGGGCGTCTCTCTCAATTCCCCGCCTACTGCGCTGCACTCGGCACGGCACCTCGCCGCACTGGAGGAAAGGCCACGATGGAAAAGCATCGAGGCCTCCCCTCCAGCGCACCGATGCACCGCACCGAGCACATGCTCGCTACGGCGCGGAATTGAGAGACACACCCTACTCTGTGGCGATGGCCTGCAGAACGTTCAAACGCGCTGCACGCCGTGACGGCCAGACCGCAGCCAGTACGCCGATCACTCCGGACACGAGAACGGCGCCCAGCAGTTGGAGTACCGGGATGTCGAGTTCGCTGAGGCCGTCGTCGACGAGCACGTTCTGAATCGCGGCCGCGGTCAGTACACCGACCGCAAGACCGAGCAGCGCGCCGAGCAGGGTGACCGCGATCGACTCGACCCGCAGCATCCGGCGCAGCTGGGGACGGTCCATCCCGATCGCCCGCAGCAGACCGATCTCGCGGGTGCGTTCGACGACGCCGAGGGCGAGGGTGTTCACGATGCCGAGGATTGCGATCAGGATCGCCAGGGCGAGCAGCATCCCGATCACCGTCGTCACGGCATCCACGGGCCCGCGGGCCTGAGCGGCGTAGGCCTGCTGGTCGCGGACCTGGATCGACGGGTAGTCCTTCAGCCCGTCGAGGATCGCCGTACTGGCCTGGGCGGTACTGGTGCCTTCGGCAACATCGACGTACAGGAGCGAGTCTGCCGGGGCGCCGCCGAGCTTCTCGTACGTCGCCAGTGAGATCACGACCGCGTTGAGCTGACGGTTCGGGGTGAGGATGCCGGCCACGGTCAGGCTGTGCTTGCCGGTGGTCGTGGTCAGGGTGATGGACTGGCCGGCGGAGACGTGCAGGGACTTGGCCATCGTCCGCGGTACGACGGCTTGGCCGGTCGCGAGGCCGTCGAGCGAACCGGAGTCGAGGCCGACCGTGATCGGGCCGCTGAGCGTTCCGTCGCCGACGCCGGTCACCTTGACGGGGAGGTCGCCGGCCTTGCCGTCCTGCTGCCGGACCTGATGGACGCCCGCGATCCCGCTGACCTGGCGGATCCGGTCGGCGACCTGCGGACTGAAGGTGTCCGGATCGGACGAACTCACGACCAGGTCGGAGGTGCCGATCGCGGCCGCGACATTCGCATCGATGGACGCCTTCGCCGAGGCACCGATCACCACCAGCCCACTGATCAGCGCGACCGAGATCATCAGCGCCGACGCCGTGGCCGACGTACGGCGCGGGTTGCGCTCGGCGTTGCGACGGCCGAGCGTGACCGGGGCCTTGTGGCCGAACGGCGCCATCAGCCCGCGCACGACGTACCGGCTGACCAGGGGACTCGTCATCACGATGCCGAGCAGCGCCATCGCCGACGACAGCCCGATCAGGACCGCGCCCGGCATGCCGCTGGCGTAGTCGCCGATCAGGTAGAGCACCAACGCCATCAGCAGCAGGAACGCGCCGGCCAGCAACCGGACCAGCAAGGAGCGCTCGGGGATTGTCGCGCCATCGCGCAGGGCGGCCATCGGAGGCAGCCGACCGGCGCGGCGCGCGGCCGGGTAGGCGGCGCCCACAGTGAGGAGAGCGCCGATCACGTAGCAGGCGATGATCGTGGCCGGGGTGATCTGCAGGCCGGCGCTCGGGATCGCCGCACCGAGTTCCTCATAGCCGAAGGTGATCCCGGCGGCGACCCCGATACCGAGCAGCAGGCCGAGGGTCGAACCGATCAGCCCGATCACGACCGCTTCGGCGAGAACCGTCCCGATGACCTGGCCGCGCGACGCACCGATCGCACGCAGCATCGCCAGCTCGCGAGACCGCTGCGCGACCTGCATCGCGAACGTGTTGACGATCAGGAACGCACCGACGAACAGCGCGAGCCCCGCAAACATCAGCAAGATCGAACTGAACCCGCCGAACGTCGTGTCGAGCGCGCTCTCACCATCGGCCTCGACCTGCGCCGCGGTCCGGACCTTGAACGCGTCACCGACGGTCTTCGCGATCGCAGCGCGGACCTGATCGGTATCCGCGCCGGGCTTCAGCGCGACCGCGATCGAGGTCCAGCCGGGTTTGCCGAGCAGCACGAGCTGAGCGGTCGCGGGGTCGAACGTAACCAGCGGTGCGCCCGCGGCCGGACCGGCCTGGGCAGCCGTGGTGATCGCGGTGAGCGTGGCAGTGACGGGCTGGGTCGCGGTGACGATCCGCACCTGATCGCCGATGCTGTAACCAGCCTTCGACGCGGTCGACTCGTCGAGCCCGAGCTCCGCCGTACCCCAGGGTTGTTTGCCGTCGAGCAGCCGGAACGGCGAGGTCCGTACGGCGTGTGGCCAGCCGGCTCCGTACGTCGGGAGGCCGTAGGTGTCGATCGGGGTGCCGTCGGGTTTGCGGATCTGCACGTCGCTGACCAGCAGTTGCGCGTCGGCGTCGGCCACTCCGGGTACGGCGGCAACCTGGCCGACGACCGCAGCCGCGAGCGTTGCGGGTGGGCCGGTGCGCGCCTCGACCGGATCCACCGGCGTGATCGTGATGTCCGCCGTACTGCCCGCGTACTGCTTCTTCAAAGCGGTCGAGAGGGTGTCGGTGAAGACCATCGCGCCTCCGACGAACGCGATCCCGAGCACGACCGCGACCGTGCAGAGCACGAACCGCAGCCGGTGCGCCAGAACCGAGCGCAGAGCGATTTTCAGCATCAGCCGGCCACGGCCGGATCGAGACTCTTCATCGTGTCGAGGACAGTCTCGGCGGTCGGGTCGAGCAACTCCGACCGCAGCCGGCCGTCGGCCAGGAACAGAACCCGGTCCGCGTACGACGCCGCGGTCGGATCGTGGGTGACCATCACCACGGTCTGCCCGAACTCACGCACCGACCGGTGCAGGAAGCCGAGCACATCGGCCGACGACTGCGAGTCCAGGTTGCCGGTCGGCTCGTCGGCGAAGACCACCTCGGGCCGCGACGCCAACGCGCGGGCACAAGCGACCCGCTGCTGCTGGCCGCCGGACAGCTCGGACGGCTTGTGCTTGAGGCGGTCGGTCAGTCCGATCGTGTCGATGACCGTCCGGAGCCACTCCCGGTCCGGCGTGCGGCCGGCCAGGTCGAGTGGGAGCGTGATGTTCTCGTACGCCGTCAGGGTCGGCACCAGGTTGAACGCCTGGAACACGAACCCGATCCGGTCCCGGCGCAGATGCGTCAACTGCTTCTCGGGCAACCGGCTCAGCTCGACATCACCGACCCACACCTGCCCGGCCGTCGGCTGGTCCAGACCGGCCAGACAGTGCAGCAGCGTCGACTTGCCCGACCCCGACGGCCCCATGATCGCGGTGAACCGGCCCTTGCCGAAGTCCGCGGTGAGCTCCACCAACGCATCGACCTGGGTCTGACCCACGCCGTACCGCTTGGTCACGCCGATCGCCCGGACAGCCGGTGTCTGTTCCACGGTCATGCGACGAACGGTATCGAGTGAGGGTTCCTCGCCGCCGGTCATGGGCCCCCGTTCTGGACTGAGGAGCGTAGGGAGCGAAGCGACTGGAGCGACGAGGGAAGATCGGGAATCAAGGCCCATGACCCGCCGCGCGGAGCGTGGCCAATTGCTCACCCGTCGACACTGATGAGGTCTACACCGGCGGACTCGACTACGACCTCTTCGACTGATCGCTGCGGTAGCGGGGGCGGGGTGCCGCCCCAGGAGGGGCAGAGGGATTTGTAGTCGCACCAGTCGCAGAGCGGGCCTGGGCTGGGGCGCCAGTCACCGGACTCCAGTGCGCGGCTGATCGCGGTCCAGAGCGCGCTGACCTTCCGCTCGCAGGCGCGCAGATCGGCCTCGTCGGGGATGTAGCGGACGATCTCACCGTTGCCCAGGTAGACCAGCTGCAACATCGCCGGTACGACGCCGCGCAGCCGCCACAGCACGAGCGCGTAGAACTTCATCTGGAACAAGGCCTTGGCCTCGAAGAACTCCGACGGCGACCGGCCGGTCTTGTAGTCGACCACCCGGATCTCACCGGTCGGCGCGACATCGAGCCGGTCGACATACCCCCGCAGCACCAGACCCGACTCGAGCTCGGTCTCGACGTAGAGCTCACGCTCGGCGGGCTCCAACGCGTTCGGGTCCTCGAGAGTGAAGTACTTGCCGAGGAGTTTGTGCGCCTCGGCCAGCCAGCTCGCCAGCTCCTCGCCGCTGGCATCCTCGGCGAACAGCTCAGCCACCTCCGGCTCGGCGGCGAGCACCTGCTGCCACTGCGGCTCGAGCATCTCGGCCGCCTGCTCCAACGTCCGCTGGCCGCGGGGGAGATCGAACAACCGCTCCAGCACACCGTGCACGACCGTGCCCCGGACCGCCGCGGACGACGGCTTCTCCGGCAGCCGGTCGACGACGCGGAACCGGTACTTCAGCGGGCAGCTCATGAAGTCGGCCGCCCGGGACGGCGACAGCGCCCCACGCGGATGCCCACTGACTGGTACCTCGGCCGCAACACTCATACCGAAACCCTAGGCGCTGCCGCCGACAGTTTCGGACAAAAGGGCGGAACGGCTCCCAGGGAATTCACAGCAGACTTTCGGCCAACTATCGGCCTGGCTTGCCAAGCTTCAACCATGAAGCCACCACGTGAGCACGATCTCGGCCTGGAATACGACCTCGGCACCCTTCGGCGCCGGAAGGTCCTGAGCCTGTTCGCCGGTGCCGGGCTGGTCGCTCTCGCGGGCTGCTCACCCGACTCGTCGCCGTCGAGCACACCGTCTACCTCGACCACACCCTCGACCACCCCGTCGACGTCGAGCACCCCATCCGCATCGACGGTCGGGGTGGACGAGATCCCGGGCGAGACCGCCGGCCCCTACCCGGGTGACGGCTCCAACGGGCCGAATGTGCTCACCGAGTCCGGGATCGTCCGCAGCGACATCACCAAGTCGTTCGGCTCCGCGTCCGGCACCGCGACCGGCGTACCGCTGACTGTCGAGCTGACCATCCTCGATGCGGACAAGGACACCCCACTGACCGGCGCGGCCGTCTATGTCTGGCAGTGCGACGCCAAGGGGCTCTACTCGCTCTACTCCGAGGGCGCGACCAACGAGAACTACCTGCGCGGCGTCCAAGCCACCGACGCCGACGGCAAGGTGACCTTCACGACGATCTTCCCGGCCGCGTACCCGGGCCGCTGGCCACACATCCACTTCGAGGTCTACGCCAGCCTGTCCGACGCGACCGCCGCCGGGAAGATCAGTGCGACCTCGCAGCTCGCCTTCCCGGAGAACGTCTGCAACGCCGTCTACGGCACCGAGGGGTACGACGGGAGCGCGGAGAACATGCGTCGTACGTCGCTTGCCGATGACAACGTGTTCGGCGACGACGACGGCGTACACCAGCTCGCGACGGTCGCCGGAGACGCCGTACAGGGGTACACGGCGAAGCTGAATGTTGGTGTTTGAGCCGGGTTGGTAGCAGCTTGTTACCGCTCGACCAGTAGCGTTGGAGCGATGGCTGAGTCGCGTGATCCCCAGAGCCCCGCCCAGCCGGCCGGCCCACCGCCGCCCGGTACCTGGGTTCTCGGTCGTGTCCGTGGGATCCGGCTGACCATGCGGTTCACCTGGTTGCCGGTGGCGATGCTGCTGGCGTTCGGGTTCTCCGCGGTGATCGGGCAGCAGTTCCCGCAGATCGGCGCCTGGCGCTACGTCGCGTCGTTCGCGTTCGTGGTCGCGTTCACGCTGTCGATCCTGATCCACGAGCTGGCGCACGCATTGATGGCCCTGAAGTTCGGGATCGGTGTGTCGGAGATCAACCTCGGCTTCTTCGCGGCCGGCACGCATATCGAGGGCGAGCGGAAGACGCCGTTCGAGGAGTTCGCGGTGTCGGTGGTCGGGCCGATCGCCTCACTGGTGGTCGGCGGACTGGCCTACCTCGGCTCGCGCGCCGTCGATGACGGTGTCGCGTACATCGCCTTGTGGCAGCTGGCCGTCGCGAACCTGATCGTCGGTGTCACCAACCTGCTGCCCGGCCTGCCGCTGGACGGCGGCTGGGTTGCGCGGGCGCTCGTCTGGAAGATCACCGGCAACATGCACACCGGCACCATCGTGGCCGCCTGGGGTGGCCGGATCCTGGCGATCGTCGTACTGGCCGCGCCGGTCCTGCTGGAGGAGATCTTCGGCCGGCAGCCGACGCTGATCGACTTCCTGATCGCGCTCGCGGTCGGGTTCTTCCTGTGGATGGGCTCCACCGCCCAGCTGATGCAGGCGCGGCTGCGCCAGAAGCTGCCGACGCTGCAGGTGCGCACGATGGCCCGCCGCGCGATCGCGGTCCACTCCGGTACGCCGATCTCCGAAGCGGTCCGGATGGCCGCGGAAGCACACGCCGGTGCGGTCGTGGTGATCGACGGCGACGGCAAGCCGCATGCGCTGGTCTCCGAGAACGCGGTCGCCGCAGTCGCTCCGAACCAGCGGCCGTGGACCACGGTGAGCGAGGTTTCCACCCGGATCGGCGCGGGCCACATCATCGGGGTGAACGACACCGGTGAGGAGATCCTGAAGACGATCCGCGAGCACCCCGCGTCGGAGTACCTGGTTCTCGACGCGGCCGGCAGCGTGTACGGCGTACTGGCGACGGCCGATATCGAAACGGCCTTCCGCAGGCGCTGACGACTTCCCCTGACGACCTCGATGACGGCCGGCAGGTCACCGAAAGTTAAGGTGAGCGCCTTATGGCTGACTTGCGCGACTTTCCCGACCAGGCGTACTCCGGGGTCCATCACGGCCCGCTGCAGGCGGGGGAGTGGATCACCCTGCAGGACTCCAAGGGCCGCCGGCACTCGGTGTTCCTGGAGCGCGGGAAGGTCTTCCACACCACCAAGGGCGGTATCGAGCACGACGAGCTGATCGACGGCCCGGACGCCGTCGTGATCCGCTCCAAGGGCGGTGTCGAGTACCTCGCGCTGCGGCCGCTGATGGCCGACTACTCCGTCTCGATGCCGCGTGGTGCCGCGGTGATCTACCCGAAGGACACCGCGCAGATCGTGACGATGGCCGACATCTTCCCGGGCGCGAAGGTGGTCGAGGCCGGCGCCGGGTCCGGCGCGCTGACCACCGCGCTGCTGCGTGCGGTCGGCATCCACGGCCAGGTCATCTCGTTCGAGCGCCGCGAGGATTTCGCCGAGGTCGCGCGGAAGAATGTGACCGGTTTCTTCGGCGGCGAGCACCCGGCCTGGCGGCTCCAGGTCGGTGACCTGGTCGAGAACCTGGACGAGCAGGACGTCGACCGGATCATCCTGGACATGCTGGCCCCCTGGGAGTGCGTCGACGCCGCTGCCGGGGCCCTGAGTCCCGGCGGGGTGTTCTGCGCGTACGTCGCCACCACGACCCAGCTGAGCCGGGTTGTGGAGACGCTGCGGGCACACGGCGAATTCACGGAGCCGCGCGCGTGGGAGTCACTCGTGCGAGACTGGCATGTAGAGGGTCTGGCGGTTCGTCCGGGACACCGGATGCAAGGTCACACCGCCTTTCTGGTCACCGCCCGACGGATGGCGCACGGGGTTCAGGCACCCCGTAAGAAGCGCCGGCCGGCACCGGGCGCGTACGGCGACGACTACCAAGGCCCCCGTCGGGGTGACGGTCCTGAAGATGTGCCGAAAGCAACTGCTGCGTCCGCAACCGAAGCAACCGGTTCATCCGCAACCGACACGTGATGGGATTCAGCTTGCCCGGCGAGGTTTTCTGGGTAAGGTCCATAGGGTCGAGCCCCACATGGTGAGGTGATGATCGTGGCTGGAGACGAGAGTCCTACCGCGGCAGAGCTGCGTAACCAGGTCCGGTACCTGGAAGCCGAGGTCGCAGCGTTGCGGCGTCGGTTGTTGGAGCACCCGGCTGACAGCCGGTCGCTCGAAAGCAGGCTGTCCGAAACACAGGCCTCCTTGGCGGGTGTCACCGCTCAGAACGAGCGGCTGGCCGACACGCTGCGGGAGGCGCGAGAGAAGATCATCGCCCTGAAGGAGGAGGTCGACCGGCTGGCGCAACCGCCGTCCGGATTCGGCACCTTCCTCGGCCGCAACGACGACGACACGCTGGACGTGTTCACCGGGGGCCGCAAGCTCCGGGTGGCGGCCAGCCCGTCGATCGACCTGGACGCGCTGAAGCTCGGCCAGGAACTGATGCTGAACGAGGCGCTGAACGTGGTCGAGGCCTGCGACTTCGAGGTCGTGGGCGACGTGGTGATGCTGAAGGAACTGCTGGCCGACGGCGAGCGGGCACTGGTGATCGCGCAGGCCGACGAGGAACGGGTCGTCCGGCTCGCCTCGCCGCTGCTCGACATCGCGCTGCGCACCGGCGACTCGCTGCTGCTGGAGCCCCGCTCCGGCTATGTGTACGAGAAGATCCCGAAGTCCGAGGTCGAGGAGCTGGTGCTCGAAGAGGTCCCGGACATCGACTACACCCAGATCGGTGGCCTGGCCGGCCAGATCGAGGCGATCCGGGACGCGGTCGAGCTGCCGTACCTGCACAAGGACCTGTTCCTCGAGCACGAGCTCAAGCCGCCGAAGGGCGTGCTGCTCTACGGCCCGCCCGGCTGCGGCAAGACGCTGATCGCGAAAGCGGTGGCGAACTCGCTGGCCAAGAAGGTCGCCGAGCGGACCGGCGTGGCGGAACAGAAGTCGTTCTTCCTGAACATCAAGGGTCCCGAGCTGCTGAACAAGTACGTCGGTGAGACCGAGCGGCACATCCGCCTGGTCTTCCAGCGGGCCCGGGAGAAGGCATCCGAGGGGATGCCGGTGATCGTGTTCTTCGACGAGATGGACTCGCTGTTCCGCACCCGCGGCTCCGGTGTCTCCTCCGACGTCGAGAACACCATCGTCCCGCAGCTGCTCAGTGAGATCGACGGTGTCGAGGGCCTGGAGAACGTCCTGGTCATCGGTGCCTCGAACCGCGAGGACATGATCGACCCGGCGATCCTGCGGCCGGGCCGGCTGGACGTGAAGATCAAGATCGAGCGCCCCGACGCCGAGGCGGCCCGGGACATCTTCTCGAAGTACCTGACCACCACGCTGCCGCTGCACGCCGACGACCTCAGTGAGTTCGGCGGCGACCGGGCCTCGTGTGTGAACGGGATGATCCAGCGCACCGTCGAGCGGATGTACACCGAGGCCGACGAGAACCGGTTCCTCGAGGTGACGTATGCCAACGGTGACAAGGAGGTCCTGTACTTCAAGGACTTCAACTCGGGCGCGATGATCCAGAACATCGTCGACCGGGCCAAGAAGATGGCGATCAAGGCCTTCCTGGACGAGAACCAGAAGGGCCTGCGGGTGCAGCACCTGCTGCAGGCGTGTGTCGACGAGTTCAAGGAGAACGAAGACCTCCCGAACACGACCAACCCCGACGACTGGGCCCGCATCTCCGGCAAGAAGGGCGAGCGGATCGTCTACATCCGCACGCTCATCTCCGGCAAGCAGGGCACCGAGCCCGGCCGTTCGATCGACACCGCAACGAACACCGGTCAGTACCTGTAGCAGTACGACGTACCGCCCCGGCACCCACGTGGTGCCGGGGCGGTCGCATGCTCGTCGCCTCGCCACCTTGAGCACGGCTCAACCACTTTCGACCTCGCGGAACGGTCGACGGGTGCCCAAGGTGCTGTGCCGTCGCGACCTTGTGCACCGGTCAACCGCTGCGGCCCGCGTTCGGTGGTTGAGGGGTGCTCAAGGTGGAGGGCGGGGTGAGTGGGGGACTTCCCTGATTGGCGGCGCCGGCCGGCGGACCTACCGTGAGCGGTATGGCGACGGAGGATGTGCGGAAGGACCTGCGGGCCGCGGTGGCCGCTCGGCAGGAGCTGGGGCCGGAGTACGAAGCCGAGATCATCGAAGGCTTCCTGGAACGACTCGACGCACAGCGCCGCGCCACCACCCTCCCCGAACCGATCCAGCCACCGGCACATCCGAGCCGTGAGAAGGATCCAGGTGGCCTAGCGCTGGCGATCATCTCGATCGTCGCGGCGATCCCGATCACCGCGATCGCCGCCGACATGATCGGCCCGTTCGGCGTCGTGGTCAGCTGGGCCGGCCTGGTCGGCATCAACCTCGCCCGCTCGGTGAGCCGCCGCCGCTGAGGTTCACCAGGGATTGACCTGCAGCACCTTCCCGGCCGCGTCGAAGGCGCGGAGCTGGTGGGTGAGGCCGGCCGGGGTCTTGCCCGGGAACTTCACCCGGGTGTCGGTGTAGGCGAAGCCGCCGTCCACGACACCCTTGACCCATGGCCCCGAGCCGCCCTTCCAGACGTAGCGCGTCTCGATCCGGTCGATCTGCGGGTGCGCCCGGTAGATGGTCCAGGACTGGGCCGACACCGTCGAACCGGTCGAGAACCCGCCGGCGGTGAGCACCGCCAGCCCCTTGGTCGCTGTTGGCTGCTTGGCCCAGTCGCTGTCGCGGACCGGCTGGACCATCGCGCCCGCCTGGCACAGCCAGATTCCCTGGCGGTAGACATCTCCGGGCTGCGCGGGGCCCTTGAGCAGCAGCACGACGGCCTTGCTGCCCGGTGCGATGCCCTTCACCTGGCGTGCCCACAGCACAGTGGACTGTTTGCCCACCGACATACACGACTTCGCCGCGGCGGCCGCGGGCGAGGCAGCCGGGCCGAGGTCGATGTCGGTCGGGATGGCGAGGTTCATCGACGGTGGTGGCGTCGCCGGCCGGACCGTCTTGACAGCTGGCTGCGACGGCTTCGGCGTGCTGCTGCGGGTGACCGGGGGAGTGTTGCCATCAGGCCGCCCGATGGCGACCGCACCGATCGCGATGGCCGCGACCGCTGCCACCGCGACCGCGGGCACCCAGCGGCGTGACGTCGTACCGCGAGCCGGCCGGGTCTTGTTCATCACCCGGCGGCGCAGGCGCGCGTGCTGATCGGGCGTGAGCGGCGGCACCTGGGGAGGGTCGAGTCGGGTGGTCATGACAGTTCCTCCAGGAAGGTGTCCCGGCTCATCAGGTCGGGGAAGCGGCGGCGGGTGCGGTGCAGGCGGGCCTTGACGGTCCCGATCGGCACGCCGAGGGCGTCGGCGGCCTCTGCCTGGGTGAGGCCGGCCCAGACGACCAGTTCGAGGGTCTCGCGCTCATGCCGCGGCAGCTTGGCCACGGCCCGCCGGAGCTCCGACATCCGGCGCTCGTCGTCGAGACGCTGGACGACGTCGGCGGCATGGTCGTCGGTGTGGGGCGGGTCCGGCAGCCGGTCGAGCAGGTTGTGGACGCGGGCCGCCGTACGGGCCAGGGTGCGGCACTCGTTCGAGGCGACGACCAGCAGCCAGCCGCGGGCGCTGTTACCGGTCATCGGGCCGGGTGGATTACGTTGGAAGCGGCGCCACGTGTTCAGGAACGTCGACTGGACGACGTCCTCGGCAGTAGCCCAGGACGCCGTCCGGCGGAACGCGAACGCATGCACCGCATCGGCGTACCGGTCGAACAGGTCGCCCAGGGCGTTGTGATCACCTAGGCGCAGCCGTTCCCACAACTCGTGATCCGAGGCCGGTGACGCCATCACGGGCTCCGTCTCGTCGGTCAGGATGATCTTCACACCTGTCTGTGACCGGTGGTCCCGCCGATGGTTGCATCAGAGCCGGGCCAGAACTCCGGCGAGACCAACGTCGCGATCGTCCTGCAGGTCGAGCAGCAGCCCGCGGTGCAGGGTGAACCAAGGCGCCAGCCGGTGCCAGTCGAGCGCACGTCTCCGCAGGTCAGGAGTCACTTCGTAGGTCTGCGCGACGCCCTCGGCGATGCCTTCCGGTGCGTCGTTGAGCAGCCAGGACAGGTCGAGGGCCGGATCACCGATCTCCGAGTCGGTCCAGTCGATGATCCCGGTGAGCCGGCCGTCGTGCACCAGCAGGTGATCGGATCCGAGGTCGGCATGGATCAGGGCCGATCGGACTCCTTCGACCCGGTCGAGCAGCTCCACGCCCGCCGCGCGGCCGGACTCGGGCAGCAGCGGAAGAATCCAGTCCCGGGCCTCGGCGAGGAATCTCCGCTTGTCGGCCGCCCCGGCCTCGGGATCGCCCGCGCCGTGCGCGAGAGCGTCGGCCGGGTCGACCGCGTGCAGCGCTTTGAGGAACGACCCGAGCTCACGGCCGAGCGCCGTACTGCCGGCTTCGAGTGGTTCGCCGATCAGGACACGATGGCGTACGCCGTCCGCGGTGAGTTCGGGGACCGGGACGGGTAGTGGGAGTTGCGGCGCGAGCCAGGGGAGTAGCTGGGCCTCGGCGAGCAGACGTGGGCGGACATCGTCGCGTCGAGGAGCGCGGTGCAGCCAGTCGCCCTCCAGCCAGGCGCGACTGGACCAGCCGTTGTCGTTGATCTTCATCCGAATGTCCTGACCAGTGGGCCGATCAGGGCGGCGGTGTCCGGCATGACCGGCCACGAGGGGTCGTCCAGTTTCGAGATCAGTTCGGCCGGGGACATCCAGGCGCCCCACGCGACCTCCGAGGGCTGGTGCCGGATCGGACCGTCCCAGACGCAGCTGTAGAGGTAGGCGTGGTAAGTCGTGGCGTCGTCCGCGTAGTCGCCTTCGGGCAGCTTGACCAGGTCGGCACCGCTGATCCCGAGCTCCTCGGCCAGCTCGCGCACCACCGCGTCGTACGGGTCCTCACCGGCTGCCACGACGCCGCCGGCCATGAAGTCGTAGTACGACGGGTAGACGTCCTTGGTGGCTGTGCGGCGGTGGACGTAGATGTCGCCGGCCGGATTTCGGACGAGTACGCCGGTGGCGGCGTGGCGGAGGTTGTCGCGGCGCATGACCGAGCGGGGCCGGGCGTCGATGACCACGTTGTCGTTGCTGAGAATCGCCACCATTTCGTCCACTCGGGCAGTCTCACACGGTGCCTGTGGACAAAGCACCACGATTTGGGGGCGCAACCGCGTAGGCTCGGGAATATGAGTGTGCGGCGCATTATGGGGACCGAGACCGAGTTCGGCATCTCGGTGCCCGGCCAGCCCGGGGCCAACCCGATGCTGACCTCGAGCCAGGTGGTGAACGGTTATGCCCAGACGCAGCCACTGGCGCGCAAGACCCGGTGGGACTTCGACGAGGAGCACCCACTGCGGGACGCGCGTGGCTTCGATCTGAGCCGGGAGGTGGCCGACTCCAGCCAGCTCACGGACGAGGAGACCGGCCTGGCCAACGTGATCCTCACCAACGGCGCCCGGCTGTACGTCGATCACGCACACCCCGAGTATTCGGCGCCCGAGTGCACGAACCCGCGCGACGTGGTGGTCTGGGACAAGGCCGGCGAGCTCGTCATCATGGAGGGCGCGCGGCAGGCCCGGCAGATCCCCGGCGCCCCGCAGCTGAACCTCTACAAGAACAACACCGACAACAAAGGCGCGTCGTACGGGTCGCACGAGAACTACCTGATGCGCCGCTCGACGCCGTTCGCCTCGATCGTGCGGCACCTGACCCCGTTCTTCGTCAGCCGACAGGTCGTCACCGGCGCCGGCCGGGTCGGGATCGGCCAGGACGGCGGCACGAACGGCTTCCAGATCAGCCAGCGGGCCGACTACTTCGAGGTCGAGGTCGGCCTCGAGACCACGCTCAAGCGGCCGATCATCAACACCCGCGACGAGCCGCACGCGAATCCGGACCGCTACCGCCGGCTGCACGTGATCATCGGCGACGCGAACCTGTCCGAGATCTCGACGTACCTGAAGGTCGGTACGGCGTCGCTCGTGCTGGCGATGATCGAGGACGGCTGGCTGACCGACGACCTCGGGGTCGACCGCCCGGTCACCGCGCTGCACGAGATCAGCCACGACCCCACCTGCACGCACCTGATGACGCTCAAGGACGGTCGCAAGCTGACCGCCGTACAGCTGCAGATGGAGTATCTGGAGCAGGCCCGCAAGTACGTCGAGGACCGGTACGGCGACGACGCGGACCGGCAGACCAAGGACGTGCTGCACCGCTGGGAGCAGGTCCTCGACCAGCTCGCCATCGACCCGATGAAGCTGTCCGACCAGCTCGACTGGGTGGCGAAGTACAAACTGCTGCAGTCCTACCGCGACCGCGACGGCCTGCAGTGGGACGACCCGAAGCTGCACCTGGTCGACCTGCAGTACGCCGACCTTCGTCCGGACAAGGGGCTGTACTACAAACTCGTGAAATCCGGCCGGATGCAGCGGCTCGTGTCCGACGAGGAGATCCGGATGGCGGTCTCGCACCCGCCGACCGACACCCGCGCCTACTTCCGCGGCCGCTGTATGCAGCAGTACGCGCCGCAGGTCGCGGCCGCCTCCTGGGACTCGGTGATCTTCGATCTGCCGGGCAAGGAGTCGCTCCAGCGGATCCCGACTTTGGACCCGTTGCGCGGTACGAAAGCCCATGTCGGTGCCCTTCTGGACCAGTGCGACACCGCAAGTGACCTGGTTCGCACCATTACTGGGGGTGCCGCCGGGTAGGGTCGCTCTTAGAAGCACGGAGAAGCGGTTGGGCGTCTTCTCCACTGCGGTTCTAGGAGGTGTGTGCGATGGCGAAGGACGGCGGGCAGCAGCACAAGCAGCCGAAGCGTTCGACGACCGAGGAAGAGGTCGAGCAGTCGACCACGTCGGAAGATGTGGCCGAGCGCAAGGAACGGCTCGACGAGGACGTCGACTCGATCCTCGACGAGATCGACGAGGTGCTCGAGGAGAACGCCGAGGAGTTCGTCCGCGGGTTCGTCCAAAAGGGTGGGGAGTGAACCGCTCGATGACATTTGATGCCTCCGGCCGGTTGCCGGAAGCCTTCCTGACCCCAGGTGGCTCGTCGTTCATGGACTTCCTGGCCGGGCACGCGCCCGACCTGTTGCCCGGACGGCGCAGCCTGGGGCAGGCCGACTTCTCCGACCAGGTCCCGCACGGTACGACGATCGTCGCGGCCACCTTCGCGGGTGGCGTGCTGATGGCCGGCGACCGGCGGGCCACGATGGGCAACATCATCGCGTCCCGGGACATCGAGAAGGTGTTCCCGGCCGATGAGTACTCGGCGGTCGCGTTCGCGGGATCGGCCGGGTTCGGGATCGAGATGGTCCGGCTGTTCCAGGTCGAGCTCGAGCACTACGAGAAACTCGAGGGCACCGTGCTCAGCCTGGACGGCAAGTCCAACCGGCTGAGCGCGCTGATCCGGGGCAACCTGGCGATGGCGATGCAGGGTCTGGCCGTGGTGCCGCTGTTCGCGGGCTACGACCCGGACCGCAACGGCGGGCGGATCTTCTCCTACGACGCCACCGGCGGCCGTTACGAGGAGACCCACTTCCACAGTGTCGGCTCGGGCTCGCTGTTCGCCCGGGGCTCGCTGAAGAAGCTGTACCGCGAGGACCTGTCCGCGACCGACTGCGCGACGGTGGCGATCCAGTCGCTGATCGACGCGGCCGACGACGACTCGGCGACCGGCGGCCCGGACATGCTGCGGCGGATCTTCCCGGTGGTCGGTGTGGTCACCGCCGACGGCTACCAGCGGTTGCCCGAGGACGAGGTCGCCAGGCTGGTCGACGCGGCCTGGGCGCAGCGCCACGAGCGCCCCGACGGCCCCGCCACGGCGTCCCTGACCTGATCCCATCGACGATAGAGGACGACACCTTCGATGAGCACGCCGTTCTACGTCTCACCAGAGCAGCTGATGCGCGACCGGGCGGACTTCGCCCGGAAGGGCATCGCCAAGGGCCGCAGCGCGATCGCGCTGCAGTATGCCGACGGCATCCTGTTCGTCGCTGAGAACCGCTCACCCGCACTGCACAAGGTGGCCGAGATCTACGACCGGATGGCGTTCGCCGCGGTCGGCCGCTACAACGAGTTCGAGAACCTGCGGATCGCCGGCGTCCGGCTGGCGGACATGCGCGGCTACTCCTACGACCGGCGCGACGTGACCGGCCGGGCGCTGGCCAACGCGTATGCGCAGACCCTCGGCGCGATCTTCTCCTCCGGTGGTGAGAAGCCGCTCGAGGTGGAGATCCTGGTCGCCGAGATCGGCAATGCTCCGACCGACGACCAGATCTACCGGCTCACCTACGACGGCTCGATCGCCGACGTCCGGGGGTACGCGGTGATGGGCGGCCAGGCCGAGCAGGTCGCGGAGTACGTCGGCGAGCACTACCAGGAGGGGATCTCGCTGGCCGGGGCACTCCGGCTGGCCGTGGACGCGCTCGGCCACGACAGCAGCGAGCCCCGGGAGCTGACCTCGGATCAGCTGGAGGTCGCCGTACTGGACCGGACCCGGACCCAGGTCCGGAAGTTCAAGCGGATCTCCGAGGAGACGCTGGCGCGGATCCTGTCGGAGTCGCACCCGGCCGCCGACATCGAGGCAGCTGGTGCGGAGACCGAGGAGACCACGGCCGAGTCTGAAGAGACCGTGCCGGAGTCTGCAGCACCGGACTCCTCGTCGGCCGACGACGAGGCGCCGATCGCTCCGCCCGAGGACCCTGACGACAGTCGTCCCCTGTGACGGACCGGACCATCGACACAGCCGCCACGTCCGACGTGGCGGCTGCGTCATCTCGGGCCGCCGATCCGGAGCCCTGGGAGTTGCTGGGGGAGAAGGTCGCCTACCAGCGGTTCCTCACCGTGAAGGTCCGCCAGTACCGGATGCCGAACGGGCACGAGGTCGACTGGGACGTCACCGGACCGGAGTCAGCCGACGGCATCGCCCGCGGAGTCACGGTCCTGCCACTGACCCCGGACGGACGGATCGTCACGGTCCGGATGTTCCGCCCCGGCCCGGACAGCGTGGTCACCAACCTCCCAGGCGGCCTGATCGAGCCCGGCGAAGAGCCGGCGGCCGGCGGCGCCCGCGAGCTGGAAGAGGAAACCGGCTACATCTGCGACACCATCGAGATCGTCGGCTGGCTCTGGGCCGGCACCTCCTCGATGTTCCGCAAGTACGTCGCCATCGCCCACGGCTGCCGCCCCGACGGCAAGCAGCAGCTCGACGATGCCGAGGACTGCGTCCCCGTCGAGCTCACCCTCGCCGAGTTCCGCTCCCAACTCCGCACCCCCGGCGCCATGACCGGCACCGACGCCGCCTACCTGGCCCTGGACCACGCCCACCTCCTCTAACCCACCCACCGGCCCCGACCGCGCCGCCAATGAACCCACCGTGCGCCGCGACCGAACCCACCGCGCGAGCGTGGGGAGCCACCCGGCGAATGTGAGAACCAAGCCGTCGGCAGGGCTCACCGTCGACAGGGGCATCACACTCGCTGGAGCCGCCTCGCCCGACACGGTGGGTTCAGTGGGTGCAGCACGGTGGGTTCAGTGGGCGACGCACGGTGGGTTCAGTGGGCGACGCACGGTGGGTTCAGTGGGTGTCGCAGGGTGGGTTCAGTGGGTGGTGCAGAGTGGGGGCAGTCGCGGGTGGTCGG
>NZ_SMKA01000162.1 GCF_004348455.1 Kribbella albertanoniae
CGGCGGGTCGGAGCGGACGGCGGGTCGGAGCGGGCGGGGTTAGAAGCCTCGGAGTTTTTCCGGGGTGATGCGGATGATCACCGGGTACTCCGTGTGGAACTGCTCGGTCGTCATTCCGAGGCCGCTGATGTCGTCGCCGTACTTGGCGTTGTAGACGGCGAGCGCTTCGCCGGACAGCGGCTCGGACTCGATGCGCGCCGTACCGGAGATGACGCCGACGTCGCCGCCGCCGTGGGTCGCGTTGAAGTTGACCGCGACCTGCGGGTGGGTGGTGATGTTGTGCAGCTTGGCCTTGTGGCGCTGGCTGCTGATCACCAGTTCACCCTCGTGCCAGAGGAACCAGACCGGGTTCGGCGCCGGGGTGCCCGATTTGCCGACCGTGGTCAGCCAGACGACGCGTTCGTCGCCGAGCTGCCGGGTGATCCGCTTGCCGAAGTCGGTGGACGTGTCGATCGAGAACATGCAGAACGCTCCTTCATATCGGCCCCACCCCACCGCCCCGGTCAGGTGGTCGTCACGACGGACCGAGACCCGCCCACTCGATCGCGGGGCAACGGTTCATCACCATCGTCAGTCCGGCCGCGGTCGTGCGTGTGTAGGCGTCCTGGTCCATTACACCCAGCTGGAACCACACCGCGCGCGCATTGATTCCCACCGCCTGGTCGGCAATCTCACCGGCCAGCTCGGACCGGACGAACACGTCCACACAGTCCACCGGGAACGGAATGTCGGCCAGGCTCGCATACCCCTGCTCGCCGTGCACGGTCTCGGCCGACGGATGCACAGGCACGATCCGCTTCCCCCGTCCCTGCAGGAACCGCGCCACGCCGTACGCCGCTCTGTCGGTGTTGTTCGACAAGCCGACCACAGCCCACGTCGAGCAGTCCGCCAGAATCTTCCGGATATCCGCGTCCATGTCTCAATCGTCCTCAGCCACGCAAATACGTGAGTACGGCGGACACCCGGCGATCGAGGCCGTCGTCCAGCTGGAGCTTGGCGAAGATGTTCCCGACGTGCTTCCGTACGGCGGCCTCGCTCACCACGAGCTGTTCCGCGATCGCGCCGTTCACCCGGCCTTCGGCCATCAGCGCCAGTACTTCGAGCTCCCGCGGCGTCAACGCGGAGAGCGGACCGTCGTTCCGGCGCCGGGCCAGCAACTGCCGGACCACCTCGGGGTCGACCACAGTGCCACCCGACGCGACCCGGTCGAGCGATTCCAGGAACTCGGCGACGTGACCGACCCGGTCCTTGAGCAGGTACCCGATTCCGCCGGTCGTTGATTCGAGCAACGACGAGAGGTACGCATCGGCGACGTACTGCGAAAGCACCAGGATGCCGATCGAGGGGAACTCGGCGCGGATCGCGGCGGCCGCGCGCAGACCTTCGTCGCTGTGTCCCGGCGGCATCCGGACGTCGGTGATGACGAGATCCGGCGGCTCCTTGCGGACCACGGCGAGCAGGGTGTCCCCGTCGCCGACGCTGTCGCGGACCTCGTGCCCGGCGCGATCCAGAATGCTGGCCAGGCCCTCGCGCAGCAGCAGCGAGTCTTCGGCCAGCACGATGCTCAGTCGCCGAGTTGGCACGGGCACTCCATTCGCAGTCGAGTAGGCCCACCGGGTGGGCTGTCGACCACGAGTGTGCCGCCCAAAGCGTCCAACCTGGTCACCAGCCCGGTCAACCCGGTGCCGGCCCCGACCGTCGCGCCACCGATCCCGTCGTCGGTGATCGTGATGATGAGCAGTTGACCTTCCCGTCGGCCGGCCACCTGGCAGGTGGTCGCCTGAGCGTGCTTGGCGACGTTCGACAGTGCCTCGCTGACCACGAAGTACGCCGCGGCTTCGATCGGTGGCGGCAGTCGCGAGTCCAGGATCATCGACACCGTGACCGGCATCGGGCTGCGGTCGGCGACCTCCCGGATCGCGGCCTCGAGCCCGAGGTCGATCAGGACCCGCGGATGGATGCCACGCACCGCCTCCCGCAGATCGGCCAGCGCGGCCTCGGCCTCGGAGTGCGCCTTCACCACCAGCCGCCGGCCCTCCCCCTCGGGCAGGTCGAGCTCGGCGAGGCCGAGCGTCATCGTCAGACCGACGAGCCGCTGCTGTACGCCGTCGTGCAGATGCCGCTCGATCCGCGCCCGCTCGGTCTCGAACGCATCGACCAGGTCCAGCCGGGAGCGACGCAGCTCGGCCACGTTCCGCTGCAGCTCATCCTCCCGCGGCCCCAGCATCGCCTTGGCCAGCGACGCCTCCGCAGCAGCCAGTACGCCGAGCAGGTAGGAACTGACCGCGTAGAACACCGGCCCGAAGGTGACCGTGAAGAGCAGTCCCTCCCAGGCGGTGTTCAGCGTCCACGGCCCCATCCCCATCTCGTCGGTGTCGGCAATGATCGGCGCGAGGATCGTCGTACCGAGAATGGTCGCGCTCAGGCCCGCGAACGCGGCGCTGAACGGCCAGACCAGCACACCCAGCACGAAGCCGTAGCCCAGCGACCGCATCGACGCCTGCTCGCGCCGCCGGAACTTGAGCTTGTCCCGCAGCGACAGCGCGACCGGCATCGCAGCATGCGGGCTCTTGATGCCGTCGATCAGCATCAGCCCGGCCCGCCAGCGCTCCGCCCAGCCGATCACCACCCCGAACATCGGGAACAACGGCAGCAGCAGAATGCCGATCACGATCGGGCTCAGGAGCGCACTGGTCACCGCCGCCCCGAGCAGCAGGCAGATCGTGACCACGCCGACCGGTATCGAGGTGAACAGGTACAGGTAGGCCCGCCACGGCCACGACGACACCAGGAAGCGCGGGGACGCCAGCGCTTGCCAGCCCGTCACAGGTCTCTCCACGCCGCCAACCCTAGGTCCGGGACTGCCTGTACGGCGGTAGCGTGCGCGCTACTCCGAGTCTCTTGCCCAAGCCCGCGTGTGCAACGCCGATCACCGGTTGGCTGGTCACATGACCGCAACCGCGCCCTCGTACCCCAGCGTCGTACCGGACGCAGCACCTGCTCTGGTGCTCGACGGGATCACCAAGACCTACCGCTCCAAGGCCGGTGGGGTCGATGCCCTGCGTGGCGTCACCTACCACTTCCCGCGTGGTTCGTTCACTGCCGTCATGGGCCCGTCCGGCTCCGGCAAGTCGACGCTGCTGCAGTGTGCGGCCGGACTCGACCAGCCGACGACGGGCGTCGTCGTACTGGGTGGTGTGAACCTGCACGGGCTCAGCGAGGTCGCACTGACCAAGCTGCGTCGTGAGGAGATGGGCTTCGTCTTCCAGGCGTACAACCTGCTGCCGTCGCTGACCGTGTACGACAACGTGGCGCTACCGCTGCGGTTGACCGGCAAGCGCCCGCATCGCAACGACATCCTCGGCGTACTGGAACAGGTCGGGCTGAGCGACAAGGTCAAGCGCCGGCCGGCCGAACTGTCCGGCGGGCAGCAGCAGCGGGTCGCGATCGCTCGCGCGCTGATCACCAAGCCGTCGGTGTTCTTCGCCGATGAGCCGACCGGTGCGCTCGACAGCAACAGCAGTCGCCAGGTGCTCACCCTGTTGCGCGAGGCAACTGATCGGGCCGGGCAAACCGTCGTCATGGTCACTCACGATCCGGTGGCGGCGGCGTACGCCGAGCGCGTCGTCTTCCTGTCCGACGGCCTGATCGCGGGTCACCTCGACCGCGGTACGCCGGGTCAGATCGCGGCTGCCATGAGTGACCTGGAGCGCTGATGTTCTTCCTGAGCAGGCAGACGGTTGGACGGCACAGACATCTGTACGCCGGTTCGTTCGTGGCGCTCGCGGTCGGCGTGTTCCTGCTCGGACTTGCCGCCACCGCAACCGCCGCCACCATCGCGTACCGGGGACCGAGCGCCGGGAGCATCGCCGTGACCACCCTCGGTGGCGACGGGATGGGCCCGCAGCGAGTCAGTGTGTCCACCTCCGACCAGGATGTGTCCGGACTGCAGACCGTGCTGAGCATGGTCGGCGCGATCAGCGGCTTCATCACGATCTTCGTCATCGCCAGCACCTTCGCCTTCGCGGTCGCCTCCCGGCGGCGCGAACTCGGCCTGCTCCGGCTGATCGGTGCCACGCCGGGTCAGATCCGCCGGATGATCCTCGGTGAGGCTCTGGTCGTCGCCCTCGGTGCGTCGATCACCGGCGCCGTGCTGGCGCAGCTCGCGACTCCGTTGCTGCTCGCGAAGGCGTCGTACACGGAGCTCGCTCCGGTGAAGCTGGAGCCGGCCTCGCCGTGGGTGCCGCTGTCGATCGCGGTCGGGATCGGGCTGCTCGTCGCGCTGCTCGGGGCCCGCGCCGCGGCTCGGCGGGCCGGAAAGGTCGGGGCGATCGACGCGCTCCGCGAGGCCAGCCTCGAACCGCCACGGATCGGACCGGTTCGCGTCGTGTTCGGACTGCTGTTCATGGCCGGCTCGATCGTCCTGCTCACCCTGATCAAGCCGTCCAGTGGTGAAGCCGCAGTCCCGCTGGCGATGTTCACGCCGATGCTGCTGGTGATCTCGCTGACCCTGCTCGCTCCGCTGATCGTCCCGGTCCTCGGACGTCTCTGGGCGGCACCGCTCGTCGCCTGGACCAGCGTGTCGGGACGGCTCGCCCGGAGCAACGTGGTCGCGGCACCCCGTCGCAGCGCATCCCTCGCGGCGCCGATCCTGACCATCTCCGCGATCGCCGGCTCCATGGTGCTCAGCCTGAGCTTCGCTGCGGACAGCGCCGCGGCCACGCTGCGCGACGGCATGCTCGCCCCGATCGTGGTCACCGGAGGCGACCAGGCCAAGGTCGCCGCGACCCCGGGCGTCGCTGCCGTCGACGCTGGGCTTCCGGTGCAGTTCGTGCGGGTCTCAGCCGACTACGCCCAGCTCGAGGACGCCGAAGGCATCGATCCGGCCGTCGCGTCGCGCACCCGCCGAATGACTCCGGTCGCCGGTGACCTGACCGCGCTCACCGGGAATACCGTTGCCGTGAGCAAGGAGATGTCCGGGTTCGAGCACTACCGGCTCGGCGACGAGGTGCCGGTGACCTTCCTGGACCGGACGACCGCCAAGCTCAAGATCGTGGCGATCGTGCCGGACGCGTTCGGGATCAACCCGTCATTCCTGCTGCCTCTCGAGCTCGCTCGCGCCCACGCGCCCGCAGCGAAGCCCGAGCGGATGTTCGTGCTGCCGGCCACCGGGACCGATCCCGCGGAACTCGTGCAGCGCATCGAAGGCGCCGTACCGGCTGTTGCTTGGGACGCCGAACAGACCGCAGGGGTCCGGAAGGGAAATCAGCTCGGCCTCATCCTGCTGCTCGGGCCGGCCGCCCTCTACAGCGCGATCGCCATCGCCAACACCCTGCTGATGGGCAGCCTGCAGCGGCGGCAGGAGTTCGTCACCTCCCGCCTGCTCGGCGCCACCCCGAACCAGATCCGCCGCATGGTCCTGTGGGAGTCCTCGCTGGTCGGAATGGTCGCTCTCAGTCTCGGTACTGCGATCACGGTGACGGTCGGCGTACTGATCCGGCACGCGATGACGGCCGGTGTTCCCGACGTACCGGTGACCGTCCCCTGGGGCATCCTGCTGGGGATCGCCGGACTCTGTCTGACCCTCGCGGTAGGGTCCGCCTTGGCTCCGACCGCATACATCCTGCGGGTCGTGGGCCGCGAAACGATGGTTCACCAGCGACAATAGGGTTCCAGTTCGACTGAGGAGCAGTTCACCCGTATGGCACGCCGTTCCAGTACCACCGCCGAGCCCGAGGACTTCGAGGAGCGCATCCTCGACGTCGATGTCTCCGACGAGATGCGCACCAGCTTCCTGGAGTACGCCTACTCGGTGATCTACTCCCGGGCGCTCCCGGACGCGCGGGACGGGCTGAAGCCGGTCCAGCGGCGGATCCTGTTCTCGATGGCGGAGAACAACATCCGCCCCGACCGCGGCCATGTGAAGTCGGCCCGCGTCGTCGGTGAAGTGATGGGTAAGTACCACCCGCACGGCGACGGCGCGATCTACGACGCCCTGGTCCGCACCGCGCAGCCCTGGTCGATGCGGCTGCCGCTGATCGACGGCCACGGAAACTTCGGCTCTCTGGACGATGGTCCGGCCGCGATGCGCTACACGGAATGCCGGATGGCGCCGTCCGCGGTCGCGATGACGAACGGCCTGGACGAGAACGTCGTCGACTTCCGGCCGAACTACGACGGCCGCGAGGAAGAGCCGTCGGTGCTGCCGGCCGCCTTCCCGAACCTGCTGGTCAACGGCGCCGCCGGGATCGCGGTCGGAATGGCCACCAACATGGCCCCGCACAACCTGGTGGAGGTCATCCAGGCGCTGCGGCACCTGATCAAGAAGCCCGACGCCGACCTCGACGACCTGATGCGGTTCATCCCCGGCCCGGACCTTCCGACCGGCGGCAAGATCGTCGGCCTGGAGGGCATCAAGGACGCCTATGCGACCGGCCGCGGCAGCTTCAAGATGCGGGCCACCGCCCGGATCGAGAACGTCACGCCGCGCCGCAAGGGCATCGTGGTCACCGAGCTGCCGTACACGGTCGGCCCGGAGAAGGTGATCGAGAAGATCAAGACGCTGGTCCAGGCCAAGAAGCTGCAGGGCATCGCGGACGTCAAGGACCTGACCGACCGCACGCACGGCACCCAGCTGGTGATCGAGGTCAAGAACGGCTTCGTCCCCGAGGCACTGCTGGAGCAGCTCTACAAGCTCACCCCGCTCGAGGACTCGTTCTCGATCAACGCGGTCTGCCTGGTCGACGGCCAGCCCCGCACCCTCGGCCTGAAGACCCTGCTGGAGGTCTACCTCGAGCACCGGTACGACGTCGTCCGCCGGCGCAGCGAGTACCGCCGGAAGAAGGCCCAGGACCGGCTGCACATCGTCGACGGCCTGCTGATCGCGATCCTCGACATCGACGAGGTCATCCAGATCATCCGGACCAGCGACGACGCGGCCGCGGCCCGGACCCGGCTGATCGACATCTACGACCTGTCCGAGATCCAGGCCAACTACATCCTGGACATGCCGCTGCGCCGGCTGACGAAGTTCTCCAAGCTCGAGCTGGACACCGAGAAGGCCGAGCTGGAGCGCGAGATCGAGCGGCTGACCGCGATCCTCGAGGACGAGGCGCTGCTGAAGAAGACGGTCGGCGACGAGCTGGCCGAGGTCGCCAAGACCTACGGAACACCCCGCCGTACTGTGCTGCTGGAGTCGTCCGGTGCGACCAAGACCGCCGCCGTACCGCTCGAGGTCACTGATGACCCGTGCTGGATCCTGATGAGTTCGACCGGCCTGCTGGCCCGCACCAACGGCGTCGAGCCGTTCGGTACGGCGGAGGGCCGGGCCAAGCACGACGCGATCGTGTCCGCGATCAAGAGCACGGCCCGCGGTCAGTACGGCCTCATCACCACGGCCGGCCGGCTGATCCGGCTCGACTCGCTCGACCTGCCCGCCGTACCGACGACTGCCGCCGCGCCGAACCTGCAGGGTGGCGCACCGATCGCCGAGTTCGTCTCCCTGGAGCCGGGTGAGAAGGCGCTCGCGCTGACCACGATGGATCCCGACTCGATCGGTGTCGCACTCGGTACGGCGACCGGTGTCGTCAAGCGTGTCGTTCCGGATCACCTGAGCAACCGCGACGCGTGGGAGATCATCCGGCTCAACGACGGCGACGAGGTCGTCGGCGCGGTCGAGCTCACGACCGGTGAGGAGGAGCTGTGCTTCGTCACCTCGGAGGCACAGCTGCTGCACTTCCCGGCCTCCGTGGTCCGTCCGCAGGGCCGGACCGCGGGCGGGATGGCCGGTGTCCGGCTCGGCAGTGGCGCGAAGGTGGTCTTCTTCGGCGCCGTCGACCCGGGCCGCGAGGCACAGGTCGTGACGATCGCCGGCTCGGACTCGGCGCTGCCGGGGACCGAGGTCGGCGCGGTCAAGGTGACGCCGTTCAGCGAGTACCCGGGCAAGGGCCGCGGGACCGGCGGTGTGCGCTGCCAGCGGCTGCTGAAGGGTGAGGACGGGCTGCTGCTCGCCTACATCGGCGTGGCTCCGGTCAAGGCCAGCGCGAGTAGCGGCGCACCGGTGGATCTGCCGCCGATCGACCCGCGGCGCGACGGTTCCGGCGTGCCGGTGGCCCAACCGATCGCTGCTCTGGCCGCGGACCTGGCAGGCTGACCCCATGAAGAGACTCGTCGCGCTGGGCGCGGTGCTCGTGCTGGCACTGGTCGGCTGCACTGACAAGAAGGATTCCGGCGGTGGCGCCGGGCAGACCGACGACGCCGTCGCACAGCTCGCGGCCGCGAAGAAGGCGATCGACGAAGCGGCCAGCGTCCACATCGTGCTGACCGGGCGGGATCTGCCGGACAGCGCGCAGACTCTGGCCAGCGGCGACGGCGTGGCGACGCACGCCCCGGCGTTCAAGGGCAAGCTCACGATCCGCACCGGCGGCGCGCCGATCGACTCCGAGGTCGTTGCGGTCGACAAGAAGGTGTACGCCAAGCTGCCCTTCACCGGGAAGTTCGTCGAGCTCACGGCCGACCAGCTGACCGGATTCGGTGCGCCGGACCCGGCGATCCTGCTGGACCCGAACAAGGGCCTGACATCGCTGCTGCCGGCGCTGAAGGACCCGAAGGTGAAGGGTGACACCCGCGACGGCGCCAAGGTGCTGACCGAGATCACCGGTTCGGTGCCGGGCAAGTCGCTGCAGGGGATCTTCCCGAAGGCTCCGGCCGACCAGGACTTCCCGAGCAGCTTCAAGCTCGACAAGGAGACCAAGCAGCTCGTCGCGGCGACGATCTCCGGCCCGTTCTACGACGGCGCCAACAGCAGCTACGACGTCACCTTCGACAAGTACGGCGAACAAGTCACGATCACCAAGCCCCAGTGAGCCGCGGAGTGCCGGGGACCGTCCGGCCGAGAGCCAAGCTCACGCTCGCGTCGATCGCGGTCGCCTTCGCGGCCGCCGACACGTACGTCGTCGTCCTCGCGCTGCCCGACCTGATGTCCGGGGTCGGGCTGTCCGCGGACCAGCTCCAGCGGGCGGCGCCGATCATCTCCGGGTTCCTGCTCGGCTACATCGCCGTGCTGCCGCTGATCGGCCGGATCGCGGACGTCGCCGGGCGGACCCCGGTCCTGGTCGGCGCGCTGATCCTGTTCGCGGTCGGATCGCTGATCACGGCGGCGGCGTACGACCTGCCCCTGGTGGTAACCGGTCGGTTTCTTCAGGGTGTCGGAGGTGGCGGGCTCGTCCCAGCCACACTCGCGCTGGTCGCGGACCTGTGGCCCGCTGAGCGCCGCGGACTGCCTTTGGGCGTGGTTGGCGCCGTACAGGAGCTCGGTTCGGTCCTGGGACCGCTGCTGGGCGCCGCCGTACTGGCCGTCGCCGACTGGCGATACATCTTCTGGCTGAACCTCGTGGTCGCCGTCGTCCTCGCCGTTCTGCTGCGCGAAGCCCGGCGACCACCTTGGTCGGCCGCCGTCGGCCTGCTGGCAGCGGTTGCTTTGGGCCTCACGCTGACCGCACCACAACGCCTCGCATCCGACGTCACCCTCGGTCTGCCCTTCGTGCCCTTCGCCGGTACGTCGAGACTCGCGACTCCGATCGGGGTTGCGACGCTCGTCCTCGGCCTGGTCTGGGCCGTCCTCACGCTCCGACGCTCCCAGGTGGTCAGCCTCGTCAAGCAGGTCGACCTCCCCGGCGCTCTGCTGCTCGCGCTCGCGCTGTCTGGTGTTGTTCTCGCGTTCGCCACGGCCGATCCTGAGCGCGAACTGATGTCTCCTGCCGGGCCCTGGCTCCTCGTCGGGGCTGCGGTGTTCGCGGTCGCCCTCGTTGCCTGGCAGCGCCGGACTCCGCGAGCGATCATTCCGGCCGGTCTGCTCGCAGCCCGCCCTGCCTGGGGTTCGCTGGTGGTAAGTTTCCTGGTCGGGTGTGCGCTCATCGCTGCACTGGTCGACGTACCGGTGTTTGCGCGGACCACGCAAGGCGGTGGGCAGCTCGCGGCGGCTCTGGTGCTGCTGCGCTTCCTGATCGCGTTGCCGGTGGGCGCGGTGGTCGGCGGCTGGCTGACTCGGCGCTACGGGCTCGGCCTGATTACCGGAGCCGGGCTGGCGTTGGCCGGCGCCATGTTCGTGGTGATGACGTTCTGGGGCCGCAACGCCCTCGATCACTTCGCAGCAACCGCCGTACTGCTGCTGTGTGGATTCGGCTTCGGGCTGGCGCTGTCACCGGTCAACACGGCGATCCTGGGCGCTACTCCCCCGGCGAACCACGGGCTGGTCAGCGCTCTCGTCGTTGTCGCGCGGATGGTCGGCATGCTGGTCGGCGTGTCGGCACTGACCGCGATCGGGCTACGCCGGTACTTCGCGATCGTGGACGACGTACCGTCACCGAACGAGCTCTGTCCGGCAGCACCCGCGTCCTGCCGGCCCTTCGTGGACGCGCTCCGCGACGCGGCCATTTCACAAACGCACGCGATCTTCGCCGGGGCTGCCGTCTGCGCCTTCCTGGCGGCGATCCTCGCCGTCGCACTGCTCGGCCGACGTGGCGTTGTGCACACTTGATGATCATTTGATGATCCCTGCACGGTACTGAGGGCTGCCTAACCTACAGTGGTGCTGTGAGAGTTCCACCCGACGCGACCGGTCGGCCAGGCCTGTGCTCAACCTTCTGCCGTCAGCTTCTCGAGCCGCTGGAAGGTTCCGCCATTGTCGCGAGTGGCTGGGTCGTCCTGGAACAACCCGGTCCGTGGGGTGCCGATGCCGTCGTCAACAGTCATCTGAACCCTGAGTTCGGTGGCCGGTTCGATGCCGAATGCAAGAAAGCCGATGTCCGCTTCGGCCTGATCCGCACGCCGGGGCGGCACTCTTTCCCGGCCAATCACGCCCAGCAGGTGTACGTCGCCTCCACCGTGCCCGGCAAGACCTGGCTGCTCACCGCCCACCTCGAGGACCCGCTGGCCCTCGACAAGCTCGACCTCGCAGCGATCGCCCGCGGTGATCGCGAGGCCGTCGACGCCTCACTGCCCGGCCTGGTGCCGGTCGACGAGGCGATCATGCTGGTCTGCACCAACGGCAAGCGCGACGAGTGCTGCGCGATCCTCGGCCGCCCGCTCGTCAACGGCCTGGCCACGGCCGCACCCGGCCGGGTCTGGGAGGCCAGCCACCTCGGCGGCCACCGCTTCTCCCCCACCGCCGTGCTGCTGCCCGCCGGCACCATGCACGGCCACCTGGACACCGGGACCGCACTCGACGTGCTCGCGGCCTCGGACCGCGGTGAGACCTTCCTGACCGGTCTGCGTGGCCGCACCACGTGGACGAAACGCGGTCAGGCCGCGGAAATCGCCGTACGCCACCAAACTGGTGAGCTCTCGCTGGACGCCCTCACTGTCGCGGGCGAAGATCTGGAATCCGTGACAGTGTGGCATCGCGACGGGCGGTCCTGGGTCGTCCCGGTGACCAGTGCACCTGCTGATCCACCTCGTCCGGAGTCCTGTGGAAAGGAGCCGTTCGCGATGTCGATCCTGAAGGCCGGAACCCCTGTGCCAGGGGCAGCCCGATGACCACTGGTTTCGAAGACCTGCTCGCCGCCAACGCGGAGTACGCCGCCGATTTCCACTACGGCGGCTTCGACGGAATCGCCCACGCCGGAGTCGGCGTGGTCACCTGCATGGACTCCCGCATCCCACCGCTGGAGCTGCTCGGCCTGAAGGCGGGTGACGCCAAGGTCCTGCGCAGCGCCGGCGGCCGGGTCACCGAGATCACGCTCACCGGACTCGTCCTGGGCGTCAACCTGCTCGGCATCCGCCGGATCATGATCATCCCGCACACCCGCTGCGCGATGGCCGCGATGTCCGAGGACGAACTCCGCGCCAAGGTCGAGAAGGCCGCCGGGAAACCGGCCGGTTACCTCCCCATCAACGTGATCCCCGACCAGCTCCAAGCCCTCCGCCACGACGTAGCCGCCGTCCGCGAGCACCCCTTGATCGGCGAAGAGATCCTCGTCGGCGGCTTCATGTACGACGTAGACACCGGCCTCCTAACCCAACACGACTAACCCACCCCAGGCTCGCCGGAACCACCCCGCGCCCATCTCATCGGTTACCCCAAGCGCCCTCGGCGGTCCCCCGCTGCCACAACGTCCGAATGATCGGAGGGCCCGCCTCCGGCTGTTCGGACGTTAGGAACTCCGCAGCGAACGGGACGCCGAATCCCCTTCCCCGCGGGACCCGGCGACCGCCTGACCAGCGTCACCTTGTGCACGCATCAACCATCTGACACCCCGCCGAACGGTCGAACCGTGCTCAACGTCGCCCGGGCCGGCTCACCTTGGGCACCCCTCAACCACATTCGGGCCACGCGCATGGTCGAACCGTGCACAACGTCGTACCAGCTGGTGCGGAACGTCGTACCGGCTGGTGTGGAGAGCGCGGCTCGTCCGTGCGCCCGCCCATTACAGGGGTTATCCCTCCAGGTGGGGGGTTGCCCATCGAAATTTTCACGGGGCAACCCTCCAGCTCGACGGGCAACCCCGGCTGTGCCGATGCGGGCAGGGCCCTGGGCGTACCCGCAGGGCCGGTCAGCTCGGGGGACTCGGGAGGAGGCGATTGGCTGGCCACGATCGACCTCCAGGTCGGGGGCAGTCCGGCGTGGTGACTTAGGTGAGGTGGACTTGGCCGGTGTCCAGTTCGTAGTAGGCGCCTACGAGCTTGAGCTTGCCCGACTTTTCCAGAGGGGCGATTACTGGGGAGCGGCGGAGTTCGGCTAGGACTAGGTTGATGTTGGCGTGGATGGCGTTGGTTAGGCGGTCGCCGGGTTTGCCTGCTACCTGGCGGACGGCTGGGGTTAGGGCTTCGACTAGGTAGCCGATCTGGCCGGCTTCGGCGGTTCGCTGGTGGGTGTCGAGGGCCTTGATGGTGGCGTCGAGGGCGCCGCAGCGTTGGTGGCCGAGGACCACCAGCAGGGGCGTGTGCAGCTCGGCGACGCCGAACTCCAGGCTGCCGGTGACCGAGTGGTCGAGGGCTTCACCAGCGCTGCGTACGACGACCAGATCGCCGAGACCTTGGTCGAAGACGAGCTCGATCGGCACCCGGGAGTCCACACAGCCGAGCACGGTGGCGAACGGGTGCTGGCCCTTGCTCACCGCTACCCGGCGCGCCACACCTTCGTCCAGCCGCTCCTCGCGGTCAGCGACGAAGCGAGCATTGCCCTCCACCAGGCGAGCCAGTGCCTGTTCACCGTTGAGGACCGGGTCTGCGCTGGGCGGGACCGAGCCGCTGGGCGGAGCAGAGTCGGCCGACGCGACCGGCGTACTGGAGGGCGAAGCCCCTGCACAAGCTGTCAGTACGGCGGTTCCGGTGCCGACGGTCAGTCCGGTGGTCAACGCAGTGGTCAGGAAACGGCGGCGGCTGCTGGTGGTGCTCACGGGATGCTCCTCAGGAAATGTGGCGGCGGGGGCGGGCGCCGCTCTCCGAAGGTAGCGCATTGCATACTGTCTGCAATACCGGTCTTTGTGCAGATCTCTCGGCTTCCGCGCCGGGATCTGATAGATACCCCTTATGAGACTCCGCCCCCGCTCATTTCCCAGGTCCCTGCTGGTCGGCGCCCTGGCCCTGACGAGCGTCCTGTCCGGCGCTCCGGCCGTGCACGCGGCGCCGGTCCCCACCGGCTGCCTCGACACCGGGGTCACCGGCACGGTCGAGGAGCAGCGCCTCGGTCGCGGTATCGCCGGTGGACCTTCGGTGCCGGCCGAGATCCTGCGCCGGACCGGGTTCGACAAGCAGGTGGAGCTGTTCGGCCGGCTGCTCTGCCGGATGCCGAGCCGGGAGGCCGCCAAGCTGCTGATCCGCGCGCAGGGCGAGGCTTTGTGGCGGACAGCCGTGCACCGCGCTCAGCACCCGGTCTCCGGTGCCGACGCGCTACCGGCCACCGATGACCGCGGTCTGTACTGGGCGCGCATCTCGATGGCGCTGACGGTTCGCCAGTGGCAGCCGCGCTTCACCATCGGTACGGCGGAACGCGCCGACCTGATCCGATCCTTGGAGTATGCCTCCCGGGGAATCACGAGCACCCGCTTCTCCCCCGACGTACGGAAGATCCTGGTGACCGGGTTCGATCCGTTCACCCTGGATGCCGACATCCGCATCGGCAACCCGTCCGGAGCGAATGCGCTCACGCTGGACGGACAGCGCTGGACTGTTAACGGAACGACGTACGAGATCCAGGCCGTTGTCTTCCCGGTCCGCTACACCGACTTCGACCAGAACATGGTCGAGGACGCTCTCGCGCCGCACTACCGCGGTGGGCCGCAGCACGCGGATCTCGTGATGACGGCGAGCCAGGGGCGCGTCGGCATTTTCGACCTGGAGGTCTTCAACGGTCGCCGGCGTTCGACCAGTTCGATCGGTGACAACAACAACCTCTGGGGTGGCGGCTCCGCTGCAGCTCCCGTCGTTTCGCCCAGCATGCCGGCCGGCCCGGAGTGGCTCACCGCCAGTCTGCCGTTCGCCCGCATGGCGCAGGCCGATGTGACGCCGTTCCGCACCAGGGTGAACACGTCGGTGTTGGAGATCCCGGCAGGCCAGACTGCGCCCGTGCGGCAGCCGTTGGGTCCGACGGAGGGATCGATCGCCTCCGAAGGTGCCGGTGGCGGCTACCTGTCCAACGAGGTGGCCTATCGCAACACCCTGCAGCGCGATCTGAAGGACCCGTCGATGCCGGCCGGACATCTGCACGTGCCGGTGCTGTCCTTCGATGCGGCCAACAAGACGACCATCACCGACCCGACCTACGAGGCCAACCGCGAGGCGATCATCCGCGGTGCGCACGCCGTTCTCCGCCAGGCACTGTGATCAGTTTTCTGATCAGGTGGCGATAATTCTGAACGCCTCCAGCACCGACTGCACAGAATAATCGGCTGCCGGCCCGCCTGCACGATCCCCGACCAGGATGGTGCGCAGGCCGGCATTCCGCCCACCTGCGATGTCATAGGCCGGGTGGTCCCCCACCATCCACCCGTCCAGGACAGCTCCTGAGCGCTCTGCCGCGATCGCGAAGATCTGCGCGTCCGGCTTACGCACCCCCACGGCCTCGGACACACAGCAGTAGTCGACCGCGGCCGCGATCCCCGTGTGCTCGAGCTTCAACGTTTGCTGCACCACGCCGCCGTTCGTCACCACGGCAACCCGCCAACCAGCCGCCCGAAGTTCTGTCAGCGCCTCCAGGACAGCCGCGTCGGCGCGCGTGAACAAGGGATGCTCTCGGTCGTAGCTCTCAACGCTCGGCGCGGCGCCGAACTGCTGCCGCAGCTCGGCGAACAGCTCGGCCCGGGGCCTGAAACCACCGTTGTCCTGCGCAGCCAGCCAGCCGACAGCGTCCTCCCCCAGACCAGCCTCACCGCACCACCAGCGCGCCCACTCGCGGAAGGCCGCGTCGCGGTCGATGAGGGTGTTGTCCAGGTCGAAGCAGGCCAGGCGGGGCCCTTGCATCAGGCGCCGATCAGACGTCGATGCGGCTCTCGTCCAGCTCGTAGGCGCCTTGGACGATGAACTCCTTGCGGGGCGCGACGTCGTTGCCCATCAGGAGGTCGAAGACCTTGGCTGCGTCCTCGCCGTCGTCGACGGTCATCCGGCGCAGGGTCCGGTGCCGCGGGTCCACGGTGGTTTCGGCCAGCTGGTCGGCGTCCATCTCACCGAGACCCTTGTAGCGCTGCGGGGGTTCCTTCCACTTGACGCCCTTCTTCATCAGCTCGGCCGTCTTCCGCTGGTACTCCGCGTCGCTGTAGGTGTAGATGTACTTGTCCTGACCCTTCTTCGGGTTGGTCAGCTCGAAGCGGTGCAGCGGCGGCACAGCGGTGTAGACGCGACCGGCGTCGACCAGCGGACGCATGTAGCGGAAGAACAGCGTGGCCAGCAGGCAGCGGATGTGCGCGCCGTCGGAGTCGGCGTCGGCCATGAAGATGATCTTGCCGTAGCGGACCTGCTCGAGATCGAAGCTGCGGCCCGAACCGGCGCCGACGACCTGGATGATCGAGGCGCACTCGGCGTTCTTCAGCATGTCGGCGACCGACGCCTTCTGCACGTTCAGGATCTTGCCCCGGATCGGCAGCAGCGCCTGGAACTCCGAGTTGCGAGCCACCTTGGCGGTCCCGAGGGCGGAGTCACCCTCGACGATGAAGAGCTCGGACCGGTCGACATCGTTGCTGCGGCAGTCGGCCAGCTTGGCCGGCAGGGCCGACGACTCCAGCGCGGTCTTGCGGCGCTGCAGCTCCCGGTGCTGACGGGCCGCGACACGCGTCCGGGATGCGGCGACGACCTTCTCCAGCACCGCGCGGGCCTGGGCCTTGTGCTCGCGCTTGGTCGAGGTCAGGAACGCTTCCAGCTCGGTCTGCACGACCTTCGAGACGATCCGCGACGCGGCCGGGGTGCCGAGCACCTCTTTGGTCTGACCGTCGAACTGCGGCTCGGCCAGCCGGACCGTGACGATCGAGGTCATGCCCTCGAGGACGTCGTCCTTGATCAGCTCCTCGCCGCTCTTCAGCAGCCGGGTGCCCTCCATCGCGTTGGTGAAGCTCTTGGCCAGCGCACGCTCGAAGCCGGCCACGTGCGTGCCGCCCTTCGTGGTGGCCACGATGTTCACGAACGAGCGGAGCTCGGTCTCGTACCCGTCGCCCCAGCGGACGGCGATGTCCACGTCGAGATCGCGCTCGACATCGGTCGGCGTCATGTGGCCGGCGTCGTCCAGCATCGGCACGGTCTCGGTGAAGTGCCCCGTCCCGGTCAGCCGGATCACCTCGGTGACCTTCTGGTCGGTGGCCAGGAACTCGCAGAACTCGCTGATCCCGCCGTCGTGCTTGAAGTGCTCCTCGGTCGGCTCGTCACCACGCTCGTCGCGGATGACCAGCTCCAGGCCGGGAACCAGGAACGACGTCTGCCGAGCCCGGGTGACCAGCTCGTCGTAGTTGAAGCTCGCGTCGCGGGTGAAGATCTGCCGATCTGCCCAGTACCGGATCCGGGTGCCGGTCATGCCCTTCTTCGCCCGGCCGGCCTTGCGCAGACCCTTGACCGCGGAGAAACCGGCATCCGCGCCCTCGGCGTCGAACTCACCGGCGACACCACGCCGGAACGATGTCGTCCAGACCACGCCGCCGCGGTCGACCTCGACGTCCAGCCGCGCGGACAGCGCGTTCACCACCGAGGCGCCGACACCGTGCAGACCGCCGGAGGCGTTGTAGGAGCCGCCACCGAACTTGCCACCGGCGTGCAGTTTGGTGAACACCACCTCGACACCGCTGAGCTTCGTCTTCGGCTCGATGTCGACCGGGATGCCGCGAGCGCGGTCACGCACCTCGACGGATCCGTCCTTGTACAGGATCACGTCGATCCGCTCGCCGTGGCCGGCCAGGGCCTCGTCGACGGCGTTGTCGATGATCTCCCACAGGCAGTGCATCAGGCCGCGGCTGTCGGTGGACCCGATGTACATACCGGGGCGCTTCCGGACCGCCTCGAGTCCTTCGAGGACGAGCAGGTTGCGGGCGTTGTACGTCGGGTCGAGCTCGGTACTGCGAGGCGTCGGGGCGGCCACAGGGCTCCTTCACTGGTTCACCAACTCACTACGAGGCACAGCCTATGCGGCCGCACCCCCAAAACCTGTTAGCAGCCCCGACACTCGGGGCACCTGACTGAACAACGAGATAGGTGCTATGTCAGATATCGATCCGGACTCGATCGGGCGTGCCTCACGACACACCGCAGATCAGCACGGGGTGACGAAGTCATGGCGCACAGTGAGATAAGACACGCCCGACGCAGCGTGTCCCGCCTAATTCGCCCGAAACAGAAACGATTCCGCGTCAACATGCGTCATACGAGAGCAGGTGGTTCGTCTCACATTCGGACACGTTGCCCCCACCGGGAAGCGATCCGCATGTCAGGATGTTGCTATCTGGTGAGAACGGAACTAGATGAGATGAGGCCTCAAGTGACTACAGCACTCGCCCCGAGTTCGGCCCTGTCGGCCGCGGATCGTTGTGACCGCTGCGGTGCGCAGGCCTACGTCCGTGTCACCTTGACCAGCGGTGGGGAGCTTCTGTTCTGCGCCCACCACGGCCGGGAGCACTCGGACAAGCTGCGCAACATCGCCGTCACCATTCACGACGAGACGGGCCGGCTCGAAGCCGCTCCCGCCGCCGTCGCCACGGAGGACGAACGGTAAGCCAGGTCTCATAAACGCGCCAACGCCGGCGCCAAAGTCCTACAGAGCCGATGGCGGTCCCCTAGCGGGAGACCGCCATCCTTGCGTTCTCAGACCAGGAGACGGTGCTGGAGGTCCTCCGGGGCCTCCAGCACTGCCGCTTCCCCGTTCCGCCACTCGACCGTGAGCGGCGCACCGGCCACTCTGAGCCCCGACAGCGTCAGCTCGGACCACGGCAGCGACGGTGCCGGATTGAGCGTCAGTACGCCGCCTGGGACGTCCGGCTCGATACCCAGCGCAGCGACGAGGACGGCGACCACGGAGGCCGCTGCCCAGGCCTGTGGACGACATGAGGTCGGGTACGGCGTCGGCCGGGTCTCGGCGGTTCGCCCGCGGCCGCCGTACAGCTCGGGGAGGCGGTAGTCGAAGCTCTCGGCGGCCCGGACGAGACCAGCCAGGTACGACGAGGCGACATCCGCGTGGCCGGCGGTGTAGAGGCCCTGGACGGTCATGGCGGTGTCGTGCGGCCAGACGCTGCCGGTGTGGTAGCCGATCGGGTTGAACCGGGACATCGCGGTCGACAGGGTGCGCAGGCCGAATCCGCTGTCGAGGTCGTCCTCACCGAGAACATCGGCCACGCGTTGTTCCTCGTCCGCGTCCAGCAGACCGGTCCCGAGCAGGTGGCCCATGTTCGAGGTACGGCCGGCCACCGCGTTCTTGGCGCCGTCGAGCGCGATCGCCGGATAGCCGTCGACCCAGAACGCCTCGCGGAAGCGTTCCTGCAGGGCTGTCGCCCAGGTGCGCCACTCATCGCCCGACTCACCGAAGGCGTCGAGCAGTTCAGCACCCCGGACAGCGGCGGCGTACGCATAGCCCTGGACCTCGCACAGCGCGATCGGTGCGGTGGCAATCTCGCCGTTCGGCCATTGCACCGAGTCGTCCGAGTCTTTCCAGCCCTGGTTCGCCAGACCGTGACCGGACTCGTCGACGTACTCGAGGAATCCGTCGCCATCCGGATCGGCGTAGTCCCGCATCCAGGCGAGGGCCCGCTGCAGGTTCGGCAGGAGGTCGTGCACCTGATCGGCCGGCATCCCCCACCGCCACGCTTTGTGCAACGTGGTGATCCAGAGCTGGGTGGCGTCGTGCGTGCCGTAGTACACCGGCGGCAGGACGAACTCGGCGCCGTGCTCGGCCGCCTCGGCCCGAAGCTCGTGCGGGATCTTCCCGGGCTGCTCGGCGGTGTCGATGTCCACCTTGGCGCCCTGCCACTTGGCCAGTGCCCGCAAGGTGCCGGCTGCCAGCTCGGGGTCGACCGGGATCAGCATTCCCGCGGAGATCAACGAGTCCCGGCCGAAGAGGGTGAGATACCACGGCGGGCCCGCTCCGAGGTAGCGATCGTTGCCCACGGCAAGCTGTAGCGCACGGACATCGTCGAGCGAGCGATCGAACCAGCGCTCAACCCGGTGATCACTACAGTGAACACTCGCGGTGTACAGAATAGTGTTCACCGGTGGGTCGATCGTGAAGCCGCTGAGCGTGCGCGGGCTGGAAGCGATCACTTTGATGATCATCGTGAACTCCTCCCCCGGCTCCAGCTGCGGTGTCGCAGTCGTTCCGGGGTCCAGCTCCGCGGTGACCCGTGTGCCCTCATTCTCCCAGTACAGACGGCCCGAATCGTCGTACCGAGCCTCCACCGTGGGCAGTGTCGCGGCCGTGCTGTTGCGGACCGCGACGATCCCCGCGAGATCGGTGCCCAGGGCAACTTCCAGCTGGCACGTCACGGCGTCCCGGGAGTTGTTCACCAGCGTGATCCGCTCGGTCATCCCGTCCCGCGTGACCTCGCGCCGGCGATAGACCAGGACCGTCTCCTCGCGGTCGGCCTTCGCGACGTACACATGGGTCGAGGCACTCTGCTCGTCCACCTGCAGCGGGATCGGCTCCACCCCGTCGACAGTGACTACGAGCTTCGACAGCAACCGTCTGTCACGGGCATAGACGCCCTCCGCTCCGCTCCCGGTGAGCTGACCGGAGCGCGGCGAGAGCACCACCCAGGGAGCGGCCAGTGCAGTGACCAATTCGTGCAACTGGGACATGCCACTACCCTAAACGCGCCCGATATGCGGCAGAGTGTCCGTGTGAACACTGCTATGACGGTCCTCGTCGGAGTGGCGATCTTCGTCGGCATCCTCGGCATCGTGATCCCGGTGCTGCCCGGAGCCATTCTGAGCCTGGCAGCGATCCTGGTCTGGGCGCTGGTGGAACGCAGTGCCACCGGCTGGGTCGTGCTGGCCGTTGCGGTGGTCCTGATCGGTGCCAGCCAGGTGGTCAAGTACATCGTCCCCGAACGACGGCTCCGAGAGTCCGGCGTACCACGCCGCTCGATGCTCATCGGAGTACTGCTCGGCATCGTCGGCTTCTTCCTGATCCCCGTGGTCGGCATGTTCATCGGCTTCCCGCTCGGCGTCTACGTCTCCGAGCGGCAGCGCCTGAAGACCCACACCGCGGCCTGGGACTCGACCAAGCACGCACTGAAGGCCACCGGCCTGTCGATCCTGATCGAGTTCATCGGTACGTCGCTCGCCGCGGCCGTCTGGCTGGTCGCCGTACTGTTCCTCTGACAGCACGATTGCCAGGGTTTTCTCAGGTGCACCGGAGGCACGTCTCAGCCCCATGAGAGATCCTGGGCCGCATGGCACTGTTCAGAAATCTCTCAGAGAAACGCTGGCGCATCGCGGGCACCATCGCCGCGGTCGCCGTCACGACCACGGCAGGCGGTGTCGCCTGGGCCGCAACCAGCGCCGACCCGACTCCGGCCCCCTCCGCATC
>NZ_SMKA01000163.1 GCF_004348455.1 Kribbella albertanoniae
GTCCCACCCCGCCATCCCCGGCCCGACAACACGAGCCGATATCCGCTCGTGTTGGCGGCTCAGCTGAGCGCCGTACCCGCAACGTCCGAAGGACCCGCACGCCTGGCCTGCGGATCGTCGGACGTTGTGACGGGGATGACGGCAAATCACCCGGACATCGGACAGTAGGACCGGATATCCGTTCAATGTGCTGGTTCTCCGCTCAAATAACGAGGGGAGAACCAGCAACTTGAGCGGAGATCCCCTCGTTTTCCGCACAGCAGCCGAAGCCCGCCACCCCAGGCAACGTGAAGCCGCGGTCACCGGACCTCGCCATCCCCCCCAGCCACCGCGGCGCCCAGCCACCCCGTCCTTCGATCGGCCGGACGCGGCGATCAGCCACAGCGCACATCGCCGGCCGAGAACTTTCGACTGGCCCCCACTCGACTGCCAACCCCCTCAGACAGGGGTTGCCCCTTCAGATGGGGGTGCCCCCTGAATTTCCGATGGGCAACCCCCATCTCAGGGGATATCCGTTCAACTGAGCCCTTCTCCCCTCGGATATTCAGGGGAGAAGGGACCAGTTCAGGGGTTCTCCGTTCAAATCTCTGGAGGCGGAGGCGGAGGTTGGTGTGGACGGGCAGGCCATCACAAGTGCGTGTGCGCGGCGAAGCCAGGCCTGGGTGGCGGTGATTCGGGCACTTGTGATGGGCTGGGGGTCCGCGATCGACGCCGTACCGGCTCGCGTCGGCGCCTCGACCGACTGGCCCTGAAGGACCCGACCGAAAGTGTCCCCGGGCTGCGCTAGGTTCGCGGTATGACAGGTGCAAATGCAGCTTTGGTGCTGGCTGGGTTGATGGTGTCCGACGCTCCGCGGGCGGAGTTCGAGGAGGCGTTCCGGCCGTTTGCTCCGTTGATCGGCAGCTGGGATCTCGACGTCAGCTGGTACGACGACGAGGGCCGGGTGACGCGGGAGACCAGGGGCGAGTGGCATTTCGCGTGGGCGCTGGACGGCCGGGCGGTCGCCGACATCTGGATCACGCCCAGCCGGGCGGCCCGGGCGACCGACGGTGATGGCGAGTGGGGCCTGACCATCCGCCTACACGATCCCGAACTGGGTGCCTTCCGGTCCACCTGGATGGGCCCGAAGCATGCCGTGGTGATGACGTTCATCGGGCATTCCGGCCCGGACAGCATCACCCTCGAGGCCCGTGAACCGAAGTCCGCGAAGACGCGCTGGATCTTCACCGAGATCACGCCGGACAGCTTCCAGTGGCGCAACGAGGACGAGGACGCCGACGGCACGATCATCGTCCGCCAGCGTTTCGTGGCCCGGCGGTCAGGCACCCAGGAGGCGGGCGAGGATCTCGGCGGCGGTACGGCAATCGGCGGCTGATGCGTCGAGGTGCGTGACGACGCGTAGCTGAGTGGCGCCGACGCCGCCGACGAGCAGGCCTTCGGCGCGGGCGACCGAGACGACCTCGGCGACGGTCTTGCCAGTGACGGAGAGATCGGCGATGACGATGTTGGTGTCGACCTGGTCGGGTTTGACCGAGCCGGGCGCGGCGTCAGCGAGGACCTCGGCGACCAGGCGGGCGTTGGCGTGATCCTCGGCGAGGCGGTCGAAGTTGTGGTCAAGCGCGTAGAGACCGGCCGCAGCCAGTACGCCGGCCTGCCGCCAGCCGGCGCCAAGGCGCTTCCGCCAGATCCGTGCCTCACGGATCAACTCGGTGGACCCGACGAGGACCGACCCGACCGGGGCACCCAGGCCCTTGGACAGACAGACACTCGCGGCGGTCGCGCGGACGCCGTACGAGGCAAGCGTGCGACCCGTGGCGACGGCTGCGTTCCAGAGCCGAGCGCCATCCAGGTGCAGCGGGATTCCACGGGATTCGAGCTCGTCGGCGAGAGCGTCGTACCCGTGCTGGATCGCACCGCCACCGAAGTTGTGCGTGTTCTCGACCGAGACGGCCGAGGTGGTGACGAAGTACGGGCCGAGGTCGGGCGCGATCAGCGCTCGGATCTGCTCGAGGTCGATCTGCCCGGCCGGCGCGCTCCACGTGCGCGTGGTGACGCCGCTGACGGCCGCGTGCCCACCGAGCTCGGCGCGCACCACGTGGGCGCTCGCCTCGCACAGCAGCTCCCCGCCGCGCGGGACCAACGCCTGTACGCCGAGCAGGTTCGCCAGCGACCCCGTGGTCGTGAACAGCCCGGCCTCGTGCCCGAGCAGTCCCGCGACAGTCTCCTCGAGCTGGTTGACGGTCGGATCCTCGCCGTACACGTCGTCGCCGAGGGGCGCGCTCGTCATCGCCGCCAGCATCCCCGCCGACGGCCGGGTGACGGTGTCCGACCGGAGGTCGATCATGCCCGTGCGGCCCGCAGCCGCTCGGCGACCAGGAACGCGAGCTCGAGCGACTGGTGCCGGTTCAGCCGCGGGTCGCACGCCGTCTCGTACCGGTTCGCGAGGTCCTCGGCGACCAGCGCCTCACCACCACCGACACACTCGGTGACGTCGTCGCCGGTCAGCTCGATGTGCATACCGCCCGGCCACGTGCCGACCTGCTGGTGCGCGTCGAAGAAGCCCTGGACCTCGTCCATCACCGCGTCGAAACTGCGCGTCTTGTACCCGTTCGGCGTCTCGAACGTGTTGCCGTGCATCGGGTCACATACCCAAGCGATCGGCGAACCGTGATCACGCACAGCCTCCAGCAACGGCGGCAGCCCGTCGCGGATCTTGCCCGCGCCCATCCGGGTGATGAAGGTCAGCCGGCCTTCGATGCCCTTCGGGTTCAGCTTGTCGATCAGGGCCCGGATGTACTCCGGCGTGGTGGTCGGCCCGATCTTCACACCCAGCGGGTTGCTCAGCGACGCCAGGAATTCCACATGCGCGCCGTCCAGCTGCCGCGTCCGCTCCCCCACCCACAGCAGATGGCCGCCAACGTCGTACGGCTGCTCAGTGCGTGAGTCGATCCGGGTCAGCGCGTGTTCGTACTCAAGAATGAGCGCCTCGTGCGAGGCGTAGAAGTCGACCGTCTTGAACTCGTCCGCCGTCGCACCACAGGCCCGCATGAACGCCAGCGCCCGCTCGATCTCACTGGCCAGCTGCTCATACCGCTGCCCCACCGGCGACGACTTCACGAAGTCGGTGTTCCAAGCGTGCACCTGGTGCAGGTCGGCGTACCCACCCGTGGTGAACGCGCGCGTCAGGTTCAGCGTCGCGGCAGCCGCGTTGTAGACCCCGCGCAGCCGCTGCGGGTCCGGGATCCGGGCCTCGGGCGTGAACTCCAGCCCGTTGACAGCATCACCCCGGTACGTCGGGAGCGTGACACCGTCCCGAGTCTCCTCACCGGAACTCCGTGGCTTCGCGTACTGCCCGGCGATCCGCCCGACCTTCACGACCGGCACACTCGCGGCGTACTGGAGCACGACGGACATCTGCAGCAGCACCCGCAGCTTGGCCCGGATGTTCTCCGCGGTCACCCCGGCGAACGTCTCCGCACAGTCCCCACCCTGGAGCAGAAACGCCTCACCCCGCGCCACCGCCCCGATCTTCGTCGTCAGGTCGTCACACTCACCCGCGAACACGAGCGGCGGCAACGTCCGCAACTCCCCGATCACCTGCTCCAAAGCCACCGGATCAGGCCACTCAGGCTGCTGCAGCGGCTTGAGCCCCCGCAACTCGTCCAAACTCGGAACCCCAGGCACTTCCCCGGCACTCAACGTCGCGAATTGCATGCCCTAACCCTAAGCGACCCCCACCACCCGCACACCACCGTCTCAGTCACACCCGGTGCGCAGGCGACGGAGCGAGGCGTCAGGAGGCCTTGGTGTCGCCCAGGCGGAGGTGGTCGTCGACTGATTCGCCGGCCTTGATGAGTTCCTTGGCCTTGTCGGCGTACATGTCGACGTACTCCTGGCCGGACAGGTCCATCAGGGCGTACATGATCTCGTCGGTGACCGAGCGGAGGACGAAGCGGTCGCGCTCCATGCCCTCGTAGCGGGAGAAGTCCAGCGGCTCGCCGACGGCGACGCCGGGGCGGTTCATCCGCGGGAAGAGCTTGCCGGGCTCACGGCGCCAGACCTTCGGCAGGATCGAGCCGGGCGGCTGCAGTTTGTGGGTGTCGATCATCGCGACCGGGATCACCGGGACGCCGGCGACGATCGCCATCCGGGCGACGCCGGTCTTTCCCTTGTACAGGCGGCCGTCGGGTGAGCGGGTGCCTTCGGGGTAGATCCCGAACAGCTGGCCCTTCTTCAGGATGTCCAGGCCGGTGTTCAGCGCGGCCAGCGAGGCGCGGCCGCCGGAGCGGTCGATCGGGATCTGGCCGATGGAGCGGAAGAACGTCGCCATCAGCTTGCCCTTGAGCCCGGGAGCGGTGAAGTACTCCGACTTGGCCGGGAAGACGATCTGCCGCGGCACCGCGACCGGCAGGAAGATCGAGTCCGAGAACGCGAGGTGGTTGCTGACCAGCAGCGCCGGGCCGTCGGTCGGGATGTGGTGCAGCCCGGTCACTTTCGGCCGGAAGAAGAGCTTCACGAATGGTGCAACGATGAACTGTCTGATCAGCAGGTACAGCATCCGCCTCGACCTCCGTCACTCGCCCGACATGCTCCGCCACCAACCGAGTACCCATCCATGGTCGGCCCCTGGTGCCTCAGACACCAGTGCCTGCCGGTGCGGAGACTACGTTCCAGCTTCCCCCTCAGGCAATGTCACCGCCAGGAATGTTGATGTTGCTCACCGTGTTGTCACCTGGATGCAGACTGGATGAAGTCCAGATGCGACCATTGATCCCGCGGCGGGTGGGGGCTGTTGCCACCGATGAATGCCGTCTGTGAGGAACCACGACCGGCGAGGAGTCGACCGTGCCAGTGCAAGTCCACGCGGAGGAGTTCCGCAGCTCCGGGTCCGGCGAGAACGCCGGTGTCGGCGTCCTGCTGAGCCACGGATTCACCGGCTCACCGCGCGCAATGCGCCCGTACGGCGAGCACCTGGCCGATCTCGGGTACGGCGTGGCCGTGCCGCGGCTGCCCGGCCACGGGACCACGTGGCAGGAGATGAACCGCACCAGCTGGCAGGAGTGGTACGCCGTACTGGACAACGAGCTGACCCGGCTCCGGCAGGAGCATGAGCAGGTCGTCGTCATCGGCCTGTCGATGGGCGGAGCGCTCGTCCTCCGGCTGGCCGAGGAGCGCGGCGCCGACATCGCCGGTGTGGTCCTGATCAACCCGTCGGTGAGCACCGAGGACAAGCGGCTCGGACTGCTGCCGGCGCTGTCGAAGGTGATCCCCTCGTTCCCGGGTATCGCGAACGACATCAAGAAGCCCGGCGTCGACGAGGGCGCCTACTCCCGGATGCCCCTGAAGGCGGCGCTGTCGCTGTCGAAGCTGTGGAAGGTCGTCCAGGCGGATCTGCCGAAGGTAACCCAGCCGGTGCTGCTTTTCCGCAGTACTGTCGATCACGTGGTCCAAGCCAGCTCAGCCCGCCGCGTCCTCACGTCGATCTCGTCCCGCGACGTGACCGAGACCCTGCTCGAGGACAGCTATCACGTCGCGACCCTGGACAACGACGCGCCACGGATTTTCGAGGACTCGGCAGCCTTCATTGCCCGCGTGACCGGCCCCGCCGATGCGTGACAACGGTCTGACCGCCGCGGAGTACACCTCGCTCGGCGGAATCGATGCGCAGGTGGCCGAGCCGGTCCTGGCCGCGCTGGCCAAGGCGGGCATCGCGGCGTACTGCGAAACTTCCGAAGAGGTGCCGGACGAGTTGTTCGTCGACGCCGGCCAGATCGACCAGGCCCGCCCGGTGATCGCGCGCAGCACCGAGGACGCGGAGTGGAAGTCGCTGGTCCAACAGTTCAACGCGCCGTCCGCGCCCGGCCACGACGGCGGTGAGACGCCGGTGCCGCGGTGGCCGGCCAGCGAGGATGTCGACGAGAAGTACGAACCGCTGATCGACGTACCGGCCGGTCTGATCGTCGGTGACGAGCCGGAGGACGAGCCCGAGCCCCGCCCCAAGCGGGCAGCCGACGACCCGCACGACCACTACGTCCCACCGGAGCCGACCCGCGGCCCGAAGCTCGACTGGATCAGCCGGCTCGCCTGGCTCGGTCTGCTCGGTGGACCGATCCTGCTGATCCTGGCCGCCCTCTTCGACTTCGGCGACAGCCGGATCACCGCCCTCGCCGTGGCCGGCTTCATCGGCGGCTTCCTCACGCTGGTGATCCGGATGAAAGACCGCCTCCCCCAGGACGACACCCCGGACGACGGAGCTGTCGTGTGAGTTAGCATCAGCAGATCGTCGGACAATCTGACGTTCTTGGTGAGGGAGGTACCCCGTGCAGGTCAGCGAGACGGTCGAGATCACCGGCCACCTGATGGATTCGGGGTTGCTCTCCCGGGTGCTCGACGACATCCGCGGGTACGGCGGTGAGTACACGCTGGACAAGTTCGACCTGGGCTACGACAAGGACGACCCGTCGACGGTCCGGATGACGGTCGGTGCGGACGACGAGGAGTCGCTGCAGCGGCTGCTGATGCGGATCCAGACCAAGGGCGCGAACCTGGTCGACCCCGGTACGCCGGAGATCGCCGAAGTCAGCCAGGACGGTGTCTTCCCGGACGGTTTCTACTCGACCACCAACCTGCCGACGAGCGTCCGGCTGGACGGTCACTGGGTGACGGTGCAGAACCCGGAGATGGACTGCGGCCTGCTCGTCGAAGACGGTCGCGTGCGGACCATCCCGATGTCGGAGGTCAAGGCCGGGATGCGGATCATCTCGAGCGCGCAGGGCGTCAAGGTGACCCCGCCGATCGTGGCGAGCACTGAAGAGGGCTTCGGTTTCATGGAGTCCGACGTGTCCAGCGAGAAGCCGCAGCGGGTGCTGGTCCAGCAGGTCGCGGACGGGATGCGCGAGGCGAAGGCGAACGGCCTGAAGGTGCTCTGGGTCGGCGGCCCCGGCATCGTGCACACCGGCGCCGCGCCGGCCATGGTCGCGCTGGTCGAGGCCGGTTTCGTCGACGTCCTGTTCGCCGGGAACGCACTGGCCACCCACGACATCGAATCTTCGCTCTACGGTACGTCGCTCGGTGTCGATCTGGCCCGCGGTCGTGGCGTCGAGCACGGCCACGAGCACCACATCCGGGCCATCAACACGATCCGCAAGGCCGGTTCGATCGCGGCCGCCGTCGAGCAGGGGGTCCTGACCTCCGGCGTGATGCACGCACTGGTCAAGAAGGGCAACAAGTTCGTGCTGGTCGGATCGGTCCGCGACGACGGCCCGCTGCCCGACGTCTACACCGACGTACTCGAGGGCCAGCGCGCGATGCGCAACGAGCTGGCCGGTGTCGGCTACTGCCTGATGGCCGCGACCATGCTGCACTCCGTTGCCACCGGCAACATCCTGCCGTCCTCGATCCCGCTCACCTGCGTCGACATCAACCCGGCCACCGTGACCAAGCTCGCGGACCGCGGCTCCACCCAGGCGCGCGGTATCGTCACCGACGTCGGCCTGTTCGTCGAGCACTTGGCCCGCGAGCTGTCGCCGACGTACGCCGATCTGAAGTAGGCCCGCCGAACAGGAGACAGCAACCGATGACACCGGACTTCGAGTCGTTCCTGCGCCGATTCGAAGAGGCCAACTCCGCGTTCGTGAACGGCGATGTCTCGCAGTGGATGCCGCTGGTCTCACGCAGTGAGGTGAGCTCGATCTTCGGCGGCTTCGGTGGCTTCGAGACCGGAAGCACGCAGGTCGGCGCGCGGTACCAGTGGGCCTCGGCCCAGTTCGCTCCGAGTGGAGCGAAGGTCGAGTTCGAGTACCTGGACAAGCACGTCGGCCCCGACTCGGCGTACACGGTCGCGATCGAGCGCTGCACTGTCCGGTACGTCGACCGCCCGGGTGAGCATCATCACGAACTGCGGGTGACGATGGTGTTCAGGGCCGAGGATGGCGACTGGAAGATGGTCCACCGGCACGCGGACCCCCTGAACCGCAAGGCAACTCCTGAGGTTGGATAACCCCATGACCGAACTCGTTCACCTGAGCATCGCCGACGGCGTGGCGACCATCACCCTGGACTCTCCGCACAACAAGAACGCGCTCTCCCAGCAGCTCACCGGCGAACTGCTCGAGCACCTGGAGAGTGCCGCCGCTGACGACGCGGCCCGAGTGATCGTGATTCGGTCGGCGCTCGACGTGTTCTGCTCCGGTGCGGACATGTCCGAGGCGACGAGTGTCGGTATGGGCGTTGGCGCGCAGCGGATGGTCGACGTCCAGCGCGCCATCGTGGCGAACCCGAAGCCGGTCGTCGCCCGCGTCTCCGGACCGGTCCGCGCCGGCGGGATCGGCATCGTCGCGGCAGCCGACATCAGCGTCGCCGGAGCCAGTACGACGTTCGCCCTGACCGAGGTCCGGCTCGGACTAGCGGCCGCGACGATCTCGCTGACCGTGCTCGCCCGCTTGAACGACCGGGCGGCGGCGTACACCTTCCTGACCGGCAACGCGTTCGACGGTCTGGAGGCGGCCCGCTTCGGCCTCGTCACGCTCACCGTGGCCGACGACGAACTGGACACCGTCCTCGACTCCCTGCTCGAGTCCGTCCTCAAGGGCGTCCCGCAGGGCCTCCGCGAGACCAAGAAGCTGCTCAACCGCGAACTCCTCGCCGACATCGACGCCCGCGGCACCGACCTCGCCGAACTCTCCGCCGGCCTCTTCGGCTCCCCCGATGCCCAGGAAGCCATGCTGGCCTTCCTCAACCGCAGGAAGAAGAGCTAGGAAACGAACCTCCACCACCGGTCGCGCTTGGGGCCACGAAGCTTGCTTCGGCGCGGCCAGCGCTGGCCGAGTCCGGACACCCAGCGCTCGATTTCTTCGGACGCCGAGAAGTCGGTGCCTTCCCGCGACCAGCGCTGGATGCGCTCTGACGACCCGGCACCGCGGGACAGCTCGGACAGCACCACCGGCTGCCCCACCGCGGTGACCTGCAGATAGGTGGCTTCGATCCGCTGGTAGTGCCCCACGCACAGCCCTCGCGGCTGCACCCGGAACTGACGTCGGGTCTCAGAGTGCGGGCCGATGCACAAGCGGACATCGGTGCGCGGCACCGGGAACTGGATGAAACGCTGCAGAAGGTTCGCGAGCCGATAAAGTTCGACCTCGGACAACGCCTCGACGTACGCGGACTCGAGCGGTTTCAGCAGGCGAAGCAGCTCGTCGCGGCGGAGCGGACCGCTAGGCAGATCGCGCAGCTCACTCCCCAGATAGTGCAGCCGCGAGAGCGAAACCATCCAGACCGAGCCGGCCCACCAGTTCACGGCGAGCAGCACGACCGCCAGCACCACCTGGGCCCAACCGCCCACGACGATCCGGCCCGCCTCCACGCGCCAAGGCAGGACCGCGAGCAGCAGCACCACAGCCGCGCCGTACGCGACCCAGGCCGACGGATCACGCAGGCTCATCGGGTGATACCTGCCGCCGGGCCGCCGAGGCAGCGCCCGCGAGCGCATCCCGAAGACGAACGGATTGCCGCTGCTGGTGACCTCGCGGAACACCTGCAGAGCCTGCTCGGGCAGATGCAGATAAGGCAGGTACGCCGTGATGCGATGGGCCAGGAATGCCCCGGTGAACGCGTGCGCGACCGTCAGCGCCAGCAGACCGACCCACGCGAAGTCGAGCGGAAGGGTGACGCCACCGAGGGACACATCCGCGCTGCCGGCGAACAGCCGGCCGGCGATCGTGGCGAGACAGAGCACGGCGCCGATCGCCAGCAGGCGGGAACACACCTTGGCGCCGGTGAGGATCCGGGCGCTCTCGGATGCCTGGTCGGGCCGGCTGAGATAGTCGGCCCGATACTCACGCCAGGCGCGGCTGGAACGTTTCGCCATTCACGCGATTATGGCAGCGCCAGGAGGTCGAGCCGGTACGCCGTTCCAGCGACCAACGTGATCGGGACGCGACTGTCGCCGTACCGGATGGTGCGGTTCTGGTCGTGGTCCGCTGTCAGGGTTACGGACCGGCCGTCCGGGGACCAGGTGAGGTCGACGGTGACGCCGCCGCGGGCGCGGAGGCCGGTGATGGTTCCGGTCGGCCAGTCGGTCGGGAGCGCCGGGAAGAGTTCGACTTCGCCGGTGTGGCTTTGGAGGAGCATTTCCGCGATCCCCGCGGTGGCGCCGAAGTTGCCGTCGATCTGGAACGGCGGGTGCGCGCACAGCAGGTTCGGATAGACGCCCGCGCCGCTGCCGAGGTAGTCGGTCTTGGTGTGACCGGCCAGGGTCAGGAGAGCCAGGACCAGCCGGTGCGCTCCGGCACTGTCGCGGAGCCGCGCCCGGAGATTGATCTTCCAGGCCAAGGACCAGCCGGTCGCCTCGTCGCCGCGGAGGTCCATCGTCCGAGTGGCCGCGGCCGCGAGTTCCGGCGTGCCGTCCGGGGTAATCAAGTCGCCCGGATGCAGACCGATCAGATGCGACATGTGCCGGTGGTGCGGATCCTGCTCGGGCAGATCCGCCGCCCACTCCTGCAGCTGCCCCTGGCTGCCGATCGACGGATCCGGGATCCGCTTCCGGGCTGCCGCGAACTCATCCACCAGTACGTCGCTCAGCCCGAGCACCGAGGCGGTCTCGGCACAGCGGTCGAACAGGTCGGCGATCAACTCCAGGTCCATCGTGGCCGAGACCGTGACGGACGCCGGTTCGCCATCGGCGGCGACGTACAGGTTTTCCGGGGAGGTCGAGGGCGACGTACCGAGGGTGCCGTCGGGGAGCTCGGTCAGCCAGTCGAGGCAGAACTCCGCGGCCCCACGCAGCACCGGCCACGCCTGCTCGAGGAACTCACGGTCTCCGGTGAACGCGTAGTGGTCCCACAGATGCCGGACCAGCCAGGTGCCGGCCATCGGCCAGTTCGCCCACACCGGGTTGCCGTCGACCGGAACCGTCCAGCACCACGCGTCGGCGTTGTGGTGCGCGACCCAGCCGGCTGCGCCATAGCGTTCTGAGGCTGTACGGCGGCCCGCGGTGGCGAGGTGGCCGAGATAGCTGAGCAACGGCTCGTGGCACTCGGAGAGGTTGGTCGTCTCGGCCGGCCAGTAGTTCATCTCGGTGTTGATGTTGACCGTGTAGTTGGAACTCCACGGCGGCTGCAGGATGTCGTTCCAGATGCCCTGCAGGTTGGTCGGCAGGCCGCCCGGCCGCGAGCTCGCGATCATCAGGTAGCGGCCGTAGTTGAAGATCAGCGCCGCCAACGCCGGGTCGTCGCTGTGCGCCAGCCGCTCATCGGTCGGAAGCTCCGAGGCCGCCACAGCCGGGAGTTCCAGCGTCGAGCGGCGGTAGAGCGAGCGGTGGTCGGCCACGTGCTCGGCCAGCAGTTCGTCGTACCCGCGAGTGAGCGCAGCCTGCACCCGCTCGTCGGCCTCGGCGAAGCACTCCGCACCAGTCCGGGTCGGCGCGGTCGCGGGGTCCACATAGCCGGTGGCGGTCGACAGGATGATGGTGATTTCAGTGGCGTCCGCAGCAGACATCCCGCTGTCGGAGCCGTTGCTTGCGATGCGGAGCGCAACGGCCGCCGCCATCCCGCGGTCGGGCCCGTCCGAGTACCGCACCGGCTCCGGTACGTCGCGATGCGGCGGGGCCACGTCGGCCGGCGCCTGGAGCAGGAGCCCGTTGCCGACCGGCGACGTCTGCAGCTGCGAGATCAGCCGAGCGGTCACCCCGATCGGCGCCGAAGCCGTCACCCGCACGACGAACACGCCCGCCGGATGACTGACGAACGCTTCCTGCCGAACCGTCAGACCTCCGATCTCGTACTCGACGGTGGAGATCGCCGAATCCAGATCGAGCTCACGCCGGTACGACGTCGGCTGGCCGTCGACCGTGTAGTCCAGCAGCAGGTCCCCCAGCGGCAGGTACGCCTGCGAGTACCCCGCCTGGAACCCGGTGGCGAGCTCCTCGGCCCGCCGTACATCGCCGGCTGCGACCGCGTCGCGAACCGCCTGCACAGCCTGCGATCCGATCGCACCTCGCGGTACCGACAGCAGCCGCTGGGTCTCCGGGCTGCCGGACCACAGCGTCTCGTCGTTCAGCGCCAGCCGCTCGGTCCCGGGCCGGCCGAAACACATCACCCCGATCCGGCCGTTGCCCAGCGGCAACGCCTCCACCCACTCCCCTGCCGGACGGTCGTAGCGCAGGCTGCTCACCGGATTCCTCATGCGAGAGATCCTATGTCTCAGAGGTGCAGTTCAATCAAGAGGGGAAGGTGGTCAGATGCCAGCGGAAGGTCGCCGACGACCTCGGCCGGGATCGGCAACACCCGGCCGGAGAGCTCCGGCGTGACATGCACCCCGTCGATCCGCTTATGCGGATCACTCGAGCTGAACGTCGGCCCGGCGTCCGCGCCGAGATCGATCAGCCCTTCGTCGGCCAACCGCTGCCAGACCGGACCGTCCGGCGTCTCGTTGAGATCACCGACCAGGAGGTACGGCGTACCGAACGAGCGGCAGCCGCGCAGAACCTGCTCCAGCTCGTGTTGCCGGCCAAGAATGTGCAATCCGAGATGGCAGACCACCAGCGCCACCTCGGCCGACCCCAGCGTCACCCGCCCACCGACCGCACCGCCGGGCAGCTGAGTGGCGATCAGCCGCAGCCGACGCCGTACAAACGGACGCCAGATCCGCCAGTGCAATGCCCCGACCAGATCGATGCTCTCAGCAACCAAAACCGCGTTCCGAGCCGAAGCAGCGACGTACCGCAAGCCGAAACTCGCCGCCATCGCCCGCCGCTTCCGCCGAGTCCCCCACCAGGTAGGAGCCTCCTGCACCAGCATCACATCAGGCGCACAAGCCTTCACCACCCGCGCAAGCGCCTCCCGGTCATCACCCCACCGGTGGACGTTGTACGACAGGACCTTCATGCCTCCGAGTCGTCCAGCTCGACGGCGGACTCGGCAGAGGCGGCGCGCAGGCCGGTACGGCGGGCCGCTGACTTGCGGGCGGCTCGTTCGACTCGGGTGGAACGGCCTCGGGCGGCGGCCGTCTTGGCCGTCACGGCGGTCGTCTTCACCCGGACCCGGCGCAGCCAGGTCGCCTCTTCGCGCGCCAGGTCGGCGGCACCGACCATGCCGGCCTCGGGGCCGAGCACCGCGCGCACGATCCGCGCCTCCGGCCGGAAACCGCGACCGGTCAGCGTCCGCTTGAACGCCTCCCGCGCGGGAGCCAGCAGCAGCTCCCCCGCATCCGAGACGCCGCCACCGATCACGAACGTGCCCGGGTCGAGCGCCGCGGCCAGGTTGGCCAGGCCGATACCGAGCCAGCGACCGACATCCTCAAGCAGCTCGACCGCGACCGGGTCGCCGTCCTTGGCCAGCTCGGTGACCATCGGTCCGTTGATCTTCCGCGGGTCGCCACCGGCCGCCCGCAGCAGGTTGTGCGCAACCGGCGATCCGGACAGCGCCAGCTCACGCGCCTCCCGGGTCAGCGCGTTCCCGGAGGCGTACTGCTCCCAGCAACCACGGTTGCCGCACTCACAGCGATGCCCGCCCGGCACGACCTGCATGTGCCCGAACTCGCCAGCGATCCCGAACTTCCCGCGCTGCAGAGCCCCGTCGTTCAGGATGGCGCCGCCAATGCCGGTGCCCAGCGTGACGCAGACCAGGTGGCTCTCGCCCTGCCCGCCACCGAAGCGCCACTCCGACCAGGCAGCCGCATTCGCGTCGTTCTCAACCACGACCGGTACGCCGAGACGCCGCTCGACCGCATCCCGCAGCGGCTCGTGCCGCCAGGCCAGGTGCGGCGCGAACAGCACCGACGACCGCGTGCCGTCGACGAATCCGGCCGCTCCGATCCCGACCGCGATCACGTCGTGCCGCGACTCGAGGTCACGGACGATCTCGGCGATCGCGTCCTCGGTCTCGCGCGGGTCCTTGGTCGGCGTGTCCCGGCGCAAACGGTCCAGGATGTTGCCCTCGGGGTCGACCACACCGGCGGCGACCTTGGTGCCACCGATGTCGATGCCGATCGTCAAAGCCTGCGTCAGAGCCACACGAGCCTCCTCGTCGTGTCCCCCTCAGTAGGTCCAGTATCCCGCAGCACGCTAACCACGCGGCCGGGCCTCACAGAACCGGGACCGGACGGCGGGCCAGGTCGGCAGCGCCGATCAGACCGGCGTCGTTCCCCAGCTCGGCGAGCCCGAACGACGGGTGCGGCCGGTTGGACCGGGCCGGAAGGTGCTTCTCGAAGGCGACCTGGGCCGACTTCATCAGCAGCTCCTTGGCCGCGCTCACGCCACCACCGATGACGATCGTGGACGGGTCGAACAGCGTGGCGATGCTCGCCAGCCCCTCGCCCAGCCATCGGCCGAGATCCTCCAGCAGCTCCATCGCGCACGGATCGCCCGCGGCGGCAGCCTCGGTGATCATCGGCCCGGTCAGCTCAGCCGGGTCGGTGATCCCGCACACACTCAGCATCTGCGCCGCAGCCAGCGAACCGGACTCCGCCTGCGCACGTCCTTCGCGCACCAGCGCCCGGCCCGACGCGTACTGCTCCCAGCAGCCCCTCGCTCCACAGCCACAACGATGACCACCCGGTACGACGCGCATGTGGCCAAGCTCGGCTGCGACACCATGAGCGCCACGCAGCAGCTCGCCATCGATCACCACGCCACCGCCGATACCGGTCCCGACCGTGATGCAGACCATGTGCTCGGCAGCCCGCGCGGCACCGAAGGCGAACTCACCCCAGGCCGCGGCGTTCGCGTCGTTCTCCACCACCACCGGAATCTTCAGCTGCTCCGCGACCCGGGCCCCGAGCGGCTCGTCCCGCCAGGCCAGGTTGGGCGCGAACAGCACGGTCGACCGATCCGACGACACGAACCCGGCCGCACCGATCCCGACGGCCTCCACCTCATGCGCGGCGATCAGCTCGGCGGCCGCGTCGACGATCGCCGCAGCGGTGGCGTCGACCGAGTCGGCCGGGGTGTCGCGATGCGTCCGGGCACCGATCGTGCCGTCCGCGTCCACGACACCGGCGGCGATCTTGGTCCCGCCGACATCGATACCGATGGTCAGTCCCATGGTTCGGGGTCCTCACTCACGTCGATCCGGTCCACCTTCGGCGGAGCCGGCTCCTCTTCAGACTTCGAGGAACGCGACGCTGCGTCCTCCTGCTTCTGCCGAGCGACCTCGGCCGCGGCCTCCAGCAACGTACGCACCGAACCGAGCACCTGGGCGGCGGCCGTCGACAGCTGCTCGATCGTCTCCGGGCTGGTGTTGCGCACCTTGTTGATCAACTGACACACCGGGCACCAGACACAGTCCGGGCCCGCCTTGTGCTCATGCTCGTCTTCAGCCTCAGGCGCAGCTTCATGCTCGCCGCCATGAGTATCGGCAGCAGCCTGCAGTACGGCGAACAGCTTCGCGGCCTCCTCGGCGACCGTCCCGACCGGCTCCTTGGGAGTCATCGGCCCTCCCCGATCGCCGCCTCGCGGGCCTCCTGCTTGGCGTGGTACTCAGCCGTCAATCCCTGGGCCAGCTCAGAAGCGGCTTCCAACGGCCCGGCCGCAACGGGCACCTCGACCGGCCGCGCGACCTCACGCGGCGAGAACCGCACCTGCAGCCGCCCGTCGTCCAGCCGCGCCCCGGCCACCACACCCCGCGCCAGCGCCGCCGGCAGCGGCAGCACCCGCCGGTACGACCCGACGGTGATGATCAGCTCATCGCCGTGCCGGGCCAGCTCCAGCTCACTCGCGGAGGCCAGCGGCAACGGCATCGTCAGCGTGTACGTGCGGCCGTCGGTATCGATGTGCCGATCCACCCACAACGAGGTCTCTTCGGTAGCCCGCGCGAACGGATCGTCCCCGCCGTACATCTCAACAGCGAAAGCAGCCAGCTCCTCGACCCCGACAGGCTCACAAACCCGGTACGGCGACTCCCAGATCGGCAGCGGCCGGAACGAATCGGCCACCTCTTCCAGGATCCCGCGTTGAGCAGCAACCCACTGCCGGCGCCAGGTATCGGCTCCGGCCGCCGGGAACACCCGGTTGGCCACCACGCCGTCGACCCGATACCCGTACAGGGACAAGCGCGTGAGCGAACGTCGAGCCTCCGCCACCACCACGGCCTCCGGCGTCAGCACCAGCCGCACCGAAGCGTCCGGACCGGCCAGCAGGGCGCGGATGTCGGAGAGGTCGGCCTGCAACCGGCGCAGCGCGTCGAAGACGGTGTCGTCCGGCATCGGGATACTCGACGAACGGCTCAGGAACGGCCGGAATGTCCGCATCACCTTGCGCTCGGCGTTGAAGATCCGCTCCATGTACCAGTTCAGCGCATCGGGCAGTGCGAGCAGCCGCAGGGTCTCGGCGGTCGGCGCACAGTCGACCACGATCACGTCCCAGCGCCCGGACCGGACGTGGTCGCGCACCTCGAGCAGCGCGAGCACCTCCTCGGCGCCCGGCAGCACGGTCAGCTCCTCGGCCTCGATCGGGTCCACGCCGACCATGTGCAGCACCGACCGCAAGTACGCCTGGATGTCACCCCAGGAGCGCTCGAACCGGCGCTGCGCGTCGATCTGCTGGACGAACAGCAGGTCGTCGATCTCGGTCGGCTCCTGGCCGACCTCGGAGTCGAAGGCGTCCGACAGCGAGTGCGAGGCGTCCGTCGACAGCACCAGCGTGCGCAGACCGCGCAGTGCGGCGAGCGTGGCCGTGCCTGCGGCCGACGTCGTCTTGCCGACGCCACCTTTACCTGTGTACAGCAGTACCCGAGTCACGTCTGATCAGGACTCGACGCGCTTCTTGAGCCCCTTCAGGGCTGTGTCGATGATGACCTTCTCGGCCTTCCGCTTCAGCATGCCGATCATCGGGATCGCCACGTCCACTGCCAGCCGGTACGTCACTTCGGTTCCTTCCGGGCCAAGATCACGCAGCACATACGCGCCGTCCATGCCCTTGACCATCTTGGCCTCGACCAGCGTCCAGGTGACCTCGTTACGGGACCAGACGTAGTCCAGCGTGTACTCGTCGGAGATCGCGCCGGCGTCGACCTTGAACCGGACCTGCTTGGGCCGGCCGGCCTCGTCGGTGGACAGCACCTGGGTCTCCCGCATCGAGTCGGCCCACTCCGGGTACGCCGCGAAGTCCGCGATCACCGCCATGATCTCTTTGGGGGTCGCGTTCACCACGATGGTCGAGGTGGTCTGATCCGCCATCGATTCACCTCTTTGCTGCCGGGCCTGCTTAAACGGGTCTTGACCGAACGGGACGTGCACTGCCGGGAGTTGCTCAGAGCGAGAGACTATCGCGGCTTGGTGCCCGGGTCGTCGCTCGCCTGCGGCGCGGCCCGCTTCGGCTTCGTCCTTGAACGCCCACAGCCGCTCCCGGTACTGCGTGACGTACCGTTCCCGCACCCTGGTCAGCGCCCGGCCCCGGACCGGACGGGCCGGATCGACCCGCAGGTACCAGTGCACGACGACCCCGTCCCGGACCTGCTCCAGCCACCATTCCGCCGTACCGATCGCGGCGCCGGTAACGGCCCACCGCACGCCCTCGGCGCCACGCCGTTCGGAGGGGGTCAAGGTGAGCTCGGGCCACCACTCGCGCCACAGGGTGTCCGAACCGAGCCGCTCGGCGACGTAGGCTGGATCCGCGACGACCAGGTCGTCGCAACTGATGTCGAGTGTGGGCATGACTAGAACCTAGTTCCGTGGGTCACATAAACCTGGCTACTTCTGGGTAGGTGACTGTAGCGTGCGCCGGAAGTCGACAATTCGTGACCGACTGAGGAGACGCGGATGCGTGAGTACACCGTTCCTGCTGTGACTGAGCCGCCCACCGGCAGCCTGAGCGATGTCGTGTGGGCCAACGCGTCATCCCATCCTGACCTGCCGGTGTTCAGCCGCCGGGTCGGCGAGGCATGGCAGGACGTGACGGCGGCGGAGTTCGCCGCCGAGGTGATCGGGGTCGCCAAAGGCCTGATCGCGGCCGGCGTGAAGCACGGCGAGCGGGTCGCCCTGCTCAGCCCGACCCGCTACGAGTGGACCCTGATCGACTACGCGATCTGGAGTATCGGCGCGGTCACCGTGCCGATCTACGAGACCTCGTCGGCCTCCCAGGTGCAGTGGATCCTGACCGACTCCGAGGCCGTCGTGGCCGTCGCCGAGAACGCGACCCACGGCGCCGTGATCGAGTCGGCCCGGGCCGAGGCCCCGGCGCTGCAGGAGGTCTGGCAGATCGAGGCCGGCGCCGTCGACCAGCTCACCGAGCTCGGCCGCGAGATCACCGACGCCGAGTACGACAAGCGCCGTACGGCGGTGGCGCCCGAGGACCTGGCGACGCTGATCTACACCTCCGGCACGACCGGCCGGCCGAAGGGCTGCCGGATCACCCACGGGAACTTCTTCGCCGAACTCGAGCCGGCCGTCAAGATCCTCGACGAGCTCTTCGACACCAACGGCGCCAGCACCCTGCTGTTCCTGCCGCTGTCCCACGTCTTCGCCCGGATCATCCAGGTCGGCTGCGTGATCAAGCGGGTCAAGGTCGGGCACAGCCCGGACGTGAAGAACCTGGTCGCGGACCTCGGCTCCTTCAAGCCCACCTTCATCCTGAGCGTGCCGCGGGTGTTCGAGAAGGTCTACAACTCCGCCAGCCAGAAGGCGCACGCCGACGGCAAGGGCAAGATCTTCGACGCCGCCGCGGAGACCGCGATCGCGTACTCCCAGGCCCAGGACAAGGGCGGCGCGTCCTTCGGCCTCAAGGCCAAGCACGCCCTGTTCGACCGGCTCGTCTTCAGCAAGCTGCGCACGGTCCTCGGCGGCAAGGTCCAGTACGCCGTCTCCGGCGGCGCGCCCCTCGGCGACAAACTCGGCCACTTCTTCCGCGGAATCGGCGTACCGGTCCTGGAGGGCTACGGCCTCACCGAGACCACCGCCGCGGTCTCGGTGAACCTGCCGGACGACATCCGCATCGGCACCGTTGGACGGCCGCTTCCTGGTGTGACGGTCGCCGTTGCGGACGATGGTGAGCTGCTCTTCAAGGGCGGCCAGGTGATGTCGGGCTACTGGAACAACGACGCGGACACGGCGGCCGCCATCGACTCCGACGGCTGGTTCCACACCGGCGACCTGGGCGAGTTCGACGTCGACGGGTTCATCAAGATCACCGGGCGGAAGAAGGAGATCCTGGTGACGGCCGGCGGCAAGAATGTCGCCCCGACCGTGCTCGAGGACCAGATCCGCCTGCACCCGCTGGTCAGCCAGTGCATGGTGGTCGGCGACGCGCGGCCGTTCATCGCCGCGCTGATCACGATCGACCCCGAGACGATCATCCCGTGGGCGACCGCACACGGGAAGCCGACCGACGTCGCGTCGCTGACCGATGACGCCGACCTGATCGCCGAGATCCAGAAGGCCGTCGACGAGGCGAACGGCACGGTCTCCAAGGCCGAGGGGATCAAGAAGTTCGAGATCCTGCCGATCGACTGGACGCAGGAGTCCGGCGAGCTGTCGCTGAAGCTCTCGCTGCGCCGCCACATCGTGATGGCGAACCACGAGGCCGACGTCGAGGCCCTCTACACCAAATAATTAGCGCATCAGGCCGGCGAAGGCAGCGACTGCTTCGCCGGCCGTGATGCGCCCGTGGTTCAGCTCGACCGTCAACGCCTCGGCCGCGCCTAACAGGGCGAGGCATCGCAGCCGCAACGCCTTGGGCGCGAGTTTTGAGTGCGGCTTGAGCGCCGTCACCATCAGCTTGACGTAGTCACCCAGCAGCTCGTGCTGGGCGGCCTCCGCCTCCGGATCACCCTTCAACGCTGCTGACACCGCCGCGAACTCCGGCAGGTCTGTCGCACAGGCGAAGTAGGCCACGCTCAGGACCTGTGCGGTGTCGGCAGCACCCTCGAGCGCCTGCGTGACCGCGGCCCGATGCTGCTCGTCGAGCAGCCGATAGAGCGCCAGCAGCAACCCCGAGCGCGTGCCGAAATGGTCGTACACGATCGGCCGGCTGACCTCCGCCGCCTCGGCGAGCGTGACCAGCGTCAGCCCGTCGGTCCCCCGCTCGCGCACCACCGCGAGGGCAGCGTCGAGCAGCTGATCGCGCCTTGCCTGTTTGGACATCCGAGCCGCCATGACCCTCCTTGCGTCGCCCCAGATCCTAAGCTACAACTTGTAGCCTACAAAATGTAGCTTAGGAGGAATCATGCACCCGGTACTGCTGCTCGGCGGCTCAGGACAAGCAGGTTCGAGCACCGCCGCGATGCTCCGCGACTGGCATCCCGCCCTGCCCCTGACCATCGCCGGGCGCGACCTCGGCCGCGCCCAACACGTCGCCGACGACCTCGGTACGGCGACCGCCGCCACCGTCGACATCTCCCGGCCAAACCTCGGCCTGCCGGGCGAGGCGTCGTACTCGGCCGTCGTCGCGACCGTGTGGGACAAGCACCTGCACGGACTGCGGTACGCCCAGGATCACGGGATCCCGTACCTCAGCATCTCGAGCGGCATGACCGACATCGCGCCCGAGGTGATCGCAGGCGGCCAGCGCGCCCCGATCGTGCTGGCCAGCCACTGGGCCGCCGGGGTGATCACTCTCGCGGCGCTGGATGTGGTCCGCGAGTTCGGCCCGGTCGAGACGATCGAGATCACCGCGATCCTCGACGACCAGGACACCGGCGGCCCCGCCTCGGCAACCGACATGGAACGGCTGGCCGACGCATCACCCGCGGCCTACATCCGCGAGAACGGCACCTTCCGCTGGACCGCCGACACCGAGGTCGCCGTACCGACCCTCGACGGTCGCACGCTGCCCGGCCAGTACGTCGCGATCCTCGACGTACCGAGTCTCGCGCTCGCAACCGGCGCCCCGAACGTCCGCTTCGCCTTCGCCATGGGCGAGTCCTCCGGCCGCCGCCACCACGGCACCCCCTCCCACGACGTACAGATCCGCCTCACATCCGGCGCCCGAACCGCCACCCACA
>NZ_SMKA01000164.1 GCF_004348455.1 Kribbella albertanoniae
TAAGAGACAGACCGACGACGGGCGGGTGGTTGCCGGGTGCAACGTGGAGAACGCGTCGTACGGGTTGACGTTGTGTGCCGAGTGCGGGCTGGTGTCGGAGTTGCACCGCACTGGTGGCGGGCGGTTGGTGGCGTTCACGTGTGTGGACCACAACGGGGAGTTGCTGACGCCGTGTGGGCGGTGCCGGCAGTTGTTGCACGAGCACGGCGGGCCCGGCCTGCAGATCGAGACGGCGTCCGGGAGCCGGCCGTTGTGTGAGTTGTTGCCTGAGGCGTTCGGGCCCGAGTTTCTGGAGGACAAGTGAGCTTCGACGCGGTCGACGTGATTCGCACCAAGCGGGATCGCGGTGAGTTGAGCGACGGGCAGATCGACTGGGTGATCGACGCCTACACGCGCGGTGATGTCGCCGACGAGCAGATGTCGTCGCTGGCGATGGCGATTCTGCTGAACGGGATGAACCGCCGCGAGATCGCCCGCTGGACCGCGGCGATGATCGCGTCCGGTGAGCGGATGGACTTCGCGAAGCTGTCCCGGCCGACCGCGGACAAGCACTCCACCGGCGGGGTCGGCGACAAGATCACGCTGCCGCTGGCACCGCTGGTCGCGGCCTGCGGCGTCGCCGTACCGCAGTTGTCCGGTCGCGGCCTCGGTCACACCGGCGGCACGCTGGACAAGCTCGAGTCGATCCCGGGCTGGCGTGCGGCGCTGTCCAACGACGAGATGATGCGCCAGTTGGAGGAGGTCGGCGCGGTGATCTGCGCGGCCGGTGACGGCCTCGCTCCGGCGGACAAGAAGCTGTACGCGCTGCGCGACGTGACCGGTACGGTCGAGGCGATCCCGCTGATCGCCAGTTCGATCATGAGCAAGAAGATTGCCGAGGGCACCGGTGCCCTGGTGCTGGATGTGAAGGTCGGCTCCGGCGCCTTCATGAAGGATCTCGCCGATGCCCGCGAGCTGGCCGAGACGATGGTTGCACTCGGCACCGATGCCGGTGTCAAAACCGTTGCCCTGCTCACCGACATGTCGGTGCCGCTCGGTCTGACCGCCGGAAACGCTTTGGAGGTTCGCGAATCCGTCGAGGTACTGGCCGGTGGCGGTCCGGCCGATGTCGTCGAGCTCACGATCGCCCTGGCCGTCGAGATGCTCGCGGCAGCCGGTGTGACCGATGTCGATCCGGCGGAGAAGCTTCGAGACGGTACGGCGATGGACGCCTGGCGCGCGATGATCGCGGCCCAGGGCGGCGACCCCGATGCCGAACTCCCGGTCGCTCCGGAGCAGCACGTCGTACCGGCTCCTTCGTCCGGTGTGCTGTCGAAGCTCGACGCACTCGCAGTCGGGGTTGCCGCGTGGCGTCTCGGGGCTGGTCGGGCTCGCAAGGAGGACCCGGTCTCCGCGGTCGCCGGCATCGAGCTGCACGCGAAGCCCGGTGACACCATCACGGCCGGAGAACCCTTGCTGACCTTGCATGCGGATGACGCGAGCCGGTTCGAGCGGGCGTTGGAGTCGTTGGCCGATGCAGTCGAGGTCTCAACGTCGTACGAGGCCGGGCCGCTCGTGATCGACCGGATCGGTTAGGAACAAGCGGAATCCGGCCAGCCCGAGCCAGATCGGGAGGCCGTAGGCGGTCACGCGTTCCATCCCGCCGACACCGAGTCCGAGGCCGTTGCCGCTGAAGTGCAGCAGCATCGCGGCCAGGCCGAGCAGACCGAAGGCGAAGCCCCACCACCGGAGCTTCGCCAACGGTCCGGTGCGCAGGAACACAGTCAGCAGCAGGGCCAGGTTGCCGCCCGCGAAGATGACGAACGCACCGCCGAGGACATGCAGGTTCTCGTTGACGTCGGCGGGGAACAGACCGGCCGTCATCCAGCCCGCACCTGTTGCTACCAGCAACGATCGGATCAGCCGCGCGACGACGGTCCGCGGCCAGGCGTCGTGGGTGAGGATCGCACCGAGGATGATCAGGATCCCGCCGGTCGTGAACGAGACATTCATCAAGGTGTGCAACGGCGAGCAGACATAGCGGCCGTCGAAGTCACCACAGTGCACGTTGCCGAGGTCGCTGATGTTGTTGCCGGCCCAGCTGTACGGCGTCGTCCAGGCGAACTGCACGAGAGCCATCAGCAGGAAGAACTGCACCATGCCGCCGAACCAGCCGATGGCGCCGCTGACAACCCCAAGTCGTTTCACCTGTCCGACGGTACGGACGGTGGTGGGCGGACGAACTAGCCCGCGAGCGCCACTTCGGGTAGCTCGTACGCGACCGTCAGCTGGAGTTGCTGGTGAGACGGGCGCGCTGGCGTACGGCGAGGTCGGCGATCAGCGCGGTGTCCGGGCGGATCGACGTACCGAGCGGGGCGGACTGGCGGACGGACAGCAGCGCGACCAGGGAGCCGACCACGATGCTGGCTTCGGCGATTGCCTCGTTCTTCTCGGTCCCTGCGTCGTACGACGCGTGTGCGTTGCTGAGGGCGCCGGGGACGCGGAAGGGGTGGTTGCGGGGTTCCTGGCTCCAGAAGCCGTCCTGCAGGATCTTCGCCTTGGCCGGGGTTGCCACTTTGAACAGCTGGATGACGTAACGCTTCTTCTTGTCCGGGCTGAGCCGGCTGGCGCGGTAGCCCTCGGTCAAACCCGCGTTCAGCAGCAGGGCCCGGTCGAGGGCGGGCTCGGCGGAGAAGTTCGCGATGTAGCTCTCGGTGCCGAAGGGGCCGGTGCTGTGCTTCGGGTCGGCCACGTAGCCGCGGGGCAGCGCGATCAGCCCGGCCAGCGTGCTCTTCTGCTCGATGACGGCGGCGGAGGGCACCGGCGTGTCGGCGGGGCGCACCGCAGCGCCCGCGTCACTGCCGCAACCGGTCACACCGAGCAGCAGGGCGGTCACAACGACGGCTATACCAGGAGCCGAGCGGTTCACAGTGCCCATCCGAGCAGGCAAAGGTGAACAACGGCCGAACGCCCGCGGACCTGTAGGCCATCACAAATGTGCTCGCGGTGCCGCGCTGAGCGTGGATGCCGGCCGGAAGGTCAATTGTGATGGCGTGTGGGTCCGGCAATCAGGGCGCTGATCCGGCGGAGGGCTGATTTCGGGGTCATGGGGTCGCAGCCGGCGTCGACGCAGCGGCGGACGACCTGGGGGTCGTCGCGGAGGAGTAGGAGGCCGCGGCGGAGCAGGGTGAACGGCGGTTTGCGGTGCTCGCGGAGGTCGCGCTGGAACCGCCGGGCGAAGGTGACGAGTCGGTGGTGCCGGACGCAGATCGCGAGCGCGAGCAGGCCGCGATCCCTGAGTTCGCCGGTGATCTGGTCGGCGAAGATGCCCTCGGCAATGATCAGCGGGGACCCCTCGGTACTGAACTCCCGGTGGCCGACGGTCCCGTCCGCGGAGATCTCGTAGATCGGCATATCCGCCTGGCCGGTCGCACACAGCAGGTCGAGCGCGGCGACCGCGCGGTCACCGTCCCAGGAGGCGGGGTCGTCCCAGTCGACAATGCCGAGCGGAGACCGCGGCATCGCCTCGTCATCACCGTCCCGGTAGAAGTCGTCCAGCCGCACCACCGGCAGCCCGGTCAGCTCCGCCAACCGCGACTTCCCGGCCCCCGAAGGCCCCGCCAGCAACACCACACGCGCACTCACCCGCCCATTCTCCGGCACCCGTCGGTAACACTTGCGCCCGCCCACCGATATCCAGGCGTGCCGAAGCTGAAACTTGGGGTTGCTTTCTACGCACTGGCCGCACTTCTGGGTGCCTGGCAGATCGTGCGGGCGGTTCGGCACGAGGGGGAATGGCAGGAATCGCACGGGTGGGTCCATGGCGCGATGGTCGCCGTGCTTGTCCTCACGGTCGGTCTGCTCGCGGTGGGAGCGGTGACCCGCTGGGGACTGATCTCCGACGGCGGTCCCTGGATCTGCGAGAACGGTTGGATCGTGCTGATCGTGCTGGCGGCGGTCGCCTTCGGGCTCGCCCTGTTGCAGGACGGCGGCGAGACGTTTCCGGTCGGGCCGGTGGTGTTCCTGCCGCATTTCATTCGCAAGCTGCAGGAGAACTACTACGCCGGACAGCAGGAAGCTAGTGCAGCAAAGCGTCCTGCAACGCCTGAGAGTGTTGAGTGAACCATGCGTTGGTGCGGGCGGTCAGGGCGGCTTCGCCGGTGGTCCAGCGTTGGTGGAACCAGGGGTGTCCGGTCTCGGAGCCGCGGCGGACGTAGTCCATACACCAGACGTGGTTGTCGGCCGTTGCCGCGACGAGCCGAGCGCGATCAGCCTCGGACAGTCCGTAGGTGTCCGCGAACCGACGCAACCGACTGAGCACCCGGCCCCGCCGTACATCGTGGATGTCGTCGTCCGGTCGGAGTGGCGCCCACAGGCGGATCGCGGCGGCGACGTCCCACAGGGCTGATCCCGGTCCGGCCAGGTCGAAGTCGATCAGGGCGACCGCGACGCCGTCCCGGAACACGATGTTGTCCAGGTTCGGATCGTTGTGGCTGACCGTCCCGTCCACGTACGCCGCCGGCACAGGCTCGGCCCATTCGAAATCGTCGACCGGGAACCCAGCGACCGCCGCGTGGTACTCCCGCAGCAGCAAAGCCACACTGTCGAGCGCGGCATCCGTCATCGACCAGTCCGGGTACGGCGGTGTCACCGTCTCGCCCGGCACATACGTGAGCACCTCCCGCCCCTGGTCGTCGATATCCAGGAACCGCGGCGCGCCGGCGAATCCCACATCCTCCAGATACCGCAGTACGGCGTGAGTCGCCGTACTGCTGACGCGGAGCGGACGCCGGACGGTGTTGCGGACCCGGACGACCAGTCCCCGGTTGGCGGTGCCACCGAGTAAGGGGGTTTCCACCCCGCTAGTAGACCTCGTCCAGCAAGGCGCGTGCGAGGGGACTGTGGGTAACAATCCCGTTCACCAACCCGCTGCGGACCGCGGCCCGGACCGCCTCGACCTTCGCCAGACCGTACGGAATCGCGATCACCTCGTCGATCGCGTTCATCTGCTCGGCGTTGATCGCGATGACCCGATCGGTCACCTTGCTCTGCACCGGAACACCCTTCGCGTCGACGAACACCCCGGAGATGTCCGCCACCACCCCACGCTTCTGCAGCTGCTCACACGCGTCCGCGTCCATGGCGTCGTACAAGGTGGATTGACCGGCGGCCCAGGAACCCAGCCCCACAACGGCTTTGGTGACCGCGTCGAAATGGCTGATCGCCTCAGCCACCTCTGGCTGCTGCCGCAGCGCGCGTGCCGTGGTCGCGTCCGGCACCACCAGTGGTGCGTAGAACAGGTACGCCGGTCCGCCGGACAGCCGTGCGGTGTGCCGGACGAGCTCGACCGAGTTGGCCTCGACATCCGGCCGGGTCAGCGCCCCGGTGAGCTGTACGACGGGGACGGTGGCGAGTGAGGTGAGCTGGTCGGTCATCGCTGTGACAGCGCGCGCCCAAGCGAGGCCCAGTACGTCGTCCGCCGTGACGATCTCGGTCAGCAGCTCCGCTGCGGCCTTGCCGAGCTGCAGACGCAGTGCGGCCGGCTCGACCTCGGGAGTGTCGACGACGATCGCGCGGCGCAGCCCGAAGGTCTCCTGGAGGCGGGCGGACAGGTCGAGGTCGACGTTGCCCGGATGGCTGATCTCGATCCGCACCAGCCCGCTGCTGCGGGCCTGGTCGAGCAGCCGCGCGACCTTGAACCGGCTGAGCCGGAACTCGTCGGCGATCTCGACCTTGGACCGCCCGTCGACGTAGTACCGCCGCGCGATCGACGCGGTCAGCACAAGCTGTGCCGGACCGCCCGTGATGGGCTCCATGCCGCCTCCCCACACCGTCTGCTCATATGAGCGGAGCTGTGCACCAGTGTTGCACAGACTCTTGACAGGTCACCAACGATTCCGTTTCACTCGTGGCAGTGAGCGGAAGCTTGCTCAAATGAGCGGTGAGGGAGTGGCTCGTGCCGAGACAGGGAAAACATGTCGGAGTAGTCGGTGTCGCACTTCTGGTGAGTGCGGTCAGTGGCTGTGCCGGCTGGGGTGGTGGCGCCGGTGGTGGCGGCGCCGACAGCATCAACGTGCTGATGGTGAACAACCCGCAGATGGTCGATCTGCAGCAGCTCACCGCCGACAACTTCACCAAGCAGACCGGGATCAAGGTGAACTTCACCGTGCTGCCCGAGAACGACGTCCGGGACAAGATCAGCCAGGAGTTCTCCAGCCAGGCCGGTCAGTACGACGTCGCGACCCTGAGCAACTTCGAGATCCCGATCTACGCCAAGAGCAAGTGGATCGCGCCACTGTCCGACCACATCGCCAAGGACCCGGCGTTCGACCAGGACGACATCCTGAAGCCGATGACGGAGTCGATGTCCGGCGAGGACGGCAAGGTGTACGGCGAACCCTTCTACGGTGAGTCGTCGTTCCTGATGTATCGCAAGGACGTGCTCGAGTCCAAGGGCGTCACGATGCCGGCCAAACCGACCTGGGACGAGGTCGCCGACATCGCGGCCAAGGTCGACAAGGCACAGCCCAACATGCGCGGGATCTGTCTGCGCGGTCAGCCCGGCTGGGGCCAGCTCTTCGCGCCGCTGACCACCGTGGTGAACACCTTCGGCGGCACCTGGTTCACGCAGGACTGGCAGGCGCAGGTGAACTCGCCGGAGTTCACCGCGGCCACCAAGTTCTACGTCGACCTGGTCCGCAACCACGGCGAGGCGGGCGCACCGCAGGCCGGCTTCACCGAATGCCTGAACAACCTGATCCAGGGCAACGTCGCGATGTGGTACGACGCGACGTCGGCGGCCGGATCGCTCGAGGCGCCGAACTCGCCGGTGAAGGGCAAGATCGGCTACGCCCAGGCCCCGGTCAAGGAGACCGACAGCTCGGGCTGGTTGTACGCGTGGTCGTGGAGTATCCAGGAAGCCAGCAAGAAGCAGGACAACGCGTGGAAGTTCATCTCGTGGGCGTCCAGCAAGGAGTACGAGCAGCTGGTCGGCGAGAAGCTCGGGTGGTCCCGGGTTCCCGCCGGGAAGCGGGCGTCGACGTACGAGAACCCGGCGTACCTGAAGGAGGCCGGCGCGTTCGCGGCGCCGACGAAGGCGGCCATCGAGACTGCCGATCCGAAGAACCCGGGCACGCAGCCGCGGCCGGCGATCGGGATCCAGTTCGTCGACATCCCGGAGTTCCCGGACCTCGGCACCCAGGTCAGCCAGGACGTGAGTTCGGCGATCGCCGGGCGGATGAGCGTGGACGAAGCGCTGAAACGCGGGCAAGTGCTCGCCGACGACGTCGCCGAGCGGTACCGCTCGCGCGCGGCGAAGTGAGGGGAGTGAGCCATGTCCGTTGACACGAAGCCGGCGCCGGCTACGAAGCCGAAGCACTCCGGCGGCGACAAGACGCTGATGCGCAAGACCGGCGACTGGGCCCGGCGGGCTCCGCTGCTGCCGGCGCTGATCTTCATGATCGTCGTGACCCAGTTGCCGTTCGTGGTCACGCTGATCACGTCCTTCATGGACTGGAACGCCTACTACCCCGACGAGCGCGGGTTCGCCGGGATCGACAACTTCCGCCGGGTGCTCACCGACGCCAACACCCGGAGCGCGATCTGGGTGACGATCCTGCTCACGGCAGGCGTCGTACTGATCTCCCTCGTGCTGGGGCTCGGGATCGCGCTGCTGCTGGACCGCAAGTTCCGCGGCCGGGGTGCGGTCCGGACGATGATGATCACGCCGTTCCTCGTCGTACCGGTGGCGGCCGCGCTGCTCTGGAAGCACGCGCTGTACAACCCGTCGTACGGGCTGTTCAACGGGGTGCTGAAGTGGATCTTCGGGGAGAACGCGCCACAGCCGGACTGGATCAGCAACCAGCCGTTGTGGTCGATCATCTTCGCGCTGGTCTGGCAGTGGACGCCGTTCATGATGCTGATCCTGCTGGCCGGGCTGCAGAGCCGGCCGCTGGACGTGATCGAGGCGGCCGGGATCGACGGCGCGAACCAGTGGGAGATCTTCCGCTACATGACGCTGCCGCACCTGCGCCAGTACCTCGAACTGTCCGCGCTGCTCGGCTCGATCTACGTCGTACAGAACTTCGATGCGGTCTTCACGATCACCTCGGGCGGTCTCGGTACGTCGAACCTGCCGTACACGATCTACCAGACCTTCTACACCGCACACGACTACGGACGCGCTTCCGCGGCCGGCGTCATCGTGGTGATCGGCACGATCGCGATCGCGACCTTCGCGCTGCGGTCGGTATCCACGCTGTTCCGAGAGGAGTCCGGACGATGAGCGGGCAGGTGACGATGGTCAAGGGGCATCAGCGGCGTGGTGGTGGTTGGGCGCTGAGCGGGCTCGCGTGGGTTGTCGGTCTGCTGTTCGTGATGCCGGTGCTGTGGATGCTGCTGACCTCGTTCCACTCCGAGGAGGATGCGGCCAAGAACCCGCCGGACATCGCGGCCCCGCTGACTCTGGATGGCTACAAGTCGTTCTTCGACACCGGGCCTTGGCCGTCGCTGGCGAACTCGTTGACCGCGAGTGTGCTGTCCACGGCATTCGTGATCCTGCTGGCGTTCCCGGCGGCGTACGCGTTGTCGATCCGGCCGGTGCGTAAGTGGACCGACGTCCTGTTCTTCTTCCTGTCCACGAAGATGCTGCCGGTGGTGGCCGGCCTGCTGCCGATCTACCTGTTCGCGCAGTCGGTCGGGTTCCTCGACAACATCTGGCTGCTGATCATTCTCTACACCTCGATGAACCTGCCGATCGCGGTCTGGATGCTGCGCAGCTTCCTGTCCGAGGTGCCGGTGGAGATCCTGGAGGCGGCCTCGGTCGACGGAGCGTCGCTCGGCAGGACCTTGCGATCCGTGGTCGCGCCGGTGGTGACTCCGGGGATCGCGTCGGTGGCGCTGATCTGCTTCATCTTCAGCTGGAACGAGCTGCTGTTCGCCCGGGTGCTGACCGGCACGGTGGCGCAGACGGCGCCGGTGTTCTTGACTGGGTTCGTGACCAGCCAAGGATTGTTCCTCGCCAAGGTGTGTGCCGCGTCGATCGTGGTCTCGCTGCCCGTGCTGATCGCCGGCTTCGCGGCCCAGGACAAGCTCGTCCAGGGTCTGTCGCTGGGAGCGGTCAAGTGACCCAGCTGAACACTGCCGGCTTGAATGCGGTCGACATCGCCGTACCGGCTTATGACCGTACGGCGGTCACCCCGGGGATCGTGCACTTCGGGGTCGGTGGGTTCCACCGGGCCCACCAGGCGATGTACCTGGACGCGCTGATGAACGACGGGAAGGCGCTCGACTGGGGCATCGTCGGGGTCGGCGTACTGCCGCAGGATCGCCGGATGTACGACGTAATGTCCGCGCAGGATCACCTGTACACGCTGGTGATCAAGCACCCGGACGGGACGCTGGAACCGCGGGTGATCGGCTCGATCGTGGACTATTTGTTCGCACCGGACTCTGCTGAGGCGGTCCTCGATCGGCTGGTGGATCCCGCTACCCGGATCGTCTCGCTGACGATCACCGAGGGTGGGTACCACGTGAACCAGGTGACGGGGGAGCTGGACACGTCCGGGCTGGAGGCCGACCTTGAAGCTGGCGCGACGCCGGGGAGCGCGTTCGGGTTCGTGGTCGAGGCGCTGGCCCGGCGACGGGCAGCCGGGATCCCGCCGTTCACGGTGATGTCGTGCGACAACATCCCGGGGAACGGGCATGTCGCGCGGAAGATGCTGGCCGCGTTCGCCCGGTTGAAGGATCCTTCGCTGGCTGATCATTTGGAGAACGAGGTCCGGTTCCCGAACTGCATGGTGGACCGGATCACCCCGGTCACCACGGACGCCGATCGGGACGCGCTGTCCGCGGCATTTGGTGTGGAGGACGGGTGGCCGGTGGTGTGTGAGCCGTTCACCCAGTGGGTGCTCGAGGACGACTTCGGGGGCGTGCGGCCGCCGTACGAGGAAGTCGGCGTGCAGATCGTCGACGACGTCGAGCCGTACGAGTTGATGAAGCTGCGGTTGCTGAACGCATCGCATCAGGCGCTGTGCTATCTGGGGTATCTGTCCGGCTACCGATATGCGCACGAAGTGTGCCAGGACAAGCTGTTCGTGGACTTCCTGCTCGGTTACATGACCGAGGAGGGTACGCCGACGCTGCCGCCGGTGCCCGGGGTCGACCTGGACCGGTACCGGCATCAGCTGATCGAGCGGTTCGCGAATCCGGAGGTCAAGGACACGCTCGCCCGGCTGTGTGCGGAGAGTTCGGACCGGATCCCGAAGTGGCTGGTCCCGGTCATCCGCGAGCAGCTCGCAGCTGGGCGCGAGATCAAACGGTCGGCGCTGGTGGTCGCGTCGTGGGCCCGGTACGCCGAGGGTACGGATGAGCTGGGTGAGCCGATCGTGGTGGTCGACCGGCTGCGCGACAAGCTGGTCGAGCGCGCCCAGCACAACCGCGAGGACCCGCTGGTGTTCATCTCGGATCCGGATCTCTTCGGCGATCTCGCCTCCGACGCCCGGTTTGTCGAGCAGTACACCGCGGCGCTGCAGTCACTCCACGAGATTGGGGCGCGCGCGACGCTCGAGGCGCTTTAGGCTGGTCTCCAAACTAATCAGGGAGCCGGAATGACTCAGCCGAGACTGGTGGCCGGGGTGGACTGTTCCACCCAGGCCACCAAGGTGGTCGTGTGCGATGCCGAGACCGGCACGATCCTGCGCGAAGGACGGGCGCCGCACCCGGACGGGACCCAGGTCGACCCGCAGGAGTGGTGGAAGGCGTGGGAGATCGCGTCCGACGGGCTGCTCGACGGCGTCGAGGCGATCGCCATCGGGGGTCAGCAGCACGGCATGGTGCTCCTGGACGAGACCGGCGAGGTCGTCCACCCGGCAGTCCTGTGGAACGACACCAGCTCCGCCGACGCAACCGCCGAGCTCATCACGGAGCTCGGTGGACCGGAAGCGTGGGCCGAGGCTGTCGGATCGATGCCGGTGCCGTCGTTCACCGTCACCAAGCTTCGGTGGATCCGGGACAACGCCGACACCGACCCGGTACGCCGGGATGCGGTCGCGCGGGCGGCGGCCGTCGTACTGCCGCACGACTGGATGACGCATCGGCTCGCTGCTGATCGGACCGGGATCGACGGGATCACCACGGACCGGGGGGATGCCTCGGGGACTGGGTGGTGGTCGCCGGCGACCAACAGTTATCGCGAGGATCTGGTCGAGCGTGCGTTCGGGCGGTCGCTGAAGCTGCCGCGGGTGGCCGGCCCGGCCGAGATCGTCGGCCGGACGGCGTCCGGCGCGGCCCTGGCTGCGGGGACCGGGGACAACGCGGCGGCCGCGCTCGGGCTGGATCTGCAGGTCGGTGATGTCGCGATCTCGCTCGGAACCAGCGGTACGGCGTTCGCCCGGTCCGCGCACCCGACCGCGGACGCCTCCGGCTTCGTCGCCGGCTTCGCGGATGCGACCGGCGAATACCTCCCGCTCGTCTGCACCCTGAACGCGGCCCGCGTGATGTCGGCGACCGCGGAACTGCTCGGGATGACGCTGGCCGAGTTCGACGAGGCCGCGCTGTCGTCGCCCGGCAGCCAGGGGCTCGTGCTGCTGCCCTTCCTCGATGGCGAACGCACGCCCGACCTCCCGCACTCGACCGGCCTCGTCTACGGCCTCACCCGGGCCACCATGCAGCCCGCGATCATGGCCCGCGCGGCCGTCGAGGGACTGCTGTGCGGCCTGGCCGACGCCGTCGACGCCCTCCGCGCCCAAGGCATCCCCGTCAACCGCCTCCTGCTACTCGGCGGCGGTGCCCGCTCCCGCTCAGTACAGGCTCTCGCTCCTGCCCTGCTCGGCGCCGAAGTCGTCCTCCCCGAACCCGCCGAGTACGTCGCCCTCGGAGCCGCCCGCCAAGCCGCCTGGGCCCTCACCGGCGACCTCCCCACCTGGCAGATCCCCGTCGGCAAACCCGAACCCGCCATCACCCTCGACGCCACCCAGATCCGCACCAACTACGCCCAGGTCCTCACCAACACCCGCCCCTTGCTTTCGTCGCCGTACAACGGGAGCTGAGCGGGCTCGGCGTACGTCGTACTGGCGTGCAAAGGAACTCGATGGAGCGACGGAGCCTGGACTTCAGGGCGGTTGGCGCGTTTGTGGTCGCGCTGGGATTCGTCGTGGCGGCGTGCGTGCAGAGTGCGGACGTGTACTTCCTCCGGGAGCGGGGCGTGGTCGTCACCGGGACGGTGCTGAAAGAGCACGACACCCGCAAGAGTTCGTGGGTCGAGGTTCGGTATGTGACGCTCGCCGGCGACGAGATCGTCAACGACACGTCGCGCTACAAGTCCGCCGAGGTCGGTCAGCCCATCGACGTCATCTACGACCGTCAGAACCCCGAGCGCATGCAGGCCGCCGACTGGGGCCTCGGCTACGGCTTCAACCTGCTCGTCTTCGGAGGTTTCGCCGCGCTGCTGGTCCTGGCCGGCATCCTCCAACTCAAGTTCAAGCTGCTCACCCGCCTCCGCGGTATCGCCGTCCGATGAAGGCTGAGTCGCGGCGGCGGTGGCTCCTGGAAGGCATTGGGGGCTTCGTCGGTGCGGTCGTCGTCGCGTTCATCGGGTATGTGCAGGTCGAGGATCTGTACTGGTTGCGGCACCGCGGTGAGGTAGCCACGGGGATCGTCGTCGACCGCAAGGTCGGCGGACGGGACAGCTGGATCGAGGTCAGGTACACGACGAAGGCCGGCCGGACGGTCACCGAGATGACCTCGAACTTCGAGGGCGAGCCGGCGGTCGGGGCGCCGATCGAGGTGGTGTACGACCCCGAGGAGCCGGACCGGATGCAGGCCGAGAACTGGGGACTCGGGTACGGGTTCCCGGTGGTCTTCTTCCCACTGGCCACGATCGGTTTCGTGGTCGCCGGCACCTGGTTCTTGCGGGAGTGGGGATCCGCCGAGGCCGAAGATACGTCATACCCGGCGTGACTGAGACGAGGACGCGACCAAGGGCCCAGTGGAGTGTCGGGTTCGCCAGTGTGTTGCTGGTGATCTGCGCGCTGGTGAGCGTGATGCTGGGGTGGTGGGAGGTTCTCACGCTGAACGGGTTGCAGGAGCGCGGTGAGGTGGTGACGGGGACCGTGCTGAAGGTGGACGACTCGGGCAAGCACCAGAGCATCAAGGTCCGGTACACGACGCTGGCCGGGAAGACGATCACCGCGACCACCGGGAACTTCCGCCAGGCCGTGGTGGGGCAGCCGATCGAGATCCGGTACGACCGGGAACACCCGGGCCGGATGACGACTGCGGACTGGGATCTCGACACGACGTTCCCGAAGTATCTGTCCGGCGGGCTCGCGGTGTTGTTCGTGCTCGGCTCCCTGGCTGCGATGCGAAAGCGTCAGCCCCAGGTGTCGTGACGGATTGACGAGCCTTCGGTCCACCAGTGCTGGGCGGCGTTGTCGGCGTCGAGGGACCAGACGTGTTGGGCGGAGCCGACTGCGGTGGCGGTGGGGTCGCCTGTGATGCCGGTGCCCCAGGTTTCGCGCGCGAGCCCGGTCGCCGGGGACCAGTGGACGTGGATAAGGTCGCCGGTGGTGGTGCGGTGCCAGATGTGCTGGGCCGCGCCGACCTGGAGGAACGCGGGACGCCCGACCGCGCTCGTGGACCAGACGTCGGTTCGCCAGCCTTCGCGGGCGTTCCACCACCAGTGCCGGAGCTCGCCGTTCGAGGTGGTGGCCCAGATGTGCTGCGCGTCGCCGATCTGGGCGGTGACCGGGTCGCCGGTGACATCGTTGCCGATCGTCTCGCTCCGGAACCCTTGCGGTCCCGTCCACCAGGTGTGCCGGATCCGGCCGTCTGTCGTCCGTACGACGATGTGCTCGGCATCCTGAACCAGCATCGCGCTCGGTCGTCCGGCGAGCCCACTGCCCCAGGTGTTGCGTTGGACGGCCTGTCCTGGCGCCCACCACCAGTGCTGAAGGTTGCCGGAGGCATCGACTGCCCAGGCGTGCTGGGCGTTGCCGTTCACCAGTGCGGCCGGGTCGCCGCCCAAGCCGGTACCCCAGGTGTCGTGATAGCTGCCACTCGCCGGGTCGTAGAACGAGTGCTCCAACACCCCGCTCGTCGATCGCCAGAACACGTGCTGCTGCTCGCCGTACAGGAATCCGGCCGGCTGTCCGGCGACCGCCGTACCCCAGGTGTCGCTGTGCATCCCGTCCCGGCTGTCCCAGAACCAATGCCGCAATGTGCCACTCGAGGCCGTCGCAAAGAGATGCTGCTGATACTGCGTGACGAACGTCCGCCCCGACTCAACAGCTGACCGACTTCCCACCGGTACGGCGGCGCCCGCGCCCGGCCAGGCCCGGCAGGTCCCGCCCGCGTCGTAGTCGGTCGCGATCTGGAACACCGACTTGCCGTCCGCCGAACCGAGCAGCGGGTTGCTCCACGTCGGGCACACCCCGTTCCCCGGATCCGGAATCTGCACCGGCGCCGTCACCTCGAACCAATCCCCGTGCCCACTGGCCGCGTTCCCGAAGAACATCCGCCCGTCCCCGGCCGCGAATGAACCGTCGGCGTTCCGCACCCGCATCGAGTTCAGTACGACGGTATTCCCCGCGACCGTGATCGTCGGCGTACTGCCGGGGTACCGCCCGTCGGCCGTCCGGACGCGGCTGCCGGCATCGGTCGGCGAACCCCAGTTCCACCCATCGGTCGACCAGCGGACGTAGGCCTCGCAGTTGTGCCCGGGCCCGCAGATCTCGTAGCTCATCAGATACGTACCGTCCGGAACCTTCCGTACGACGGCCATCCCCGGCCTGGCCGCCGTATCGGTCAGCGCCACCACATCCCGCGGTCCCGTCCAATTCACGCCATCAGTGGTCGCGTGCTCGACGAGTTTCTGACTGTGCACGCCGTCCGTCTCGTCGGAGTAGAACATCACCAACCGGCCATCGGTCGTGACCGTGAACTCCGGCTCCCAAGTCCCGGCCGAACTCGGCGACTCGTCCACCTCGGCCAAGAACGTCCAGGTCCTGCCCTGGTCGCCGGACTTCCAGACGTGCTCCTTCATCCGGCGGTTGGTGCCTTCGTCAGCGCCCATCGACGCGGCCCACAGCAGCGTGCCGGCCGGCATCGCACCCACCGCCTGCGGCAGCTCGTACAAGGTGTGGCAGCACATCCCCTTGTGGTTCAGCGGATCGGCGACCCGCCCGACCTGCTTGAACGTCAGCCCGTTGTCCGTGCTGTGGTGGATCGCGCCGATCCAGTCGCCGTCGTTCGTCACCAGCGCCGACACCAGCGTCCCGTTGCCCTGGGCCTGATGCTCCAGCCGGATCACCCGGGGATAGAACGCGTAGCCCGGGGCCATCGGCGTACCGCCGCCGATCGGCACGGCCTGGGCCGGCAGCCCGGCCGCGAGCAGACCCAGTAACACCAGCACAGTCAGCACTCCACGCATGAAGCCGAGCGTGCACTATCGGTTGTGGGTACCAGAACCCCTTCGACTGCGGCCGAAACGTCAGAGACGCGGGCCGAGCGGGTCCTCCGACGGTGGGGCGGGAGTACGGCGGACGTCGTCGGTCAGCGAGCGGTCGGGGAGCCAGATGATGAACGTGCTGCCCACGCCCAGCTCGGAATGCAGGGCGACCGTCCCACCGTGGGATTCGGCGATCTGCCGGACGATCGCGAGACCGAGCCCCGCCCGGCGCTGGCCGGTGGACGGGACAGTGGCGGGCGATTGCTGGGTGCCGGATCGGAAGAAGCGGTCGAAGACGCGGTCGGCGTCATCGGCCGCGATACCGGGTCCTTCGTCGCGGACCGCGATCCAGGCCCATCCGTTCTGGCTGCCGACCGCGAGCACCAGCTGACTACCGCCCCGGGCGAGGCGAACCGCGTTGGACAGCAAGTTGTCGACAGCACGCCGAAGCGCGGACGCGTCGCCGGCGGCGATCGGGCCGGGCGCGAGCCGCCGTACGACGCGGAGTTCTCGATCGGCGGTGAGCAGCTCGTACTCCTCGGCCGCCTCACTCGTGATCGCGGCCAGGTCCACGTCCGCGTCCACGAACGCCGGGGACGAGCGGCGGGCCGAGGCAAGCAGGTCCTCGACGAGCCGGGTCATCCGCTGGATCGCGCGACTCACGATCGCGGTCGCCTGAGCCCGGTCCTCGGGCGGGGTGTCGTCATGCGCCAGTACGGCGTCGACGTTCGCCTGGATGACCGCGAGCGGATTGCGCAGTTCGTGGGAAGCGTCGTCGACGAGCTGGCGTTGCGCGACGAACGCCGACTCCAGCCGCTCCAGCATGTCGTCGACGGTGTCACCGAGGTTCCGCAGCTCGTCCCGCGGACCTTCGAGCGCGATCCGCCGGGAGAGGTCGGTGGCCGAAATCTCCTGCGCGGTTTCGGTGATCCGCCGTACCGGCCGGAGGGCCCGCCCGGACAACCACCAGCCGGTCCCGAGGCTGACCAGGAACAGCGCACCCATCCCGGCGGCCGAGTAGTACCGCAGGGTCTCCAGCGTCTGGAAATTGACCGCGGACTGCACGCTGGCGAGATCCGCGGCCTCGAACTTGGAGCCGTCCCTGTACTGGTATTCGCCGTTGTGGTCCTTGTACATCTTCTTGACCGTGATCGGGTTCAGCGGTTGCGGATCCAGGTAGGCCCGGAGCGCGAAGTAGACCCCACCGAGCACCAGCGCGGACAGGGCGATCAGCACCGCGGAGTAGGTCAGCGTCAGCCGGAAGCGGATCGTCTGGGCCCACGGGGGAACCTTCATGTGTCCTCACCTCGGAGCCGGTAACCACGACCGATCACAGTCTCGAGTACGGCGTCTTCCCCGTCCTGGGTGAGCTTGCGGCGCAAGGTGCCGACGGTGACCCGGACGCTCTGGGTGAACGGATCCGCGTTCTCGTCCCAGACGTGTTCGAGCAGTTCCTCGGCCGACACGACATGACCGGGGCGCGACATCAGATACCGCAGTACGCCGAACTCCTTCAGGGTCAGCGCGAGTTCGCGACCGTTCCGGGTGGCGAGGTGGCGGGCGGAATCGAGCACGAGGTCGCCGACATGCAGCTGCGTACTGCCGTTCGTCACATCGCGGCGCAGCAACGCGCGGATCCGGGCCAGCAGCTCGACCAGCGCGAACGGCTTGGTCAGGTAGTCGTCGGCACCCTCGTCCAGCCCGCGGACCCGATCGGCCAGCGAGGCGCGCGCGGTCAGCATCAGCACCCGCAGCTCCCGCCCGGAGGCCACCTCGATCTCGCCACGGCGGACCGCCCGGCACAGGTCGAGCCCGCTGGTGTCCGGCAGCGTGATGTCCAGGATCGCCAGGTCGTACGCCGTGGTCGCCAGTTTCTCCACCGCCTCGGCGCCGGTCAGTGCCGTGTCCACGGCATAGCCGGCCCGCCCGAGTCCGGAGCGCAACGCGCTGACCAGGCCTTCCTCGTCCTCCACCACCAGTAGTCGCACGACACCAAGGTAGCGGTGTCGGCGTCCTGGGCCGTTCTGGTCTTTCGCCGGACTTTCGTTCTCCTTTCCGGACGTTTTCGGGGCTGGTTGATGAAGTGGTGACCACTCGAGACGAAGGAGCTATTCATGAACTTCCCAGGCAAGCGGATCCTCCTCGGTACGGCGGTCGTCGCGGCCGCCCTCGGTGTCGGCGGCTTCGCCTACGCGGCGGGGGACGACCCGGCGCCTGACCAGGGCTACGTCACCGTCGAGGAAGGCACCCCCGCTGCTGACAACCCGAGTACCACGCCGCAGCAGGGCAGCGGCGCGGCCACCGACGGCAGGGACTGCCCGGACAAGCAAGGCGGCGGCCAGGGCCAGGCCCAGCCGACTCAGCCTCAGCAGAACCCGGCTGACAACGCATGAGTGAGACCCACGTCGCGCGTCCCGGCGTGACGGCCGCTTCCCTCGAACACGCGTTGTTCGAGGTGAAGCGGGTCGTCGTCGGCCAGGACCATCTGGTCGAGCGGATGCTGGTCGGGTTGCTTGCCCGCGGCCACTGTCTGCTCGAAGGGGTGCCTGGGGTCGCGAAGACCCTGGCGGTCCGGACGCTGGCCGAGGTGATCGGTGGCCGGTTCGCCCGGCTGCAGTTCACCCCCGACCTGGTCCCGGGCGACATCATGGGGACCCGGATCTGGCGGCCGTCGACCGAGGGGTTCGACACCGAGCTCGGCCCGATCTTCGCCAACCTGGTCCTCGCCGACGAGATCAACCGGGCCCCGGCCAAGGTGCAGTCGGCGTTGCTGGAGGCAATGGCCGAGAACCAGGTCAGCATCGGCGGCGTCAGTTACCAGCTGCCGGATCCGTTCCTGGTCCTCGCGACCCAGAACCCGATCGAGTCCGACGGTGTCTACGCGCTTCCCGAGGCGCAGCGCGACCGGTTCCTGCTGAAGATCACCGTCGATTATCCGAGTCCGCTCGAGGAGCTGACGATCCTGCAGCGGATGAGCGCTCGGCGTCCGCACGCGAACGGCGTACTGACGCCGGAGCAGGTCCATCAGTTGCAGCAGGCAACGGAAGAGGTGTTCGTCCACAACGCCGTGGCCGAGTACGTCGTACGGCTGGTGCATGCGACTCGGGAACCGCATCAGTACGGGCTGGCGGAGCTGGCCGGCGTACTGGAGTTCGGGGCGAGCCCACGGGCAACCCTCGGTTTGGTCGCGGCGGGTCGTGCGTTGGCGCTGCTGCGTGGTCGGGACTATGTGCTTCCGGCTGACGTGTACGACGTCGCGCTCGACGTGATGTCGCATCGGCTGGTGCTCACGTTCGACGCGCTCGCGGACGGTGTGGACCCGCGGTCGGTGATCGCGCGGATTCTGCACACGATTGAGCAGCCTCACGTCGTACCGGCCGACGCCGAGTCAGCCGCATGAACACCGGCCCTGATCTGCTAGCCGGTCGTGAGCGTGCGTTGCGCGCTCTCGAGCTGACGGTGAAGCGGAAGCTGGAAGGGTTTCTGCACGGTGACATCACCGGGCTGCGGACTGGTCCCGGGAGCGAGCCGAACGAGGCCCGGCCGTATCAGGCCGGGCAGGACGATGTACGCCGGATGGACTGGAACGTGACCGCTCGTTCGCTGGAACCGCACGTGCGGGCGCCGTTGGCCGAGCGGGAACTGGAGACGTGGGCACTGCTGGATGCGTCGGCCAGTATGGACTTCGGGACCGCGCTCAGCGAGAAGCGTGATCTGGCGATCGCGATCGTCGGCGCGCTCGGGCTGCTGGCCAGCGGTCCCGGCAACCGGCTCGGCGTCCGGATCGCGGTGGGCGACGAGGTGCGCCGGCTGCCGGCGGCCGGTGGCGGGGTCCAGCTCCGGCGGTCGCTGCGCACGCTGCTTTCGTTGCCCAGAGCAACTCCGGGCGAATACCCGCGCACCGATCTCGCCCGGGCGATCGCGCGGCTGAACCGCGAGCATCCACGGCCGGGACTCCGCGTGATCGTCTCCGACTTCCACGACGACCCGTTCACGCCTGCGATCGTCGCGGGTGGATCCATCGGCCGCGGCACCACTGCGCCCACCGAGGGCGCGCTCGGCTGGGCCGACGCGTTGCGCCGACTCTCCGCTCGGCACGAGGTGCTCGCGATCGAGGTGCTCGATCCGCGCGAACTCGAGCTGCCCGAGGTCGGCCTGCTCACGCTGGTCGACCCCGAGACCGGACGACGTCGCGAAGTACAGACGAGTAGTAAGAAACTGCGCCGCCGGTACGCCGACGCGATGGCCGCGCACCGGGACCGGACCACGCAGGCGATTCGTGGTGCCGGTGCCGCGCACCTGGTGCTGCGGACCGACAACGATTGGGTGCGCGACGTCGCCGCGTTCGCCACCGCCCGCCGCCGGGCCAGTGTCCGTCGGCACCCGACTTCGAGGACCGGTATCCGATGAGATTCGAGCAACCCCTGTGGCTCTGGCTGCTGGTGCTGGTCGCGGCCCTGGTCGCGGCGTACCTGATCGCCCAGCGCCGACGCACCAAGTACGCCGTTCGATTCGCGACCCTGCCGATGCTGGAGAAGGTCGCCCCGAATCGGCCCGGCTGGCGCCGGCACGCGCCGGCCGCGGCCTTCCTCGCCGCACTCACCGTGCTCACGATCGCGATCGCCCGGCCGGTGGCCGACATCCGCGTTCCGCGCGAACGCGCCACCGTGGTGGTCGCGCTGGACGTGTCGAACTCGATGGCCGCGACCGACGTCGCGCCGAACCGGTTCGAGGTCGCACAACAGGCGGCGACCCAGTTCGTGCAGGACCTGCCGGAGCAGTTCAACGTCGGGCTGGTTTCGTTCGCCCAGACGGCAACGGTGGTGACGCCGCCGAGCACCAACCACCAGGCCACGGTCGACGCGATCAGCAGTCTGGAACTGAGCAACGCCACCGCGATCGGCGACGCCGTACTGACCAGCCTGCAAGCGGTTCGCACCATCGACCCCAACGACCCACCGCCGAGCCGGATCGTCCTGCTCTCCGACGGCGGTAACACCTCCGGCAGCCCGGTCGACGAGGCCGCGCAGGCCGCCGTACAGGCTGGTGTTCCGGTGTCGACGATCGCCTACGGTACGCCGGAGGGCACGGTCAACATCGATGGTCGCGAGATCCCGGTGCCGGCTGACACGCAGGCGCTGCAGCGGTTGGCCGACACCACCAAAGGCTCGTTCTACGAAGCCGAGTCCGACGAGCAACTCCGCGACGTCTACTCCGACCTCCAGTCCTCCATCGGCTGGACCACCGAACCCCGCGAGATCACCAACCTGGTAGCCGGAATCGCCTTGGCCGCCGCTCTCCTGGCCGCCCTCGCCTCCCTCCTCTGGTTCTCCCGCCTCCCGTAGTAGGAGCCCGACATGCCTCCACACCTAGGAAGTCCTTTCCGTGGACCGAACTACGTCCCGGGCCCACCACCTCCCGGCTCCACCCCGATCGATGGGGAAGGT
>NZ_SMKA01000165.1 GCF_004348455.1 Kribbella albertanoniae
GGCGTAGACCATCCAGGCGGCTACGGCCAGGGCCAGGGTGGTGGGTTCGGCGCCGGCAGCTAGGCGGTCTTCTACTGTGCCCAGGAGGCGAACAGGGAGTTTGACGGAACCGTCCATGGCTACCTGAGTCGTCCGGTGCTTGAGGGCCGGGTTGGCGAAGCGCTCCAGGACGGTGGCGCCGTACGACGAGAGGTCGAGACCGTCAGGTGGGGTGAGGGTGGGGATGGCATCGTCGGTGATGAGGGTATGGGCGAGGGCGGCGAGCTCTTCGTCGCGGACTGCTTCGGCGATGGTCTCGTAGCCGCGGAGGGCGCCGAGGTAGGCGAGCATCGAGTGGGCGGCGTTGAGGATGCGGAGTTTCGCCTGCTCCCAGGGCGCCACGTCACTGGTCAGTACTGCACCGGCCTGCTCCCAGGCCGGACGTGCACCGGCGAAGTCGTCCTCGATGATCCATTGCAGGAACGGTTCCGCGACCACGACCGCTTCGTCCCGTACGCCGAGGAGTCGGGCGGCCTCGTCGCGATCGGCATCGGTGGTCGCGGGGACGATGCGGTCCACCATGCTCGCGGGGAAGCGGGATGCCTCGAACACCTCAGGCACTTTGCCGAGTGCCTCGAAGTACTCCGCGACCAACCGGCGCAAGAAGGGGCCGTTGGCCACCAAGTTGTCGCAGGAGACGATCGTCAGCGGCTCGTTGCGTCGAGCCAGCGCGGCGGCCAGTTGACCGACGACGGTCCGCGGCGGCCGGCCGGTGAGGTCGGCCTGGATCTCTGGGTCGTCCAGATCGAGCGCGCCGTTCTTGGCGCGGTAGCCCTTCTCGGTCACCGTCAGCGTGACGACCGAGACCGACGGGTCGGCGATCCGCGCGACGACCGCCTCCGGGTCCTCCGGCGCGGTGAGCACCTCACGGATGCTCCCGATCACCTGGATCGTCGGATCGCCGGCACCACGCTCGAGAACGGCGTACAGACCGTCCTGTGGGGCCAGTTGCTCGCGGACGGTGGCTGAGCGTTGACTGACGCCGCTGATGCCCCAGCGGGTGTCGCCGGTCAGCGCTGCCGCGCGCTCGGTGATCACGGCCTGGTGGGCGCGGTGGAAGGCACCGAGGCCGAGGTGTACGACGCCGACCGACAGGGATCGCGGATCGACGGCGGGAGCGACGGGCAGGTGGGCGAGACTCAACCTGTTCACGGGTGACCTCTTTCAGCCTTTGGGGGACGGTGCCGGGCCGGTGGAGTTGCGGACGATCAGCTCGCCGGTCAGTGCGTTGCTCCGGCGGAGCGGTGGCATGGCCTCCGGCATCGTGATCAGCCCGAGCAGTGTCTCGACGGCGATCTGACCGGCTCGTTGCTGCGGCATGCGGATCGTGCTGAGCGCCGGGATCGCCATCCGGGACATCTCGACGTCGTCGACCCCGAGCACGCTGAGGTCGTCCGGCACCGAAATCCCCCGCGCGTGCAGGCGGGACAGCAGACCGATCGCGATCAGGTCGTTGTACGCGACCACGGCAGTTGCCTCGGTGGCGACGGCCTGATCCGCTGCGGCGACACCGCCTTCGTAGGTGGGCGCGAAGCTTCCGACCTCGATCAGCTCGACGCCCCGGGCCGTGGCGGCGGCGCGCAGACCGGCCGTGCGGTGCTGGCTCGACCAGGATGCCTCCGGACCGCTGACCCAGGCGATCCGGCGATGCCCGAGCGCGGCCAGGTGCGCCATTGCCTGCCGCATCGCATCCTCGTCGTCGAAGATGATGCCGGTGAGGCCGCGGACGCCCCGGTTGATCAGCACGACGTTCGTCTCCGCGGCGATCGCGGAGAGGTCCTCGGCGCTCGATCGTGGTGAGCAGAGGATCAGGCCGTCGACCTGTTTGGCCAGTGCCCGGAACAGGCGCGCCTCGACCGCGGGCTCCTCGTCGGTGTCGGCGACGAAGACCGCGACGTCGTCCTGGCGGGCCCGGGCCTGGACGCCCTTGACCACACTCGCGAAGAACGGGTTGGCGACATCGGGGACGACGAGGCCGACGTTCCCCGTGCGGCCGGTGATGAGGCCGCGGGCGGCCCGGTTCGGCTCGTAGCTGAGCCGTTCGACGGCGACAGCCACCCGGGCGCGGGTGTCCACATTCACCATGTCCGGCAACGAGAGCGCGCGGGACACGGTGGACGGAGACACCCCGGCGAGCCGGGCCACATCACGAAGCGTCGCGGGCATCGCCACCTCCTCCAGCCGGGAATCGCCTCAGTCTGCAATCCGTTGCAACTCACTGTCAAATCACACCCTGAAAGCATCAATTTGCCTTGTCAGCCAAGGACTGCAATCCTTTGCGGTATCCGTCGCAGTCGATCATCGCAGTCGAGGAGGCCCTCATGCCCAAGGCCCTGCAGCCCCATCCCGATCGCGCCCTGCCGGCCGGTGAGTCCCGCGACCTGGCCCGCCGGATCCACGCGTCGACGAAGGATCTGCCTCTGCTGTGCCTGCACGGGCACGTCGACATCAGCTTGTTCGCCGCCGATGCACCGTTCGGCAACCCGGCCGAGCTGCTGGTGATCCCGGACCACTACGTCACCCGGATGCTCGTCTCCCAGGGCGTCTCGCCGGATCGGCTAGGTCTCCCCCGCCGTAACGGCTCGCACACCGCTGACCCGCGGGAGGTCTGGCGCGAGTTCTGCGCGCACTGGCATCTGTTCCGCGGGACACCGAGCCGGTACTGGCTGGAGCACGAGTTCGCCGAGGTGCTCGGGCTGTCCGTTCACCCGTCGTCCGAGACCGCCGACGAGCTGTACGACCAGATCTCCGCGCGGATCGCCGAGCCCGACTTCCGTCCGCGGGCGTTGCTCGACCGCTTCCGGATCGAGCTGCTGTCCACAACCGATGCCGCGACCGACGACCTCGCCCTGCACAAACAGGTCGAAGCGGAGCTGCCCGGACGGGTGATCCCGACCTTCCGGCCCGATGCCGTCGTCCACCTCGACCGGCCCGGCTGGGCCTACCTGGCCGAGCAGCTCGGCCGCCTCGCCGAGGTCGACACCTCGACGTACGGCGGCTATCTGGAGGCGATCCGGAAGCGGCGGCAGGTGTTCGTGCAGGCGGGGGCCCGGGCCACCGACCACGGGCATTTCAGCGCGGCGGCGACACCGCTGTCCGACGCGGAGGCCGAGCGGATCTACGCCGAGGCGCTCAAGGGCCAGGTGTCGGCCGAGGATGCGGCGGTGTTCGCCGGGCACATGCTGTTCCAGTCGGCGGTGATGTCGGCCGAGGACGGGCTGGTCATGCAACTGCACCCCGGCGTGCTGCGGGACCACGATCCGGCGATCCACGCGGCGTACGGGCCGGATCAAGGGCACGACATCCCGGTGACGACCGAGTTCACCCGCTCGCTGCGGCCGCTGCTCGAGCGGTTCGGGCATGCGGAGGGCTTCCGGATCGTGCTGTTCACTGTGGACGAGACGACGTACTCGCGGGAGCTCGCGCCGCTGGCCGGTGTCTATCCGGCGGTCCGGCTCGGAGCACCCTGGTGGTTCCTGGACAGTCCTGGTGGGATGCGGCGGTTCCGGGAGTTGGTGACCGAGACGGCCGGTTTCTACAACACCTCCGGCTTCGTCGACGACACCCGTGCGTACCTGTCGATTCCGGCACGACACGACCTCGCCAGACGGATCGACGCGGGCTATCTGGCCGACCTCGTCGTGCAGCACCGGCTGGATGAGGAGGACGCGTTCGAGGTCGCGCAGGACCTGGCCTACAACCTCGCCAAGGACACGTACCTGGGCTAGGGGTAGTCTCCAGCGAATCTTGCGGTGTTGGATCTGTGGCAAGGGTGAGCTGGAAGGAACGTTGGATGAGGCGTCGGGTCATCGTGGGCGGCGTCCCTCTTCGATCGGCAGCGGTATTGGCCGGGTTCGCGTTGCTGCTCAGTGGATGCACGAGCAGCAACGACGGCCCGGGGAACGCCGGCACGGTGACGACCACTGTGACCGTGCCGACGGCACCACCGGCAGCGGCGGCCGCCGTACTCGGGCCGACCGGGCCTAGTACCGCGAAGGCGTGCAGCGGTGTGGACATTCCGGTCGGCGCGGACCCACAGCAGGTGATCGGCGAGCACCCGGCCGGGACGACGTACTGCTTCGCGAAGGGGCTGCACCGGATCAGCAAGCCGATCGAACCGCGTGAGGGCGACCGATTCGGTGGTGGGCCGGACGTCGTACTGACAGGCTCGAAGCAGCTGACCGGGTGGACGCGGGACGGCAGTCGTTGGGTGGTGCGCGGGGTCCTACCGGCGGCGTACCCGCTCAAGGGGCAGTGCGAGGACAACCGGACCAACCCCTGCCAGCGCGGCGAGCAACTGTTCTTCGATGGCCAGCACCTCACCCGGGTGATGAGCGCAAAGGACCTGCAACCGGGGACCTTCTACGGCGACTACGACACCAACACCGTGTACGTCGCAGACGACCCGAGCGGCCGGGCTGTCGAGATGTCCCGGACGACCGCCGCGTTCGTGAGCAGCGCCGAGCGGGTCACCATCACCGGCCTGACGATCGAGCACTTCGCGTCACGTCCGCAGGGCGGGGCGTTGGAGGCCGGCCGCGGCTGGCGGATCACCGGGAACGAGGTGCGCTGGAATCATGCGGTCGGCGTGATGCTGATCGAGGCCGACGGCGCGCAGGTCAGCCGGAACACGATCGCCGACAACGGCCAGCTCGGCCTCGGGCAGTACAAGTCGGCCGACGCAAAGGTGACCGCGAATCTGGTCACCCGCAACAACACCGACGGGTTCTGGATCGCCGACTGGGAGTCCGGCGGGATCAAGTCCACCCGATCCTCCGGCGAGGTCTCCGGGAACGACATCATCGGCAATCGCGGGGTCGGGCTGTGGAGCGACATCGCCGAGTACGACCGCCGGATCAGCGCGAACCGGATCCGGGACAACGCGGCCGACGGGATCCGGTACGAGATCAGCTACGCCGGCGTGATCGAGAAGAATGTTGTCGAGGGCAACGGGTTCGGCACCGGCCGCGGTTCCGGCGGGAGCCTGTGGGACGGCGGCGGGATCAACGTGAACACCTCCGCCGGTGTCCAGGTCCGCGGCAACCTGGTGAAGGACAACCGCAACGGCATCTCGATCCAGTCCCGCACCCGCGGCGAGGGCCCGCGCGGGCGCTACGTGCTCAGCGACGTGATCGTGGAAGGCAACCTGATCGTCCTGAAGGACGACGGGTCCAGCACCGGCGTGGTCGAGAACAAGGGCTCCCCCACCACATCCGGCGCCATCACGTTCCGCCGCAACAACTACCGGATCCCCGGCAGCACCCGCTTCGCCTACCGCGGCAAGTCCCTGACCTGGCCACAGTGGCAAGAAGCCGGCTTCGACCAGGACTCGGTCACCGGCTGACCGCCGTCACCGTCCCGACAACAACGGGCGGTCTGGATCGATGTCGGATCCGGTCCGCGTCGCAGATCGCAGCAGCCACCAACAGATGCACAGTCATCGACGACAGGTCCGACAAACCGCTCTCGTTCAACGACGCCGCACTGACATACCCCATCAGCAACGCACCACAAGCTCGGATGTACGGCGTCGGCGCGCGCAGCACGGCAATCCAGGCCAGCAGCACCGCCAGCGCAACGATGCTCACCGCCAGCAGCCCGGTCTCCCAGTACAGGCCCAGCCAGCTGTTGTCGATGGCCATCACGTCGATATCGCCTTCACCACGCCGCAGCAGCACGCGTTTGTTGCCGAGCCCATGGCCGATGATCGCCGTCTGGATCGAGACCTTCTCGTCAAGCACGGCCTGCCAGCTCGTCGTACGCCCACTCAGTGAGCTGATCTGGCGGCTACCCTGGCCACGCAGCAGCCAGGTGTGCAGAGACCCGATCGTCAAGAACGCCAAAGCGAGCAAAGCCGGTACGCCGAGGGTCGCGAGCCGGCCGAACCACGTTTTCCGCGTGAGCAGCAGCGCAAGCACCAGACCGAAGGCGATCGCGGCAGCGGACGTCCGAGTGCGGCTGGCCGCAATCAGGATGACGCCGAGTCCGATCAAAGCTGCGGACGGCAAGAGCGACAGCTTCTTGCAGATGAAGCCGATCAGCGCCAGCCCGAGCATGATGGCGCCGACCTCGCCGACCCGCGGCGGCAGCATCGGGATGATGACGCCCTGCAGGCGATAGCCGGTACCGAAGGCGCTCAACGGTCGCCACGCCTGGCTCGGCGCATAGGCCAGGCTCGCGACCACGGTGGTGGCCAACAAGATGTGCGCCCAGAGATGAGCGCGGACCAGCCGCTCCGGCACCTGCACCAGCGGACGCCACAGCAGGAACACCAGCACGAGACCGATCAGGAACCGAGCCAGCCGAGTCAGCGGACCGAGCGGCTCAGCCAGCAGGAACGCTGTCGCGGTCGCGAACAGCACGTACAGGACGTAGAGGCTGCCGGTCGGGTTGACGCGCGTCCGGAAGCCGGGCTTGGTGGCGGCCAGAGCGATCAGGAAGATCGCGCCGAGCAGCAGGCCCTTCATCACGCTGTTGGTGGAGCCGGTCGTCCCCTGCGGTGCAGCCACCCGCGACGACCAAGGCTGCACACCGAGTACGAACAGGCACCACAGCATCAACCAGAACCAGGCCGGCTTCTCCAGTGGCGTCTCGACCGTCCCCGGGACCGCCTGCGCCAGCCGGTCGCGCCGCGGCCCCCAGCCACGTCCGACCCGGTACTCCGCTCCCCTCCGGAACAGCTCTGCGCCTCGTTGCATGGCGCGGTCAGCGGATGTGGGGGGTGGGAGATTCGGTCGGCGTGTAGTTGAGCGGGATGCCGAGCGTCTCGTCGTGGTCGGAAGCGCCGATCAGCACGACACCGAGCACTGGGGCGCCGGCGTAGTGCAGAGCCGCGGTGAGGCGGGCGACGTCCATCTCCTTGTCGTGGCCGACCTGCACCACGAGGACGGAGGCCTCGACGGCGGCGGCGAGCGGCGAGATGCCGTGCCGACCGACAGCCGCAGGGCCGTGGATGACGACCGAGTAGCCCGGCGGGAGGTCGGCGATGATGCCCGGAACCAGCGACGGGCCGACCGCGGACGCGGTCTCCTCGTGGTTCAGGCCGGGCGGCAGAACGTACAAGTCGGCGACCGTGCCGGGGCGGAAGAGCTTGCGGGCCCGGATCGCGCGGGTCGCGGCCGGCTCGACGACGAGGTCGGTCAGGCCCTCATGACCGGTCACGTGCGGAAGAACCGGCGTACCTTCGACGTCGGCAAGGACCAGCAGCGTCTCCCGGCCGTCGCGGGCGTTCGCCTCGGCCATCGCCAGCGCGATACCAGCCGCATTCGGGCTCATGGACGCGGAGACAACAAGCAGCGCACCAGCGCCGCCACCGGCGAAGCCGCGCGGATTCATCTCACGCCGGGCCAGCGCACCACTGGCCTCGGCGCCCAGCGCAGTGATCTCGTACTGCGGGAGCTCCGGAGCGGACCGGTGCCAGAAGCGCCGCCGGTTCCCCTCGGAGGCCGCGATCACCGGCGAGCTCGAGGCGCGGGCCGCCTGGTCGCGGGTCAGGATGTACGGCGTCAGGTGCGACCGCAGCAAGGCCAGACCGAACCCGAGCACCAGCCCGAGGATGCCGCCGACCAGGATGTCCCGCGCCACCATCGGGGACGAGGACGCGGTGTCGGTCGTGGCCGGGGTCACCAGCTCACTCCCAGCGCCAACGCCGGTCAGAGCCTTCCGCATGGCCGCCGCATCGTCAGCCGCCTGCCGGGCCTCGGTCGCCAGCCCGACCCGCTGGTCACGCAACTGGCTCGCCGTCTGGGTATCGCCGCGCTGAACAGCCTCGTCGATCTGGCTGACCAGCGACCGCGACTGCGCGGTCGCCGTCTTCGCGCGGTCCTGCGCCTGGCTGGCCAGTGTGGTCAGCAACGCCTTCGCCGCGTCGTTGCGCTGTTTCAAGTACGTCGTCGCGATCGCGTTCGCGCGCTGGACCGCCTGAGCCGCGGTCGGCCCGTCGGTGGTCACCAGGTACGCGTTGTCGGTGACCGCCTTCACCCGGGTCACGGCGGTGAGGTCCTGGATGGTCTCGTCGGAGGTCGGCAGCCCCAGCGACGTGGCGACCGCGCGCAGCAACCGCGGGCTGGCCATCACCCGCGCCTGGGTCTCGGCCGGCAGATCCATACCGAGCGGACCGGTCTTGTCGGTGCTGCTCGGCAGCTTCCCGACCAGAGCCGGCGGGACCGCGGGGCCGATGACGAGCTGGCTGGACGCCGTCCAGCGCTGGGTCTGGGACAGCGCGAAGACCGATGCCCCGATCAGACCGAGCACGATGCAGGCCATGATCAGCCACTTCTGCCGTAGCAGTGACTGAGCGGTTTCCCGCCAGACCACAGTGCCCGGTTCCATCCCTACCTCATTCCGTCGACCAGCGCCTCAGGATAGCCACGACGGCAAGGCGTGGCGAGTCGGTCTCGCTCTGTGCCCCAGCGCCCCGCGTCGGAAGTTGTTTGAGTGATTGCGGTGTTCAGGTGCGTGCATCGTGGTGGCGGAGGGGCAGCCTCGATGTTTTTCCATCGTGGCTGTTCCTCCGACGCCGCGAGGTGCGTGCCTGGGCGCCGCAAGCGCCAAAGAACTTTCGACGCGGGGCGCTACTCTCTTCCCAAGGTCGCGCGGGGGCGTGAGGGACCGTTCATGTCCGAGGGGGACATCGCCGTATGAAGAGATGGTTCGTTGCGCCCATTGCCATCGCCGCAGCATTGGTCGCCGGGTCGCTGGTCTACGCGCCCTCGGCACAGAGCATCGAGGCCTCGCTGTCGGCCACGGACAGCCCGGTCTGGCAGACCAACGCCAGTGTGCAGGGTCTGACCGTCGCAGCCGGCAAGGCGTACGCCGGAGGCCGGTTCACCAGCGTCCGACCGCCAGGCGCGGCCGCTGGGACCAGTGAGGTCGCGCAGGCCTATCTGGCCGCTTTCGACCAGGGCACCGGCGCGCTGGTCAGCTCGTTCGCACCTGTCCTCAACGACCAGGTGTACGCCGTGGCTGCGTCCGCCGACGGTTCCCGGATCTTCGTCGGCGGCGACTTCACCACGGTCGACGGCGTCACCCGGAACCGGATCGCCGCCTTGGACACCGCCACCGGCGCGCTCGTCGCGAGCTGGAAGCCGAGCGTCTCCTACCGGGTCAAGACGATCGCCGTCTCCGGCAACACCGTGTACTTCGGTGGTTCGTTCGGCCTCGTGAACGGCCAGGACCGGCCCCGGCTCGCCGCGGTGACCGCGGACACCGGCACGCTGCTGCCGTTCGCACCAGCCGTCAACGGCGACGTGTACGCAGTGGACGCCGCCGACGACGGCTCCAAGGTGTACGCCGGGGGCCAGTTCAGCCAGGTCAACGGCACCAGCCAGAACACCGTGGCCAGCCTCGACCCGGCGACCGGCGCGGTACTCCCCTTCCCCGGAGCGTCCGCCGTACCGCCTCCTAACGGCTCCTGCACGACCCGCGTGAAGTCGATCGATGCCAGCGGTGACACCGTCTACTTCGGGAACGGTGGTGACGGCGGTGGCTGTTTCGACGGCACCTGGGCCGCGGACATCGCGACCAATGAGCTGAAGTGGAAGAACCAGTGCCTCGGCGCGACCGAGACGGTCAAGGTCGTGAACGGCTGGCTCTACAAGGGCTCGCACGCCCACGACTGTGCGAACCAGGGCGCCGGCGGCTTCCCGCAGGGCTTCGGCTACCGCTTCCTGCTCAGCCAGAAGCTGTCCGACGGCGCACTCGGCCCGTGGTTCCCGAACACCAACGCGGGCGCGCCCACCGAGGTCGGACCGCTGGCGTTCGCGACCGGCGGCAGCGACCTGTGGGTCGGCGGCGACTTCACCACCTCGAACGGCGTCGCTCAGCAGGGCCTCACTCGCTTCACCAACGCGAGTCCGGGGGCCGCACCGGCGAAGCCAGCCAAGCTGACGCCGTACAGCGTCGAGCCGGGCACTGTACAGATCCACTTCCCGACTGTGGTCGACAACGACGACAGCACCCTGACCTACCGCCTGCTCAAGGGCTTCAGCAACACCACCATTGCGACCTGGACTGCCAAGTCGACGCCGTGGGACCGCCCCTGGCTGCACTACACCGACACCGCCGTGACCCCGGGCGAGTCCACCAACTACCGGGTCGAGGTCACCGACGGTACGACGACGCTGCGCGGCAACTACTCCGACCCGGTGACAGTGGCGAGCGCGAAGTCGACGGCGTACGACCAGATCATCAGTTCTGACGGCCCGCAGGCGTACTGGCGCCTCGGCGAGCCCTCCGGTACGACGACCTCGGTCGACTCGTCCAGTCAGAGCAACAACGGCACGTTCACCGGCATGGCGCTCGGCGCGAGCGGTGCGATCGCCGGGAACACCGCTGCGTCCACCAGCTCGAGCAGCGGCCGGATGGTCGGTGAGAAGGCCTACAGCATGCCGCAGCAGTTCACTGTCGAGGCCTGGGTCAAGCAGAGCTCGACGCGCGGCGGCCGCATCATCGGCTTCGGTAGTTCCAAGACCGGCAACAGCGTCGGTGGCGGCGACCGGATGCTCTACATGCGCTCGAACGGCGCGATCCTGTTCGGCGTCAACGACGGCGCTCAGCGGACCGTGACCAGCCCGTCGGGCAAGAACGACAACCAGTGGCACCACGTGGCCGGCACCTTCGACAACGGCCTGCTGAAGCTGTACGTCGACGGGATGCTGGTCGGCAGCACCAGCACCGGTACGGCGGCGCTGTACTACGGCTGGTGGCGCATCGGCTACGACAACACGAGCGCGTGGACGGGCGGCGGGGCCACCCAGACCGGTCTCGGCATCGACGAAGCGGCCGTCTACCCCTATGCCCTCAGTCCGGCGCAGGTGCAGGGCCACTACGCTGCTCGATGAGCATTCTGTCGGGGAGTTGTAGCACAAAGTCATAACGCGGAGGGGGGTCGGTTTCCCGCCGGCCTCCCGCAACGCTAGTGTCCGCAACTGGTGCGTAGTGCGGCACGTGCCGTCGACTGATCCCCCGCCCAGTCATAAGGAACTTGATGAAGAAGCTAGTTCTGGCCCTCGTCACCGCGGCGGCCGTTGTCGCGGCGGCGCTGATTCCGTCCGGCCCGCCGGTCGAGGCTGCGTCGAAGGGCTTCGGCTCAGCGGTCTCCGCGGTGCGGCAGACGGCCTGGCAGACGAACGCCAGCGTGAACGCGCTCGCGATCGCCGGCAACACGGTGTTCGCCGGTGGCATCTTCACCAGGATCCGCCCGCCGGGCGCGGCCAAGGGACAGCGGGAGTCGGTCCGCACGTACGTCGCGGCCTTCAACAAGACCACCGGCGCCCCGACCACCTTCGCCCCGAAGCTGAACGGCGCGGTCTACAGCATCGCGACCAGCCCGGACGGCAAGTGGGTGGTGCTCGGCGGCGACTTCACCACGGTCAACGGCGTCAAGCGCAGCAAGGTCGCCCTCTTCAACGCCGCAACCGGCGCGCTCGCCGCAAGCTGGGATCCGGTCGTCGCGGCGCGGGTGAAGACCCTGGCCATCTACGGCAACAGCGTCTTCATCGGTGGCGCGTTCACCAAGATCGACGGCCAGGTCCGCAACCGCGTCGGTGCCGTCACCCTCAGCACGGGTGCACTGCTGAAGTGGAACCCGAACGCCGACGACGACGTCTACGCGATCGCCACCTCCGACAACGGCACCCGGGTGTTCGTCGGCGGGCCGTTCACCAAGATCAACAGCCGCGATCACTACTCGGTGGCGATGGTGAACAGTACGACGGGGGCCGCGCTCGCGTTCCCCGCCGCGGACGGGATTCCGGAGCCGACCTGGGAGTGCACGACCCGGGTCAAGGCCATCGACACCCTCGGCAACCGCGTCTTCATCGGCAACGGTGGTGACGGCCCCGGCTGCTACGACGGGATCATCGCCGCCGACGCCACCACCGGCAAGATGCTCTGGCAGAGCCACTGCCTGGGCGCCAACGAGGCGCTCAAGGCGATCGACGGCTGGCTCTACAAGGGTTCGCACGCGCACGACTGCAGCCGGGACGGCTCGTTCGGCGACGGCACCGGCACGCACTACCTACTGACCCAGAGTGTTGCCAACGGCAAGATCGGCCCCTGGTTCCCGAACACCGACGCCGACCAGAACAGCACCACGAAGGTCGGCCCGCTGGCGTTCGCCGGTGACAGCACCGGCCTGTGGGCCGGCGGCGACTTCCTGCACGTCGCGGGTAAGGGCCAGCAGGGACTCACCCGCTTCAGCAGTGCGCCGGGTGGCGCGTTTCCCGCCGTACCGAAGGCTCCCGCGCTGACCGCCGGCAAGGCCAAGGTCACCGTCAAGTTCACCGATGTCTACGACCTCGACAACATCACGCTGACGTACAACGTCTTCCGCGGTAACACCCGGATCGGGTCCTACAAGTACAACTCGTACTACTGGGACAAGCGGAAGTCCTACACGGTGACCGACACCGGGGTGAAGTCCGGCCAGACGGTCGGCTACCGGATCGTGGTCACCGACGACCGAAATACCGTCAAAAGCTCGACAGCGACCGTTAAGGTCCAGTAGAACCATGGGGTTGCCGGACAGGCAGCCCCATTCGCACTCGCCCACCGGCCGCCTGCCGGTCCCCCAATACCCCGCAGTACCCGCCCAGCTTCACCCATAGGCCACACGGGGGTGGCCGATCTACATTTGAACCCGAGGGGGGTTCATAAAAGTGAGGAAACTTATCGCTGCGCTCAGCGCGGCAGGTCTCGGCGTTGCCGGGCTCCTGATCGCCCTGCAGCCGGCTCAAACCGCAGTGACCACCGGTGGCCCGCTCACCGCGCTCCCGGCGAGTGCCTGGCAGACCGACGCGAGTGTGCTCGGTCTGGCGGTCGCCAAGAACAAGGCGTTCGTCGGTGGCCGCTTCCTGAACGTGCGTCCGCCGGGCGCCGCCCCGGGCGCCAGCCAGACCAGCCGGACGTACCTGGCCGCGTTCAACCAGACCACCGGTGCGCTCGACACCTCGTTCAACCACGTGCTGAACGGCGTCGTCTGGTCGATCGTCGCGTCGGCGGACGGCTCGAAGATCTACATCGGCGGTGACTTCACCAAGGTCGACGGAGTCACCCGGAACCGGGTGGCCGCCTTCGACTCCACCACCGGCGCGCTGATCGCGAACATCAAGCCCAGCGTCTCGTACCGGGTCAAGACGCTCGCCATCGGCGGCAACAGCCTGTACTTCGGTGGTTCGTTCGGTCTCGTCAACGGCGTCGCCCGCAACCGCGCGGCGGCGATCAGCACGGTTGACGGCACCCTGCTGCCCTGGAACCCGAACGCCGACGCCGACGTGTACGCGATCGACGCGGCCGACGACAACTCCAAGGTCTACCTGGGTGGCACCTTCACCAAGATCGGCACCACCAGCCGGTGGGCCGTGGCGAGTGTGAACAACTCGACCGGTGCGATCCTGCCGTTCTCCGCGGCCTCCGCCGTACCGAGCCCGACCACGACCTGCAAGAGCCGGGTCAAGGACATCGAGACGGTCGGCACCAAGGTCTACTTCGCCAACGCCGGTGACGGCGGCGGCTGTTTCGACGGCACCTGGGCGGCCGACGTTGCCACCGGCAACCTGGTCTGGAAGAACACCTGCCTGGGCGCCACCGAGGCGATCACGATGGTGAACGGCTGGCTCTTCAAGGGCTCGCACGCCCACGACTGCAGCGCGGCCACGGCCGGTCCGGCGTTCCCGGAGGGCACCGGCAACCACTACCTGCTGCTGCAGAACCCGGCCGACGGCAAGATCGGGCCCTGGTTCCCGAACACCAACGCCGCGGCCCCGACGCAGGTCGGCCCGCTGGTCTCGGCGACCGGTGGCCAGGACCTGTGGGTCGGCGGTGACTTCACCAAGGTGAACGGCGCCGGTCAGCAGGGCCTGACCCGCTTCACGAACCTCGGGAACGGCGCTGTCCCGCTCGGCCCCGTCCTGCCGACGCTGTCCAACACCGTCACCAAGCAGGTCAAGGCCACCGTCCAGACGTCACTGGACAACGACGACATCACGCTCACCTACCGCCTCCTGCGCGGCTCGACGAACGTGGTCGTCGCCACCACCACCGCGAACTCAACCTTCTGGAGCCGGCCCAGCATCACGCTGACCGACCCCAACGCACCGCTCGGTTCGCAGATGTACCGCATCGAGGTCACCGACGGAAAGAACACCGTCCGCGGCGGCTACAGCACCATCACCGTCAAGTAGCTCCACCGATTCGAGCCCCCGGCCCTACCAGGCCGGGGGCTCAGTCGTTGCGGTCCATTGGGAGCGACCGGCGTCATACCGGAGTCGTACGTCGTACCGGCAAGTGAGTTCCATTGGCCGATGCTGCGACCGGTTGCTCTTCGGGATGCTGTTCCTATGACACGTCGGACTCTGCAGCTGATCGGTACGGCCGTGGCAGGAGCGGCACTTGCGACTGCGCTGTTGATTGGGCTGCATCGGCCCGGGGCGCGGTTGTGGACGACTGCTGCGTCGTTCACGCTTACTGTGGCTGCCCAGCTGCGCTGCGGCGACGTGCCGGTCACGCCCACCGAGTTCGCGGGCATGTTCGACCACAGGTAGTAGGTCAGGCGTTGGCTCGGCGGTGGGCGGCTATGGCTCGGTTGGCCTGGTGCCACCAGAGCAGGAGCGTGCAGAAGGAGGCGCCGGCTAGGCCCCAGGCTGCACCGCTGGCGCCGTCCAGGAAGGCGCCTCCGACGCCGCAGACAATCAGTGCGACGGATGAGACGAGGCGGACGCCCAGTCCGCGGTTGGCGGCTGCCAGGGCGCGGAGGATTGCGAAGGCTCCTGCATTCGAGGCGCCGAAGGCTTGGAGCAGGATTACTGGGATCAGTACGGCGTGTGCTTGCGCCCAGACGCCTGGTCCCAGCAGCTCGCGGCCGACGACCGGTGGGAGCAGCAGGAACACGGCTCCCCAGGCGAGTGCTCCGGCGCCTACGCCCAGTGAGATGGCCAGGCCGACCAGCCAGAGCCTGCGGTAGGAGTGGCGCAGCGCGCGGCCTGCTTCGGGGACCGAGATCATCCGGATGCCCTGGTTGAGCACGTTCACCGGACCGAGCAGGACCTGGGCACCGCGGATGCCGGCGGTGGCGGCCAAGCCGGCTGCTGCGGTGATTCCGAGCATGTAGACCTGGATGGTGCCGGAGATCGCCAGCATCTCGCCGACGTACTTCGGGGTCAGGTCCCAGTTCCGCCGTACCCACTCCCTGATCAGTTGCCGTCGCGGCGCCAGCCCGGTCTGGAAGCGACCGGCGACCGCAGCGATCACCGCGCCCAGGCCCCAGGCGAAGGTGATCGAGAACGCGGACGCGGTGTCGGTCAGGTACAGCCCGCCGAAGATCGCGAGCATGCTCAGCAGCCAGATCAGGTCGTTCAGGAACGCCTTGTAGCCGTCCCCCACCACGAAGAACGCCCAGCGCCACGCGTCCTGCAGCAGCAGCCCCGGCATGGTGATGGCGAACGCGATCAGTACCCCGCGCGACGGCACACCGGGGAACAGTGCGATCGCGAGCGCCACCAGTAGCCCGAGAAAGCCGATCAGCAGCGCGGTCGCCGTACTGGCTCGCACTGCACGCTCCCAGGCTGGCGTGCGGCCGTCAGTGGAGTGCCGGACGGCCAGTGGCTCGGTGGAGACCGCGCGGGAGACGTTGAGGGCGATCGTGTAGCCGCCGAAGGCCAGCGCGTACACACCGAAGTCAGCGACTGAGCTGGAGCGTGCCACCAGCACACCGACGGCCAGGTTGCTCAGACTGGACAGGGCCTGGTCGGCCAAGCCCCAGCCCGCGCGACCGGCCGGTCCGGCCAGTCGACGTAACTTCGGCCGCCGGAACCTCACCCTGGCACGTTACACAGCACGTGGCGGGCGGCGCAGCACGCCGAACCCGAAACGCGGAATCCCGATCAGATAGCGCTTCCACAGCCGCCGGGGCTCCTTGTAGAGCCGGTAGCTCCACTCCAGCCCGGCACGCTGCATCCACAGCGGCGCACGGTCCAGCCGCCCGGTGTGGAAGTCGAACGCCGCACCGACCCCGATCAGGATCGCCGCGTTCAGCCGCTCGCGGTGCTCGGCCATCCAGCGCTCCTGCTTCGGAGCCCCGAGGCCGACCCAGATGATGTCCGGCCGCGCCGCGTTCATCCGGTCCACGGTCTCAGCGTCCTCAGCCTCGGTCAGCGCCCGGTACGGCGGGCACTCGACGCCCTGCACCTTCAACGCGGGGTGCTGGTCCTGGAACCGCATCCGCAGCTCGTCGGCCACGCCCTCGGCACCGCCATAGAAGTACTGCGTCCAGCCGCGCTCGGCGGCCTCGGCCATCACCCGCTCGAGCAGGTCCGGCCCGGCTACCCGGCCCATCTGCTCGAAGCCTGCCTTCTTGCCGGCCCAGACCAGCGGCATGCCGTCCGGTACGACGAGGCCGGCGGAGTTGTACACCTCGGTCAGCCGCTCGTCCGCCCGCGCGTGCAGCAGCGCGTTCATGTCGGTGACGCACACCAACTGCCGCTCACCGTTGTCGATCCACCGCTCGAACGTCGCCACGGTGTGATCGAGATTCGTCACGCTGACCTGGATGCCGAGTACGTCGACCCGGTCCGCTGCAGTGGCAGGGGCCTCGAGATCGGTCATCGGTTGTCCTCCGGGGTCAGCAGGGCCAGGTCCGCGTCGACCATGATGCGGACCAGTTCAGGCACGTGGGTCTGGGCCTTCCAGCCCAGCTCGGTGTTCGCCTTCGACGCGTCGCCGATCAGCGAGTCGACCTCGGTCGGACGCTCGTACCGGGAGTCGTGATCGACGTACTGCTCCCAGTCCAGCCCGACGTGGTCGAACGCCGAGGACACGAAGTCTCGCACCGAGTACGACGTACCGGTCGCGATCACGTAGTCGGCCGGAGTGTCGTGCTGCAGCATCCGCCACATCCCCTCGACGTACTCCGGCGCATACCCCCAGTCCCGGCACGCATCCAGATTTCCCAGATACAGCCGCTCCTGCTTACCCAGCTTGATCGCGGCCACCGCCCGGGTGATCTTCCGCGTCACGAACGTCTCACCGCGCCGCGGCGACTCGTGGTTGAACAGGATCCCGTTCACCGCGAACATGTCGTACGCCTCGCGGTAGTTCCGGGTCATCCAGTACCCGTACAGCTTCGCCGCCCCGTACGGCGACCGCGGGTAGAACGGAGTCGACTCGTTCTGCGGGGGTGGCGTCGCACCGAACATCTCCGACGACGACGCCTGATAGAACCGGCAATCCAGCCCGATCATCCGGATCGCCTCGAGCAACCGCGTCGTACCCATCCCGGTCGTGTCGCCGGTGTACTCCGGCTCGTCGAACGACACCCGCACATGCGACTGTGCGGCCAGGTGGTAGACCTCGGCCGGCTGGATCGACGCCAGCAACGTCACCAGCCGCGAACCGTCGGTCAGATCCCCGTAGTGCAGGAACAAGCGCTTCCCGGTCTGATGCGGATCCTCATACAGGTGGTCGATTCGCTTGGTGTTGAACGTCGACGCGCGCCGGATCAGCCCGTGCACCTCGTAGCCCTTGGCAAGCAACAGCTCCGCCAGGTACGACCCGTCCTGCCCGGTGATCCCGGTGACGAAAGCCTTCTTCATACTGCGTGCTCCAGGTACCAGGCGTAGGTGGCGGCCACTCCGTCGGAGAGGTCGATGGTCGGCTTCCACCCCAACGCCTGCAACCGGCTCACATCGAGCAGCTTGCGCGGCGTCCCGTCCGGTTTGGACAGATCGTTGCTCACAGCCCCTTCATACCCGACGACGCGGGCGACCAACGTGGCCAGCTCCTGGATCGTCACGTCCTCGCCGACACCGACGTTGATCGGCTCCGGCTCGTCGTACGTCTCCAGCAGGTGCAGGCACGCGTCGGCCAGGTCGTCCACGTGCAGGAACTCGCGCCGCGGCGTACCGCTCCCCCACAGCACCACCTCCGGCGCACCGCTCACCTTGGCGTCGTGGAACCGGCGGATCAACGCCGGCAACACATGCGACGACGTCAGATCGAAGTTGTCGTTCGGCCCGTAAAGGTTCGTCGGCATCGCCGAGATCCACGGCAGACCGTACTGCCGCCGTACCGCCTGGACCTGCATGATCCCGGCGATCTTCGCGATCGCGTAGGCGTCGTTGGTCGGCTCCAGCTCACCGGTCAGCAGACTCGACTCGCGGATCGGCTGCTCGGCGTACTTCGGATAGATGCACGACGACCCGAGGAACAGCAACCGCGGTGTCCGTACGGCGAGGGCCGCGTCCATCAGGTTGACCTGGATCCGTAGGTTGTCGCTCAGGAATTCGGTCGGGTGATCACGGTTGGCCAGAATCCCGCCGACCCGGGCGGCGGCGTCGATCACCACCACCGGCCGGTGCTCGGCCAGGAACGCGAACGTCGCATCGCGATCCCGCAGGTCCAGCTCGGCCGACGATGCACCGATCAGCCGGGTGTGCCCGGCCGCCTCCAGCCGCCGCCAGATGGCGGAGCCGACGAGGCCGCGATGGCCCGCCACGTAGACGGTCGCGTCAAGGTCCATGTCAGTACGCTCCCGCGCCGTAGATCACCGCACGCACGGTCTTCCAGAGAATCAGTAGATCAAGCGTCATCGACCAGTTGTCGACGTACCGGAGGTCGAGCCGGACCGACTCGTCCCAGGACAGGTCGCTGCGGCCGCTGACCTGCCACAGGCCGGTGATGCCGGGCTTGACCAGCATCCGGCGGGAGTCGTCGGCGGCGTACAGCGCGACCTCCTCGGACAGCGGCGGGCGCGGGCCGACCAGCGACATCTCACCACGGAGGACGTTGAACAGCTGCGGCAGCTCGTCCAGCGAGAAGCGCCGGATCCAGCGGCCGAGCGGGGTCATCCGCGGGTCGTCGCGCATCTTGAAGATCACGCCGTTGCCGTCGCTCAAGGCGAAGAGATCACCGAGCCGCTGCTCGGCGTCGGCATACATGCTGCGGAACTTGAGCATGGTGAACTCGGAACCCGCGCGGCCGACGCGCTGCTGGCGGAACAGCACCGGCCCCGGGCTGGACAGCCGGACCGCCAATGCCAGACCGATCAGCACCGGCGACAGCAGGATGATCATGCCGAGCGCGACGACCCGGTCGAAGACAGCCTTCATCAGGTGCGGTCCACCGCTGACCGAGGGCCGCTCGAGGTGCAGGAGCGACAGGCCGGCGACCGGGCGAACCGAGATCCGCGGACCGGCCACCTCGATGATGCCCGGCGAGACGATCAGCTCGATCCCGCGCTGCTCCAGCGCCCACGACAACCGGCGCAGCGAGTGACCGACCAGCTCGGGATCGGTGGAGATGGCGACGACCTCGACCGCGTGCCGGTCGGCAGCGGCCAGGATGTCCGCCTCGTCCAGCTCGTCGGCGTGCAGCGGACCGTCGGTCACCTCCTCGGCGCGCGGACGGCAGGTGGCGACCACCCGGAACCCGTCGGTCGGCCGACTCTCGAGATGCTCACACAAGGTTGCGGCCGGGACGCTGTGCCCGACCACGAGAACCCGATGCATACAACGACCTCGAACCCGGTGCCGGTGCAGGTCCTTGCGCAGTGCATACCGCAGGCAGAGCGCAGCCGCACACATCACCGGGATCGCCAGTACGACGAAGCCGCGAGCGATCTCGGTCTTCGTCACGTACGACGCCATCGCCACGGCCGCGGTCAGCCCGACCCCCGACCGCAGCAGCGACCGGAACTCGTCCGGCCCGGTGCCGAAGTACCGGGGGTCGTAGCCCTTGGACAGCGCGACCGCGGCCACCCAGGCCAGCGGCAGCAGGCTGCTCACGATCAGATAGCCACCGCCGACACCCGAACCGAACCGGGCCAGCAGCGCCACGAACACACCCAGCATCGCGGCCAGCAGGTCACCGCCGACGGCGGCCCAGCGGTACACCCCGAGCCAGCGGGGTTCGGTCGAGCGCGACGACCGGGGAACGATGGCCGGAACCTCATGCGGAACCACCCAGAGCGGACGGCGGCCGTCGACCGCGTCCGGCGCCTCAGCTCCGCTCACTCCGCTTCCTCGTGTCTGCGCGTCATACCTGTCAAACGGTGATCACCGCACTAAGTGACGGTGAAATCCTGGTTTCCTGGCTCTCAAAATTCACCCGCATGTTGACGGCGAGTCACGGCAGGTTACTACGTGCTGCGGTGTACTGCGACCATCGACGCGGAACCGTTGCAGAGAACTTGCAGAGTGAGCCGGACGACAGTCAATGGACTCCGGAATTAGGTAACCCTAACCTAGTAGTCGCAACCTCTACCAAAGGAGTCCAGTGACCACGATCGACGACCTGATCGGTTTCGGCCTCGACGCGTACCGCGGCTACGCACCGGACCCCGAGGCGCCGGTGTGGCTGGCCGCCCGCCGCGATCGGGCCAACTGCGCCGTCCTCGCCGAGACCGTACCGACCGCCGAGCTCGCCCCCGAATCGCAGGCCGAGTTCGCGGCCACGCTGGCCGAGCGAGGTCTGGACGTCACCGAGTTCCAGCTCATCGCCGTACCCCCGAGGCAGTGGGCCCACCGCCTGGCCACCCGCTGCGCCAGCGAACTGGCCAACCGCAACCTGGTCCTACTCGGCGCAACCGCCTAGCCGCGCACCCTCGACGATGGATTCGGGGAGGATCCCCGGCCGTATCCGCGCCGACGTTCACCGGGGGCACAGCCCCTTTGCGGAAGATGGCTGCCGCTCTTTGGCAGGGCGGCTCCGCTGATGCCCGGCCGATACCGACAGCGACAGCTCGGGCGAGGGGCGGGGTGGGG
>NZ_SMKA01000166.1 GCF_004348455.1 Kribbella albertanoniae
GGATTTGGGGGCCGGTGGGGGTGATGGCGATGGTGTGTTCGGCGTGGGCGCCTCGGGTGCCGTCGGCGGAGCGGAGGGTCCAGCCGTCGGGGTCGATGATGTAGGCGTTGCCGGGGCCGGACCAGAACCAGGGTTCGATCGCGAACGTGTGCCCGACCTGGAGTTTGAAGCCGCGGCCGGGGCGGCCGCCATTCGGGACGTGGGGTTCCTCGTGCATGCGGCGGCCGATGCCGTGGCCACCGAAGTCGAGGTTGGTGCCGATGCCGGCCTCCTTGCCGATCCGGCCGATCGCGGCACCGACGTCACCGAGCCGACTGCCTGGGACGGCGGCTGCGATACCGGCCGCCAAGGCGCGCTCGGTGATCTCGATGAGTTCTAGGTCCTCCGGTCGTGGCGTACCGACGCAGAAACTGGTTGCCGCGTCCCCGCACCAGCCATCGACCGAGGCGCCGCAGTCGACGTTCAGTAGGTCACCGTCGGCGAGCTTGAGGTTCGATGGAAGTCCGTGCAGGACGGCGTCGTTGACCGACGTACAGATCACGCCTGAGAACGGGCTGGTCGCGAACCCGGGCTGATAGCCATCGAACAGGGACACGGCACCGGCCGCGCGGAGCACGTCTCGCGCCACCTCGTCGAGCTCGCGCAGCGTGACCCCGACCGCAGCCTCCTTCTTCACCGCGGCCAGTGCGCTGCCGACGACCCGTCCGGCTGCACGCATCGCCTCGATCTCCGCCGGTGTCTTCAGCTCAACCATCGCCTACGTCCTCGCTCCGTGATCTCTTGGCTGCAAACGGTACCCGCAAGGACACGATCGGGTTACCGGGCGAACTCAAGTGCGCGGGACGCCGTCCGTTGAGTGATGGACACCGAACCTTGGGGGCTGTGATGGCGGTACGACGGCGTGCGGTGCTGGGCGCACTGCTGGCCGGCGCGGGGGCGAGCGTTGTCGGCGGTTGTGCCGATGTCGGGCTGAGTTCGCCCAGCAAGCCATCGGATGCTGGATCGATCGGTCCGCCGACCACGACCGAAGATTCCGGTTCCCGCCCGGACCGGATCTCGATTGTTTCCACCGGCGACGTTCTCCTGCACGAACGGTTGTGGACAACAGCCCGCCGTGACGGCCGTGGCGGCGCATGGGACTTCGCGCCGTTGCTGGCCGGCGTGAAACCGCATGTGCAGCAAGCCGATCTCGCGATCGCGCACCTCGAGACGCCGCTGGCTCCGATGGGTGGCCCCTACAAGGGCTACCCGTTGTTCCTCGGCCCACCGCAGATCGCCACCGCCCTGAAGCAAACCGGCTACGACCTCTGCACGACGGCCAGCAACCACAGCTTCGACGGCGGCGCGGCCGGTGTCGACCGGACGCTGAACACCTTGGAGAAGGCCGGTCTCCGCACAGCGGGCATGGCGCGGAGCCGTAAGGAAGCCGAGACTCCGACGATCATCGAGGTCCGCGGCGTGAAGATCGCGTCGCTCTCGTACACCTTCGGTTTCAACGGCCTGCCGTACCCGAGCGGTCAGACCTGGCGCGCCGGCAAGCTCGACGCCGCCGCGATCAGCCGGATGGCGAAGGAGGCTCGGGATCGTGGAGCCGAGATCGTAGTGGTGAGCTGCCACTGGGGGACTGAGTACTCGGCGAAGATCAACGACCAGCAGCGTGAACTCGCACCACAATTACTTGCCGATAGCAACATTGACCTGATCATCGGGCATCACGCACATGTCGTCCAGCCGATGGAGCAGCACAACGGCAAGTGGGTCGCGTACGGGCTCGGCAATCTGGTCGCGGCTCATCGCCAGCCGAACAGCACCCGGGCGGAGGGCCTGCTGGCCCGCTTCAGTTTCAAGCGAGACGGCGACAAGTGGACCACCGAGCAGGCCGGGTATGCGCCGCTGCTGATGACCGACACGTTGCCGGTCCGAGTTCTCGACGTACGGCGGGAGCTTGCGAAGCCGGGCCTGGTTGCCGCGAAGCGTGCCCGGCTGGAACTCGCGCGGCGGCGGACCGACCAGACCGTGCTGTCGCTGGGAGCAACTCCAAAAATACTTTGAGCACAACGAGTACAGCGGTCTAGGGTCGACCGCATGACTACGTACTTTGTGATGGTCCGTCGTGCCCGGCTCCGGGCAGGCGCGGGGTGCCTGGGGATGGCATCCGCTCGATAGCCGGTGGGCTCAACGAGTAGTGGATGCTGCCGGGGTTACCCCTGGCGAGCTGATCCTCGACGTCGGAGCCGGACTCGGTGCACTGACCGGACCGCTGGTTCGGGCCGGTGCCCGGGTGATCGCGGTCGAACTGCATCCGGGGCGTGCCGATCGGCTGCGCCGGCGGTTCGCGGACGAGCCGGTCACAGTGGTTCGTGCCGATGCCGGTGACCTGCGGTTGCCGTCCCGGCCGTTCCGGGTGGTGTCGAGTCCGCCGTACACGCTGTCGACCGCGTTGCTGAAGCGCTTGCTGGCACCGGGTTCTCGGTTGGTGTCGGCGGATCTGGTGCTGCAGCGGCAGGTGGTGAACCGCTATGTCCGCGGCGAGGCACCGGGCGCACAGCGCTGGTTCCGGCACTACGAGCCGTCTCTCGGGCTTCGCCTTCCCCGTAAGGCCTTTACCCCTCCTCCACATGTCGACTCCGCAGTCCTAGTACTGCGCAAACGCTGAAAGGGCAGTGGCCCCGCACGGTCAGAGGTGACTGTGCGGGGCTACTGCGTATCAGCCGTGCCAGGCTTCCACAGCTTGGCGTAGGAACCCTGACGCTCGACCAGCTCGTCGTGGCTGCCGAGCTCGGTGATCCGGCCGTCCTCCACGACGGCGACCCGGTCGGCGTCGTGAGCGGTGTAGAGCCGGTGGGCGATGGCAATCACGGTGCGGCCCTCAAGGACTGCGGCCAGCGAGCGCTCCATGTGCCGGGCTGCACGCGGGTCGATCAGCGAGGTCGCCTCGTCCAGGACCAGCGTGTGCGGGTCGGCCAGCACCAGGCGGGCCAGCGCCAATTGCTGTGCCTGGGCAGGCGTCAGTGCGAGCTGACCGGACCCGACGCGGGTGTCGAGTCCCTCCGGCAACGCCTCGGCCCACTCACGCGCGTCGACTGCCGCAAGCGCGTCGTACAGCTCGGTGTCAGTTGCTGCCGGGCGCGCCATCGACAGGTTGTCGCGCAACGTGCCGACGAAGACGTGGTGCTCCTGTGTCACCAGTGCGACCTGTCTGCGTAGCTCATCCAGCGGTAGCTCGGTCATCCCGACACCGCCGACCGTGACAGAGCCAGTGCGTGGCGGATGGATCCCGGCGACCAGCCGGCCCAGTGTGGACTTCCCTGCGCCGGACGGACCGACCATGGCGATCCGCTCACCCGGCTGCACTGTCAGCTCCACACCGTGCAGCACATCGCGGCCGTCGACGTACGAGAACCGCACGTCCTTCGCCTCGACCAGTTCGCCGTCCGGAGTGCGGCCAGACGCCGTCCGGTCGTCCGGTACGTCGCTGATGCCGAGCAGGCGGGCGAATGCGGCCCCACCGGACTGCAGCTCGTCGATCCAGGAGAGCAGCCGGTCGACGGGGTCGATCAGCTGGTTCGCGTACAGCACGCCGGCCGTCACCGCGCCGAGGGTGACCTGGCCGTTGATGTGCAGCCAGCCACCGAACAGCAGGGTGCCGACGATCGGCACGAGATACCCGACCTCGACGGCCGGGAACCAGATGGTGCGCAACCGCAGTGTGTACCGCTCGGCGTTGTACGAGCCGCGGGCGTCATCATCACCGCGGCGGACGCGGTCGTCGTACCGCCGCAGGGCCTCGACTGTGCGCGCACCCTCGACCGTCTCGGCGAGCGAGCTGGTCATCTGGGCGTACGCCGCGTTCTCCCGCAGGTAGCCGTCCTTGGCGCGCCGCAGGTACCACCTGGTGCTCAGCCAGAGCACCGGCACCATGGCGAGCAGTGGGACCAGGACCCAGACGCCGACGAGCAGCGTGGCCGTCAGGGAGAACAGCACGGTGACGAACGCGATGATCGTCTCCGGTACGGCGAAGCGCACAGTCCGGGACAGCGTGTCGACGTCCCGCGAGGTGCGTGACAGCAGATCCCCGGTGCCGGCCCGCTCGACCGTGCCGATCGGCAGCGCCAGAGCGTTGTCGACGAAGTCCTCGCGGAGCTCGGCCAGCACCTGCTCGCCGAGCGCGAACGACCGGTAGCGGGCCCAGCGTGTGAGCAGCGACTGCACGACGACGAACCCAGCGATCAGCCCGATCACCAGGTTGACCTTGGCCGCGGTTGTCCCGTTCTGGACGTCTTGGACCAGGTCACCGATCAGCCGGGGCGCAGCGAGCCCGGAGACTGCGGCGAGGGCATGCAGCCCGAGCGCGATCAGCAGCGCCCGCGGATGCTGCAGGGCGATCCGGCGGGCGTGCCGACGGATCTCGGCGCCGTCCGCCACTGGCAGGATCTGCCTCATCGGTGCGCCCCTTCTGCCAGCGTCTCTTGGTCGATCTGCTCTTGCTCGGTCTGCCGGGTGACCGTCCGGCGGTACTGCGGCTCGCGCGCGAGCAGGTCACGATGCTTGCCCGCAGCAACCACTCGGCCATCGGCGACGAAGATGACCTCGTCGACCCGGTCCAGCAGCAGCGGGCTCGCAGTCAGTACGACGGTGCTGCGGCCGGCTCGGTGTTCGCGCAACCGGTCGGCGATCCGCGCCTCGGTGTGCGCGTCGACGGCCGAGGTGGGCTCGGCCAGCACCAGCACCGCAGGGTCGGCCAGCAGCGCGCGGACCAGCACCAGCCGCTGCCGCTGACCACCTGAGAACGATCTGCCCTTCTCCTCGACCTCGGAGTCGAGCCCGTCCGCCAGGGCAACCAAGACGTCCTCAGCCGAAGCAGTCCGGATCGCTGCGAGCAGCTCCTCCTCGGTACGGCGGCCTGATGGGTCCAGCTCGGTGCGCAGGATGCCGGTGAACAGCTGGGAGCCGGCGTCGCTGACCAGGATCCGCTGCCGGATGTCGGCCCGAGTCGCGCTGGCCAGCGTCACTCCGCCGAACCGGACCTCGCTGTCGACGTCATACCGCCCCAGGCGATCGGCGAGCACGCCGTACACGTCGGGCTCGGCCGCGACGATCGCGGTCAGCAGACCGTCCCGTGCCCGCACTCCTGAGACCGGGTCGACCAGGTCGCCCCGCTCGGGGAGGCGCACGGCGTTGGCCGGATCGGTGATCTCGGGGCGCAGCGAGATGACTCGGATCACCCGGGCCCCTGCGACCAGCCCACGCATCAGTTGGTTGACGAACTCGGTCACGGTCCGCAGCGGCAGCACCAGGAACGTCGCATAGCCGTAGAACGCGACCAGCGATCCGGCGCTGAGGTCACCGCGCAACGCGAAGTGGGCGCCGATGCCGACCACCAGCACCACGAAGATGCCCGGCAGCAGCACCTGCGCCGCATCCAGCACGGACTGGATCCGGGCCACCCGCACACCGGCGTGGCGGACCTCCTGCGACTCGCGACGGTACCGCTGCGAGAAGGAGTCCTCGCCACCGATCCCGCGCAGCACCCGCAGCCCGGCCACGATGTCCGAACCCAGTGAGTTCAGCTCGCCGACCGCCTCGCGCTGAGCGGACTGCCGCCGGTGCAACGGCCGCAGCATCGGGCCGAGGCAGAACAACATCACCGGCACGCCGATCAGCACGACCAGGCCGAGCGTGGTCGAGGTCGAGAGCAGGATCGTCGCGACCACGGCGAACGCCACGATCGCACCGGCGAACCGGGCCGCGATCTCCATCAAGGTCCCGATCGAGGCCAGGTCGCTGGCGCCGACGCTGACCACCTCGCCGGTGGCCAGGTGCTTGGGCAACGTCGCCCCGAGGTCGGCCGACTTCCGGGTGATCACCTGGACCGTCCGGTACGCCGCCATCAGCCAGTTCGTCACCGCGAACCGGTGCCGCATGATCCCGGCCAGCGCCTGCAGCACGCCGATCGCGGCCAGCGCCGCGGTCCACTGCAGCAGCTTGTCCCAGTCCTTGGCCGCGACCCCCTCGTCGATCGCCTTGCCCAGGACCGCCGGGATGAACGCCTGGGACGCCATCCAGAGGATCCCGAACGACATCCCGCCCGCGAGCGTGCGGGCCTGCCCGCGGGCGACCCACAGCAGGTAGCGGGCCGGCGAGCGGTCATCGGGGATGCCGGGATCGGCAAGAGGGAGGTTTCGCATGGTTCCTTCAGGCTAGGCGCGCCCACCGACAACCCGCATGCCAATTAAAATCGGCCCTCTGGCAAGGCACCATCAACGCATGAAGCGAGATTCTGGCTGGCTCGGCGCGTACGGCGTGATCGCGGTCGTGCACCTGGTCACGATCGCGATTGGCGAGCCGTGGTCGGAGGCGATCACCAAGGTGCTGCTGATGCCGGCTCTGGCCATCTGGGTGTGGTTGCGTGGCGGTCCGGTCACGCTGCTCATCGCGCTGGCCGCGTCCCTGGTCGGCGACTTCCTGCTGCAGATCGACCACCTGGTGCCGGGCATGGCCGCGTTCGGCGTCGCGCATGTCTGTTACGTGCTGCTGTTCAGCCAGCGAACGACACAGCGGTCGCTGGTGGTGGTTGCGGGGTACGGCGTGCTCTGGGTCGGCGTGCTGGCGCTGCTCTGGCCCGATCTGGGTGACGTGCGGATCCAGGTGGCGGCGTACTCGCTGTTGCTGATCGCTACCGCGGTGACGAGCGCCTGGAACGGCTGGCGGTCCGGAGTGGGCGGTGCGGTGTTTCTGCTCTCCGATGCGCTCATCGGGCTGGAGCTGGCCGGGTATGACTTCGGTGCGCGGCCGTATCTGGTGATGGCGACGTACTGCGCGGCGCAGTACCTACTGGCGAGCAGTCTGGTCGCGGTAGGTCAGCCGGCGGAGCAGGACCTCGAACGGGCCGCGTAGGCCCCGGCGGCGCATCAGGTCGGCCAGGAAGACAGTGAAGGCCCAGGTAGCGGCGGCGAGGATGACCGACTGCCACAGCGTCATCGATCCGCCGAGGTCGAGCAGGAACGGCGCGAACAGAACAGTCCAGACGACGGACTGCGTGAGGTAGCAGGTCAGCGAGCGCTGGCCGGTCGCCTGGATTGCGGTGATCACGGGAGTACGTCGTACTCGAAGTGACCAGAGTGCGATCAGAGCTGCGTACGCCGGACCCCCGGCGAAGCCGGTGAGCGCGTGCAGCCCGGCCACCGGGATGACGTTGGCGTCGGTAGCCGGCAGCAGCCCTGACGTGTAGAGGGCGAGCGGGATGCCGCCGAGGAACGACAGCGGTACGCCGATGGCCACCATCCGGCGCAGTGTCTGCCGGTGCTGCTCCGGGTGCTCGTACAGACCGCGCCGCGCAGCCCAGATGCCGAAGAGGACCGCACCAGCCGCCGTGACCGCCAGCACCGGGGCGCTGATCCCGATGGCGAACGCCCGGCCGGCCATGCCCAGCAGCGGGTTGTGGTCCAGTGCCCAGGGGTACATCTCAGCGGCCGAGTCCGGTGGGTTCGGAGTGGACAGGAAGGCGAAGGCCCAGGACCCGAACAGCGCCAGGACCGCGGCCGACACCAGCAGCCGCGGATCACTCCACCGGATCGCCGAGACGAGCACGAGCGCTATGAGGCCGTAGGCGGTCAGGATGTCGCCGTAGTAGAGCAGCACAGCGTGCAGGAGGCCGAGCAGCACCAGCCACAGTGCGCGGCGACGGAGTAGCTTGCGGGTGCTCTTCCACTCGCCGGTCTGACGCCGGGCGATCTGCACCATGCCGTATCCGAACAGGGCGGCGAACATCGTGTACGAGCGTCCGTCGACCAGGGTGGTCTCCAGGAACGCCACGATCCGGTCCGGCAGCGCAGCCGGGATCGGCATCGCCCGGATGTCTCCGACGCCGGGTGGGTGCAGGAAACCATGAATGTTGGCCAGTGCGATGAACAGCAACAGCAGTCCGCGGGCCAGGTCGGGCCCCAGCGCACGGTCCTTGACTGCTGTCGGACCGGTCATGACGGAGAGCATAGGCCGTGGTTCGGTTCGGTGACCTTCACCTTGCGTTGGGCAACGAGTTCCCGGTCAGCCATGTGCGCCACCTGTCCTGGAACCATGCTGGTGATCGCGCATCGGGGAGCGAGTGGGTACCGTCCGGAACACACGCCGGCGGCGTACCGCCTGGCTGCGGCCCAGGGGGCCGACTACCTGGAACCGGACCTGGTCGCCACGCTGGACGGCGTCCTGGTCTGCCGCCACGAGAACGAGATCTCCGGTACGACGGACGTCGGGGAGCACCCGGTCTTCGCCGACCGGCGGATCACCAAGATCGTCGACGGTGAGGCGGTCACCGGCTGGTTCGCCGAGGACTTCACCTACGCCGAACTGCGGATGCTGCGGGCCCGCGAGCGGATGCCTGGGCTCCGGTCGGCCAACACGGCCTACGACTGCACCGAGGAGATCCCCACGTTCGACGACGTGGTCGCACTGGCCCGGCAGGAGTCACTGCGGCTCGGGCGGACCATCGGGGTGATCCCCGAGATCAAGCACCCGACCTACTTCCGGCGGCTCGGTCTGCCGCTGGAGGAGCTGCTCACCGAGCGCATCCTCGCTCTGGGCCTGCGCTCCGACGAGATCATGATCCAGTCCTTCGAGCCGACCAGTCTGCGCCGCCTGGCCGTCATGACCCGGGTGCCGCTCGTCCAGCTCGTCGACTCCGAGAGTTCGCCGTACGACTTCCTCCGGGTCGGCGACGGCCGCACCTTCACCGACCTGCTCGACCCGGCCGGCCTGCGCGAGATCTCGACGTACGCGCAGATCCTGGCCCCTCACAAGGACCTGCTCATCCCACGCACTCCCACCGGCGCCCTGGGCGAACCCACTCGCCTCGTGGACCAGGCGCACCGCGCCGGCCTCGGAGTCCAAGCCTGGACATTCCGCGCCGAACGCCGCTTCCTGCCCACCAACACCGACTTCCGCACCGAACTGTCCCGCTTCGCGTCCCTCGGCCTCCAGGGCATCTTCGCCGACCACCCCGACATCGCAGCAGCCACTCTGAAGGCCGCCTCGCTGTCCAGCTAGAGCTCGGCCTTCACCTCGAGCAGCACCTGCTCCGCAGGCTCCATCAGCTCCCGGTCGATGGCGCGTGCCTGGTCAGTGCCGAGGACGACACGTGCTGAGGTCGCCGGGCGGGTCCGAAGCAGCTTGGTCCGCAGATGGGTCGGCGGATGCGTGGCGTCGGTGCGAGTCCCGTGTACCCGGCTCACTCGCAGCCGTCGCTCGATCTCTCGGGCAGGCACCTCGGTCACAGCGCGCCGTACGGCCTCCAGCGGCGCCAGCTCGCCCGGGAACCGCAGCGCTCGGAGCATCGCGTCGTACGAGGTGTCAGCCAGCAGCGTGCGCTCCAACGCGTGTGCAGCGGCTTCAGAGCCGGCGACCTCACCTGCGCGGCGATCGGCGAGATATTCGTTGCGCTGGCCACTACGCAGCTCAAGGCGGTTGAGTACGGCGCTCAGGCCACGCACAACCGCGCCAACTGTTGCGTTGACCATCCGGCTGAAGAGGGTCCCGCCGCTGAGCTCCTCGGCACCCCACTCGCGGCGTGCCTCATCAAGAGGGCTCTCACTGAAGGTCTCATGCAGTCCGTCAAGGACGCTGTGCGCGTTGCCGATCAGCCAGCCGCTTCGCGCGTCGCCGTGGCGGCCATGGCCGAACTCGTGGGCCAGGATGGCCACCCGCTCTTGGGGGTGTAGCCCGATCCAGAGCGGCAGACCGATACCGATGACCGGTCGGAAGCGCCAGCCCACCTGGGAGTACCAGATGTTGGCCTCGTCGGTGACTGCGACGGCCGTAGCGGGCCGGGCGCCGACGGCGGCGGCGACCTCGTCCAGTACGGCGAACAGGGCGGGCGCCTGCTCGCGGTGGAGGAGCTGGTGGTCGTCCAGCTGGGCGGCTCGGGGCCGGAAGACGAAGGCGGTGGTCAGAGCGAGCAGCGCCAGGATGATGCTGAACCACAAGGGCCGGTAGAAGACCAAGAGTGCAATGCCGGTCAGGAACGCAGTGAGCGGCAGCAGGAGGATCAGTACGGAGAGCAGGTTGGCGGCGATCCGCGCAGCGTCCCAGCCGGTGCGCTGGATCGCGCCTTGCTCGAGTTCGCGGTAGAGCGAGTCGACCAGCCGTTGCTCGACTCTGAGCCGCCAGGCGGGGGTCAGGTCGAGCAACGGCGTCGGATCGACGTTCCAGTCGCATTTCTCGCACCAGGTCACGTAGCGCCGGTCGACACGGATCTGATGTCCGCACTCGGGGCACCTGGTGATCTCTTGAGCACTCTGCACAAGGCAGAGTGTGACAGGACGAGGTCAGGCAGCCGGAGGCTTGGGGGCGTCGTCGTAGATGCGGGAGGCGATGTCGGCCTCGGGGGTCTGGGTCTGGTGGTTGGCGGAGTGCTGGACGTTCTGCCAGGCGGCCTTGCCGTCGGACTCGGGCATCACGATCCAGGCGATGGCGTAGCCGAGGATGGCGGTGCCGCCGGTGATGATGGTGAGGCCGACGATGCCGAGGCGGACCAGGGTGACGTCGATGTTCAGGTACTCGGCGAGACCGCCGGAGACACCGGACAGCATCCGCTGGGAGCTGGAGCGACGCAGGGTCTTGCCGGACAGGTTCGAGAACGGTGCGTTGGAGTTCGTCATGGCTCTACTCTCCCGTCTGGAGACCCTCCACCACATCAGGATCGGTACCGAGTGGCCCCTGAGCCGACCCCGGGGACCCTGGTCGGACACCCTGACTACTTTCGTGGAACCTGACGGGTGGCCCAGGCTGTCTTTACGGTGAGGGACGCCGACTGAGGGGTACGGAATGGACGACTTCACCGAGTACGTGGCGGCGCGCTGGCAGGTGCTGGTGCGGTCCGCGGTGCTGCTGGGGTGCTCGCATCCCGAGGCCGAGGACCTGGTCCAGACAGTGCTGGAGCGGTGCCTGGTGAAGTGGAAGCGGGTCAGCGCGGTGGACGACCGGGACGCCTACGTGCACCGGATGCTGGTCAACAGCTTCCTGTCGGCCCGGAGACGCCGCTGGACCGGCGAGAAGCCATCGGCTGCTCTGCCGGAGCAGGCCGACCCGGACCGGACCGCAGGTGTCGACGACGCCGACCTGATGACGCGTGCCCTCGAACGGCTGCCGACTGATCAACGGACAGCCGTTGTACTGCGCTACTACGCACACCTGACCGAACAACAGATGGCCTCCGTGCTCGGCGTCGCCGCCGGCACTGTGAAGAGCCGCCTGTCCCGGGCCGTCAAAGCACTGGCCCAGGACCCGCATCTGGCAGAACTGCGAGAGATCCTATGAACGAATCGAAACTGTCCGAGCTCCTCGAACAAGCCGGTGAGCGGACCCCCGTCAGCCCGCCCCCGATCGACGCCATGCGCTCCGGCGCCACCCGCCGCCGACGCCGTCGTACCGCAGTCTGGTCCGCAGCCGGTACGGCGCTCGCCGTGGCCGCTGTCATCGGCGCCTCCACCATGCTGACCAACAACGGCACCAGTCCGCTCGAGCAGCCACCAGTGGCCGCTGCGACGCCGACTGCGGTCGTCCCGGAAGGTCTACGTCTGGTTGGCGTAGGGCACACCGCGATTGCGGTGCCGAAGGACTGGCCGCCCAACCAGCTGAAGTGCGGTTCTCCGTCGAAGGACACCGTCATCGTGGACCCCGGGCCACAGCCCGCCTGCTTCACTCCGCTGCCGGACGGCGTCGAGAGCGTGCAGATCGACTCCAAGCCGGCGTTCGAGTTCAAGGCCGAGCAGACCTTCGAACTGCACGGCGTGCAGGCTCAACGGCAGCGGACGGTCTGCAAGACGCGCGAGACGGGGAACCCGGTCTGTGCCGGGGCCGTGCTGATCCCCTCCCGGAACGTATGGATCCGGGCGGAGTCGTCGACCAGTGCCGCCGAGGTCGACAAACTGCTCGGGCAGATCTGGTTCGTGCAGGACGCGATCGGCGTACCGGGCTTCCGCTCGCTCGATCCGGAGACCTCGACCGACAAGTACTTGGCAGTGCTCCGGAGCGCCGGGTTCAAGGGGAAGGTAGTGACAAAGGCCGACCCAGGTATGCCCAAGGGGTCGCTGCTGGCCGTGTCGCCGGCGCCCGGCACGATGCTGCCGAACGGCTCGCCGGTGACGGTGACGGTTGCCCGCTGAGAACTGTCGGTGGTGCTGCTTAGCGTTGGTGGCATGGATGCGCAGGTGGTGCTGAAGCTGGTGCGGGGGCTGCCCGGGGCCGAGGAACACGAGGGCTGGGCCGGGCAGCCCGCGTTCAAGGTGCGCAAGAAGGGTTTCGCGTACCTGTCCGAGGACGAGACCCGGCTGATCGTGAAGGCCTTCCGCGAAGAGCAGGAGGCCCTCATCGCTGAGAGCCCAGAGGTCTACTCACCGTCCTGGGAGAGTGGCCGGTTCGCGTGGCTGGACGTGACACTGGCCGTCGCCGACGAGGACGAGGTAGGCGAGCTACTCACCGAGGCCTGGCGGTTGACTGCCCCGAAATACCTGATCGCCCAGCTAGACCACTGAATATGATGGGCTGGTGGCTACTGGGGAGCATCTGACCGACGCATTGACGGGCCGGCACGTCGGACCGCTGTCGCACGACGAGCGGCACGAGTTGGAGCGGGTGAAGGGCTACCTGCAGTCGCTCGGCTCCTGCTACCGCGAGCTGAGCGAGCGACAGGCCGACGTACAGCGCCGGGACGCGCTTCGCGCGGAGGCGCATCGGTGTGACGACGCGGTGCAGCGGCTGGCTGTGATGTCGCCGGCTGAGCGGCAGGACATCCTGCAGGCAGTGCCCGGTCGAGTACAGGCGCTGCGGGCGGAGCTCGACGCATGAGCGTGAGCGCAGACCTGACGCCTGAGGAGAAGCAGCGGGCGTTCGCCGACCGCCTCGCGCAGCTCACCCCACGCAACCCTCCGAATCGCGCGCCAGGCGTGCAGCCGCGCGCGATGCTGCTCGGTGGACAGCCGGCTGCCGGCAAGACGACCACCCAGCGACTCGTGCACGCCGCACTCGGCCCGGACCACGTCGCGTCGTACGACGGTGACGACAACGCGGCCGTCCACCCGCGGTACGACGCGCTGCGGCGTGAGCACGGCATCGAGGGCCACGACATGGCGAGCAAGGCCCTTAACAACGGCGACAAGTCCGAGCTCCACTGGGCGAGCATGAAGCACCTGCGCGAGGGTGAGCCGCAGTACGACGTACTGGCCAGCCATCCGCTGGCGCGGGAGGAGTGGGCCAAGCAGTGGGTGAACGGGTTCAAGGAGCAGGGCTATCGCGTGAGCGTCGCGTATGTCGCGACCAACCATGCGAACAGCACGATCGGGCTCGCGGAGCGCTATCAGAACGGCGTGGACAACGAGGGCGGCGGCCGCTGGCTCGACCCTGACCTGCACGACCAGTTCTACAACGAGATGCCCGACACTGCGCAGGCGCTCGAGTCCGAGGGACTGGTCGACGACATCTACGTCGTGGATCGCGACGGCAACGTCCTTTACGAGAACCATCGCGACGCCGACGGCAACTGGGAGCAGGAGCCGGCCGTCAAGCAGGCCATCCTCGACGAGCGCGACAGGCCACCCACGCCGGAAGCCCACGAGTACCTGACCCAGACAGCCGACCGTCTGCTCGACAACCGCGACCCGTCACTGCCACCGCTCGAGCCGAAGGTCCGTGAGGCTGTCGAGCGCGCCGTACGGCGGGAGGGCGAGCGCCCTGCTCCTGAGTCCAGCAACCGCGGCCAGGACACGTCGCAACGCATCGACACCCGCCTGGCGGCGAACCTGGCTGCACCTGCTCGCCCGGACGGCATCGATGAGGCCACCTGGAACGCGCAACGGGCCGCAACCTCCGGTCTGGTCCCAGCAGGCTCCGGTGCCGGCTCGTCAGCAGACTTGCCGAGCCGGCCCACCACAGGCGGCCAGAGCCAGCAGCGGGACACACCCGGCGCTGAGCGCTAGGACTTGGTGTGACGGGGCAGGGTCGGCTTGCACTCGCTTGGGTCGAGTGCTAATACTTGGTTAGCACTCCATGGGTGAGAGTGATAAGGCTCGCGCCCGCGGAATGAGAACGAAGACGGCCCTGATGAGGTGCCGGGAGCGGGGCGGGACATGAGCGCCACGACTCCGGTGCCGTCCGTCGCGGGCATCTGGCCGGCTGATCCACAAAGACTCGACGCGGGAGGACTCGCGGAGAATGCCCAAGCTTATTGCGTTCAATGAAGAGGCGCGCCGTGGCCTCGAGCGGGGTATGAACACCCTCGCCGATGCCGTGAAGGTGACGCTCGGCCCGAAGGGCCGCAACGTCGTCCTGGAGAAGAAGTGGGGCGCCCCCACGATCACCAACGACGGCGTCTCGATCGCCAAGGAGATCGAGCTCGAGGACCCGTACGAGAAGATCGGGGCCGAGCTCGTCAAGGAGGTCGCGAAGAAGACCGACGACGTCGCGGGTGACGGCACCACGACGGCCACCGTGCTGGCTCAGGCGCTCGTGCGCGAGGGTCTGCGCAACGTGGCCGCCGGCGCCAACCCGATGGGTCTGAAGAAGGGGATCGAGAAGGCGGTCGAGGCCATCAGCGAGCAGCTGCTGGCACTGGCCAAGCCGGTCGAGACCCGGGAGCAGATCGCGGCGACGGCGTCCATCTCGGCCGCCGACACCCAGGTCGGCTCGATCATCGCCGAGGCGATGGACAAGGTCGGCAAGGAAGGTGTCATCACCGTCGAGGAGAGCAACACCTTCGGCCTCGAGCTCGAGCTCACCGAGGGTATGCGCTTCGACAAGGGCTACATCTCGCCCTACTTCGTGACCGACACCGAGCGGATGGAAGCGGTCCTCGACGACCCCTACATCCTGATCGTGAACAGCAAGATCTCGAGCATCAAGGACCTGGTCCCGGTGCTGGAGAAGGTCATGCAGACCGGCAAGCCGCTGGCCATCATCGCCGAGGACATCGAAGGCGAAGCGCTGGCGACCCTGGTCGTCAACAAGATCAAGGGCACCTTCAAGGCCGTCGCCGTCAAGGCGCCGGGCTTCGGTGACCGCCGCAAGGCCATGCTGGTCGACATCGCGGTGCTGACCGGCGGTGAGGTCATCTCCGAGGAGGTCGGCCTCAAGCTCGACACCGTCGACCTGGAGCTGCTCGGCCAGGCCCGCAAGATCGTCGTCACCAAGGACGAGACGACCATCGTCGAGGGCGAGGGTGACGCGGACCAGATCGGTGGCCGGGTCAACCAGATCCGCGCCGAGATCGAGAAGTCCGACTCCGACTACGACCGCGAGAAGCTGCAGGAGCGGCTGGCCAAGCTGGCCGGCGGCGTTGCGGTGATCAAGGTCGGCGCGGCCACCGAGGTCGAGCTGAAGGAGCGCAAGCACCGCATCGAGGACGCCGTTCGCAACGCGAAGGCCGCCGTCGAAGAGGGCATCGTCGCCGGTGGTGGCGTCGCGCTGCTGCAGGCTTCGGTGATCGCGTTCGAGAAGCTGGAGCTCGAGGGTGACGAGGCCACCGGTGCCGCGATCGTGCGGTCCGCGGTCGAGGCCCCGCTGAAGCAGATCTCGGTGAACGCCGGCCTCGAGGGCGGCGTCGTGGTGGAGAAGGTTCGCAACCTCGAGCCGGGACACGGCCTGAACGCCGCGACCGGTGAGTACGTCGACCTGATCGCCACCGGCATCATCGACCCGGCCAAGGTGACGCGCTCGGCGCTGCAGAACGCAGCCTCGATCGCGGCCCTGTTCCTCACCACCGAGGCCGTCATCGCCGACAAGCCGGAGAAGGCTTCGGCCGCTCCGGGTGGCGCGCCCGACATGGGCGGCATGGACTTCTGATCCACTGAAGTTCAGCAAGACCAGAGCGGTCCCGGGCTTCGGCCCGGGACCGCTTTTGCTTAGGTGACCTTGCAGAACGACGCGTAGTGGTCGGCGGTGTAGTAGACGTAGGCCGGGTCGGTGACCGGTGAGCCGCCACCGACCAGGCGGCGGGCTCCGCGGTCGGAGGAGCCGGGCGTCTTGACGGTGTACTCGCGGTAGTAGCCGGTGGACTGGCTCGGCAGGATGCCTTCCCGGTTCTGGAAGACCGTGCCGTCCTGGCGGTAGGGGAACGGCCCGCCGGAATGGATGAGGTCGAGGGTGTCCGAGGCCTGCGAGGGCAGCGAACTCAGCGCGCAGGTCGGGATTGCGGCGTACGCCGTGGTGGGGGCGACTGTGGTCGCGACGGTGAGGGCGAGGGCGGTGATGAGGGTTCTCATGGCTGGGAGGCTGCCCGGCGTGGGGAACGCCCGCACATCCCAGGTATGAATAACAGTTGGACTATGACCCCAGCGGCACCTAGAGTCTGCGGCGGCGAGACCAGTTGCCCGTAGAAGAGGGCCCCAAGCGGAAGGAGCGACCGATGATCACCCTGTTTGGTATTCCGGCGCGACCTGCCCGCGATCACAGCTCGCACTGAGCGGAGCGGCGCGCCTCCTGCTGGAGGAACCGTGAGTATTCGCAACACCGTCGAGACCGACCTCGACACCATCCGCACTCTCATCGAGCAGCAGCAGACGGTCAACACCGTCACGCTCGACCGCTACAACGACTACCTCGAGACCGGCCACTACAGGCATGACTGGACCTGGGTCGTCGAGGAGAACGGCGTCATCCAGGCCCTGGCCATCTGGTGGGGCGGCAGCGACGATGCCTATCCGTACAGCATCGACGGCCTGTACTACGCCGGCGACGGCGACCCGGTCCCGACGTGGACCGAGCTGATCAAACACGGTATGGCGAGCCGGCCGGCCGACGCCGAGCCGCCGGAGTACCACTTCTTCCTCGACGGTGACTGGGAGTCCGACGCCGCCGTCGTGGCAGCGCTCGAGCCGCGGGTGAAGGCGGGCGCTGCGGCCGGCTGGACTGCAATCACCGACCGGCTGCGCTACGAGTGGCTGGCGGAATACGGGCTGCCGCCGCGATCGACCCGGCTGCACTTCGAGCCAGCCGACGACGACGCCTTCGTGGACATGTTCATGCGCGTCAGCGCAGGCAGTCTGGACGCGGCAACCGCACGCGACGTCGCCCGGCTCGGTGCCGAAGCGGCTGCCCGTGAGGAGGTCGCGCTGTACCAGACCATGCTGGTCGGTGACCGCCGATGGTGGCGCTTCGGGTACGACGCCGAGGGGAAACTGATCGGGTTCGCGATCCCGTCGAAGAACAACGGCGGACCGGTCGTCGGGTACCTCGGAGTCCTCCCGGAGCACCGCGGCCACGGGTACATCGACGATCTGCTCGCCGAGATCACCCACCTGCTGGCCGAGACCGGGGCCGAGCAGATCCGCGCCGACACCGATTTCGGCAACGTGCCGATGGCCAAGGCGTTCGAACGCGGCGGTTACCGAAACTTCGCCGTACGACGGGTCCTGTCCTTCCCGGAGGCGTGAGCCCGCCCTATGCTCCCTGACATGTCAGGGAGTGTCCGGTGCGAGATATCGCGCTGATCGTGCACGTGGGGGCCGGGATCCTGGCAGTACTGCTGGGAATCCCGGCCATTGTGATGACGCTGCGGAGACGCCGGCTGAACTGGGTCGGCGAGGTCTACCACTGGGTGATCGCCGTGGTCTGCCTGAGCGCCTTGGTGATGGTCCCCTACGACTGGAAGCGCCTGTGGTTCTTCTGGCCGGTAGCCCTCGCCACCTACCTGTTCGTCTATCTGGGCCAGCGGGCCGCCGAGTCACCCGGCGGCCTCTGGTACCGCGGAGTACTCCGCGGGTACGGCGGCGCCTGGATCGCCGTCTGGACCGCCATCGCGATCACCAGCATCCCCGATCGCCCCTGGACCTGGGCGATCCCGATCGTGGTGGGCTCGCTGCTGATCGAGTGGCTCTGCCTCCGCCCGGCCGCCGCCTGGAAAGCCGTTGATCGCTAGACTTCTACTGACACGATCGTTTCAGTAGAAGGGGGTGTCAGTATGAGCTTCTCGCTGACCGGACGGACTGCACTCGTCACGGGCTCGGTGCGCGGCCTCGGTCTGGAGATGGCCCGCGGTCTGGCCGCAGCCGGTGCCCGTGTCGTGCTCAACGGACGCGACGCGGAAGCACTGGATCAGGCGGTCGGCAGGCTCCGCGACGACGGCCGCGACGTCACCTCCGCGCCGTTCGACGTGACCGACCGGACGGCCGGCGAGAGGGTCGCCGAGCTCGGCCGGCTCGATATCCTCGTCAACAATGTCGGGCACCGCGACCGGCGAGGCTTCGACGTACTGGACCCGGCCGACCTGACCCGACTACTCGACGTCCACCTCACCTCGGCGTACGCGCTGAGCCGGCAGGTCGCCCAGCAGCTGGTACGGGCCGGCAGGCCGGGGCGGATCATCAACGTGTCATCGGTGCTGGGACAGCTCGGCCGGGTAGGCGACGTCGCCTACCCCGTCGCCAAGGCCGGACTGGACGGCCTGACCAGAGCGCTCGCCGCAGATCTCGGGCCGCACGGCATCACCGTCAACTCGGTCGCGCCCGGCACCTTCGCCACCGAGGTGAACGCCGGCCTCGCTCAGGACCCGCAGTGGTCCGAATGGCTACGGACCCGAACCGCCCTCGGCCGGTGGGGCCGCCCTGAGGAGATCGCCGGCGTCGTCGTCTTCCTCGCCGGCGACTCCGCGTCCTTCATCACCGGCCAAACCATCGCCGTAGACGGCGGCCTCACAGCCACCTTCTGATGGACTGGCCAAGAGGTACGGTCGGCCGTGGACTTCGACCGCTTCCTCGCCCTGCCACGTCCCTCCGCTCTCGCTCTCGCGCCCGACGGTTCCCGTCTGGTCGCGGCCATCGGGCAGTACGACGATGCGAGCGGCAAACTGATCAGTGCGCTCTGGGAGCTCGACCCCACCGGTGCCACCGAGCCGCAGCGCCTGACCAGATCGGCCGGTGGTGAGAGCCAGCCGGTCTTCCACGCAGATGGCTCCCTGTACTTCGTTTCTGCCCGTGACGACGAGAAGTCGGCCCTGTGGCGGCTCCCGGCCGCAGGTGAGGCCGAGCGGGTCTGTGGAGCGGATGACGTCCGCATCGGCGGCAGCACGGTGGTTATCGCGACCTCGATGCTGCCGGGGTCGAAGGACGCGGCCGACGACGAGGCACAGCGCAAGGAGCGCAAAACCAGCGGCATCCTGCACACCAGCTCACCAGTGCGCGTCTGGGGCAGTGAACTTGGACCGGACGAGACCCGTCTGCAGGTGGCGAATGGCATCGACCTCACACCCACACCCGGCAACGCCTTGATCGAGACCGAGTACGCCGCCGCCCCGGACGGCCGGACTGTGATTGCCAAGTGGTTCGTCAGCAGAGGCGATTGGCCGCTGGTGCAACTGGTGGCCATCGACACCGCGACGGGTGATCGCCGGGTGCTGGCGGAGGACCCGGAAGCCGGGTTCTACAGTCCGGTCGTCTCACCGGACAGCCGGTACGTCGTTGCCACCCGCTGGGACGACCCACAGCCAGACACCGCACCGTGGGTCACGTTGGTGCTGATCGATCTGGAGACCGGGGAGCGCCGCGACCTGGTGAACGACCCGGCAGTGTGGCCGTCCGACTCGGCCACCCCTGTCTTCACCCCGGACAGCAGTGCGCTCTACTTCGTTGCCGACGACCACGGCGACCGGCCGATCGTGCGCGTCGACCTGGAGACCGGTGTCCGGACCCGCATCACCGATGCAGGTTCCTACACAAGCATTCAAGTGGCTCCGGACGGCAGCGCGCTGTTCGCACTCCACCACGACATGGACTCACCGCATGCGCCGGTCCGCGTCGACCTAGCCACGGGCGACGTCGTACGGCTGATGCCGTCCGAGGTTGAGCTGCCCGGACGAGTCGAGCGAGTAGAGGCGACCGCGCCGGACGGTGCGACGATTCCGGGCTGGCTGCTGCTCCCGAACACGGATGGGCCGGCTCCACTGGTCCTGCGGGTACACGGCGGTCCGGACGCGTCCGCTGGTGGCTGGAACTGGCGCTGGAACCCATGGTGGCTCGTCGCGGCTGGGTACGCCGTACTGCTGCCAGACCCCGCCCTGTCGATCGGCTACGGCAAGGAGTTCATCGAACGCGGCTGGCAGGGCTGGGGCGCCACCGTGTACGACGACGTGATCGCACTGACCGATGTGGTCGAGCAGCGGCCGGATATCGACGCCACGCGGACAGCGGCGATCGGGGGCTCGTTCGGCGGCTACATGGTGAACTGGATCGCCGGGCACACCGATCGGTTCCGCTGTCTGATCAGCCACGCAGGCATCTGGCACCTGGCCGGTTTCCAGGGCACCGCCGACTACTCCGGCTACTTCGCCCGCCAGTTCGGTACCCCCGAGGACCGCCCGGAGCGCTACGCCGAGCGCTCCCCGTCCCAGTACCTCAAGAACATCACCACACCGATCCTCGTCACCCACGGCGGTCAGGACCAGCGAGTCCCGACCAGCCAGGGCAACCACCTCTTCGCCGACCTCCAACGCCGCGGCGTCGAGTCGGCCTACCTGTCCTTCCCCGACGAAGGCCACATGATCCTGAAGCCGGCCAACGCCCGCCTCTGGAACCAAACCATGATCGACTGGCTAGACCGCCACCTACGCTAGGCCTGGCCGGCCTGTTCCTCTGGTGTGGCTTTGCGGAGGACTAGGCGGGTCCAGGCGCCTACGTAGATGCGGTCGTCGGAGTTGAGTTCTTGGCGTTGGCCCGGGGGGATGGGGATTTC
>NZ_SMKA01000167.1 GCF_004348455.1 Kribbella albertanoniae
GGGAGGGACCACTACCCGTTCTTCGGTACGGCGGTTGGGGGGTTCGCGGCGTAGCGGGCTTCGGTGGTGGCCTTCGCCGCCTGCCACCAGGGTTCGTGGTCGCGGTACCAGGTGATGGTGTCGGCGAGGCCGGATTCGAAGTCGTTGTACTGCGGGGTCCAGGCGAGTTCGGTGCGGAGTTTGGTGGAGTCGGTGGCGTAGCGGAGGTCGTGGCCGGGGCGGTCGGGGACCAGGTCGTAGGCGTCGGCGGGTTGGCCCAGGAGGCGGAGGATCGTTTCGGTGACCTGTTTGTTGGAGCGTTCCTGGCCGGAGCCGATCAGGTAGGTATCCCCCAGGCGACCGGACTGCAGGATGAGTTGTACGGCGGTGTTGTGGTCGTCGACGTGGGTCCACTCGCGGACGTTGGCGCCGGCCCCGTAGACCTTCGGACGCCGGCCGGTCAGGACCGAAGTGATGTGGCGCGGGATGAGCTTCTCGACATGCTGGTACGGGCCGTAGTTGTTGGCGCAGTTGGAGATCGTGGCGGCAATCCCGTACGAGCGGGTCCACGCCCGAACCAGATGGTCGGAGCTCGCCTTGCTGGCCGAGTACGGCGACGACGGGTCGTACCGCGTCTCCTCGGTGAACCGCGTGCCGGTGTCGAGCGGCAGCGCACCGAACACTTCGTCGGTCGAGATGTGGTGCAGGCGGACGTCGTACCGGCGTACTGCCTCGAGGAGGTTGAACGTGCCGACTACGTTCGTCCGGATGAACGGCGCCGGGTCGCCGAGCGAGTTGTCGACATGCGACTCGGCGGCGAAATGTACGATGACATCGGTCTGCCCGACCAGCCGATCGACCAGCGACGCATCAGCGATATCGCCTTCGACGAACTCGATGTCGTCGGCAACCGGTGCCAGGTTGCGGACATCACCGGCGTACGTGAGCGCATCCAGCACGGTGATCCGGCCGTACGTCGATACGGCGCTCTGCACGAAGTTCGCGCCGATGAACCCGGCGCCGCCAGTCACCAGGACCCGGTCCATCTATCGATGCACCAGCCTCGGTCCGCTCAACAGCCCCAGCAGGTACTCGCCGTACCCGGAATTGCGCAGTGGCTCGGCGAGCAGCCGGAGGTCGTCATCGCTGATGAAACCCTGCCGCCAGGCGGCCTCCTCGACACAACCGACCTTGAGTCCGGTGCGATTCTCCAGCACCCGCACGAAGTCGGACGCATCCGCCAACGACTCGATCGTCCCGGTATCGAGCCACACCGATCCACGATCCAACTGCTGCACCTGCAGTTTGCCGCGGCGCAGGTACTCCCGGTTCACATCGGTGATCTCGAGCTCGCCGCGAGCACTCGGCTGCAACGACCGCGCGATCTCCACCACGTCGTTGTCGTAGAAGTACAGACCGACCACCGCAAAGTTCGACCGCGGCTCAGTCGGCTTCTCCTCGATCCCGATCGCGCGCCGATCCGCATCGAACTCCACCACGCCGTACCGCCGCGGATCCGCAACGGTATAAGCGAAAACCACGCCGCCGTCCGGATCCGCCCGGCCCCTCAGCTCATCCCCGAACCCGTCCCCGTAGAACAGGTTGTCCCCCAGAATCAGCGCCACCGCGCCGTCCCCGATGAACTCCTCCGCCACCAAAAACGCCTCGGCAATCCCGTTCGGCCGCGCCTGTACGGCGTACCTGAACGTGCACCCGAACTGCGCCCCGTCCCCCAGCAACCGCCCGAAACTGGCGCTGTCCTCCGGGGTCGTGATGATCAGGATGTCGTCGATCCCCGCACTCATCAACGTGGCCAGCGGGTAGTAGATCATCGGCTTGTCGTAGATCGGCATCAGGTGCTTCGAGATCCCCCGAGCCATCGGGTACAACCGCGTCCCCGACCCACCAGCCAGCACGATCCCCTTCATCAAGCCTCCTCCCCCGCACCCTAGGACGACTACTTGCCCCCCGCAATCACCCCGGCGAGTCGCCGGCTAGGGCGTGTCTCTTAAGTCCGCGCCGTAGCGAGCATGTGCTCGGTGCGGTGCATCGGTGCGCTGGAGGGGAGGCCTCGATGCTTTTCCATCGTGGCCTTTCCTCCAGTGCGGCGAGGTGCCGTGCCGGGTGCAGCGCAGTAGGCGTGGGCTTAAGAGATACGCCCTAGCCCTTGATGGCGCCGCCGAGGGCGAAGGCGCCGCCCAGTTTCCTGCTGAGCAACAAGTACAGCAGCAACACCGGGGTGGTGTAGATGAGGGAGTACGCGGCCAGCTGGCCGTAGTTGGGTTCGCCGTACTGGCCGAAGAAGGTGAAGATGCTGACGGAGGCGGGCAGGCGTTCCGGGGAGAGCAGCAGCATGAAGGGGACGAAGAAGTTTCCCCACATGCCGATGAAGGTGAAGATCAGCACCACGGCGATTCCGGGCCACATCAGCGGAAGCACGATGCTCTTCAGCGCCCGCATGTTGCTGGCACCGTCAACCCAGGCGGCCTCTTCCAGCGAGATCGGTACGCCGTCCATGAACGTCTTGGTCAGCCAGATCGCGAACGGCAACGAGCTCGTGGCCATGAACATGATCGTGCCACCCAGCGTGTCCACCAGGTTCAGCTGAACGAACAACCCGTACACCGGCACCATCACCGCGGTGATCGGCAACCCCGTGCAGAACAACACGGTCAGCAGGAACGGCCGGTTGAAGCGGGACTTGAACCGCGACAACGGGTACGCCGCCAAGACCGCGCACACCATGGTGAGCAACGCCGCCCCGCCGCACAGCACGATGCCGTTGAGCACCGGCCGGTACGTCGTATCCGTGTTCAGCACTGCCTTGAAATTCCCGAGCGTCGGATCCGTCGGGAACTCGACCCGCAGTCCCGCCGTCCGGTTGATCGAGGCGAACAACACCCACAGCAGCGGGAGAACAAACAAGATGCCGATGGCAAGCAGCACCAGGTTCGATGCCAGCTTGCTGATCCGGTCCCGGGCGATCACGCTGCCTCCGAGTTGAGTCCACGCAGGTAGATCAGCGAGAAGACCGCACCGATCGCCAGCATCACCAGGGCGATCGCGGTCCCGTAGCCGATCTGGGAGAAGCTGAACGCCTGCTCGTACATGTACAGCGGCAGCGTCTGGGACTTGGTCCCCGGACCACCGCGGGTCATCGCGTAGATCAGGCCGAACACGCTCAGCGTCTGCAGCGTGATCAGCATCAGGTTGGTCATGATCGCCCGGCTGATCATCGGCAGCGTCACGAACACGAGCCGCCGCCAGCCGCCGGCGCCGTCCATCTCGGCCGACTCCTCGATCTCCTTCGGCACCTCGCTGAGAGCCGCGGAGTACACCAGCATCGAGAACGCCGTACCGCGCCAGATGTTGGCCAGCGAGACCGCGATGATCGGTGCCGCGTACAACCAGTCCTGGCCGGGCAGGCCGACCGCGTGCAGCATCACGTTCAGGGTGCCCTCTTCGTTGAAGAACGCCGAGAGCAGGTACGCCGCGACGACCTCGGGCAGCACCCACGCACCGATGACCGCCGTACCGACGAAGTTGCGGACCACCTTGGTGGACTTGCGCATCAGCAGCGCCAGCCCGAGCCCGAGGGTGTTCTGGCCGATGATCGCGGAGACCAGCGTGAACACCAAGGTCAGCCAGATCGCGTTGCTGAACGCACCGCTGCCGAAGGCCTTGCGGAAGTTGTCCAGGCCGACGAACGTCACGTTCGCCGCACCGGTACCGGTCAGCGCCATGTTCGTGAACGCGGCGTAAATGCAGTACAGGATCGGGCCGGCCAGGAAGACCAGCATGAGTCCGATGGCCGGGGTGAGCGGCAGCATCTTGAACAGGTTCGCGGTCCGCGGCTTCCCGTTGCGTCCGGGTTTGGACGCAACGGGAGCCGGAGCGACAGTCGTCGTCACAGGGAGGGTTCCTTCACGAAAGGGCTACTGGCCTGCGGTCGTCTTGTCCTTACCGACAATGCCTTCGACCGCTTCGTCGTAGTTCTTCGCGGCGTCGTCCACCGAGGACTGTCCGGTCATCACCGCCTCCATCGCGGTGATGATCTCGTTCGAGACCTTCGGGTACTCCGCGTAGGCCGGCCGGTACACGGTGACCGAGACCAGGTCGGTGAAGAACTGCGTGCTCTTCGACGAGCTCTTGTAGCCCTCGTCCGCGGCGACATCCTTGCGAACGGCGATCTGTGCGCCGTCGGTCGCGTACTTGGCCGCGTTCTTCTGGGTCTGCAGGGTCTTGATCAGGTTCCAGGCCGCGTCAGGGTTCTTCGACTTGGCCGGGATCGCCCAGGTCCAGCCACCGGAGAGGCTGACCTTGCCCTTACCGCCACCGTCCTGGGTCGGCATCGCGGTCTGGCCCATCACCTCGGTCCACTGCGGCCACGGCTTGGCGCCGGTCTTCTGCCAGTTGCCGTAGATCCAGGAGCCGTCCAGTGCGATCCCGAGCTTGCCCTCGGGGAGCAGTTCGGTGCCGACCTTGCTGCCCATGTTCGGGTCCAGCGCCTGCTTCGGGGACGGGCCGATGCCTTCGGTGAAGACGGTCTTGATGAAGTTCAGCGAGTCCTTGAAGCCCTGGCTGCCGACGACCCACTTCTGCTGGTCGCTGTTGTAGAGCGAGTCCTTCGTGCCGTACAGGAGCATCTCGAAGCCCTGCATGGCCGAGGCCTCACCCATCGGCTTACCCGAGTAGATGTTGAAGGGGGTGACGCCGGGGACCTTCGCCTTGATGGTCCGGGCCGCGGTCAGTACGTCGTCCCACGTCTTCGGCTGCCAGTCGGTCGGCAGGCCGGCCTTGGCGAAGATCTGCTTGTTGTACCAAAGTGCCCGGGTGTCGGTGCCGTCCGGAACGCCGTACGTCTTGCCGTCCAGCGCCTTGGCCGCACCCTTGGCAGTCTCCTCGAACTGGCCCCACTGGTCCCACTTCGCGATGTAGTCGTCGAGCGGCCGCAGGTAGCCCGCGGTGATGTCGGAGTTGATCAGGAAGGTGTCTTCGTAGACCACGTCCGGTGCGGTGTTCGGCGACCGCATCATCAGCTGCAGCTTGGTGTAGTAGTCGTTCTCACTCGCCACGATCGGCAGGACCTCGACCGTCGAGCCAGGGTTGGCCGCCTCGTACTCGGACTTCACGCCGGCGAGGAAGGTCTTCATGGTCGTGCCCGGGCCCCATTGCTGGTAGGCGATCTTGATGTTCGCCGGGCCACTGCTCTGACCACCGGGTTCCGGCTGCTTGGTACTCGACCCCTGACTACAGGCCGAGACCGCCAGCAGCAGCGCGGACGCGGCCAGCGCACCGGCCGCCTTGAAACGCTTTCTTGTCACCATCAGGTCCACCTTCGGGCAATCGTTGTCATCCCGGTACCACGGCCCAAACAGACGGGCTTTTGGCGAACTTAGGAGGCTGACGGCCGTGAAGTCAATGGGTGGCAGACAACGTTGTCCGCGCTGACAGGCGAAAGCGCGGTGACCTTGTCATAACAATCAGGTCACCGCGCCGAAACATCGTTCAGACAGTAACCGGCGTTGCCTCGTGACGGCCATGGACGACACGTTGCGACCGCATCGCACCCAGGCCACAGAGCGCCAGGCCGAGAGCAAGCCACGCGCTCAGTACGACGAACGCCGTACCGGACCCGGCTCCGTCGAAGAAGCTCACGGAGCGCAACGCCGTACCAGCGGCTCCCGGCGGGAGGAACTGACCGAACGCACCCCACCCGCTCGGCAGCATCTCCGGAGCACTCGTCAGACCCGACAGCGGATTGCCGAGCAGCATCATCAACGCGGCCCCGACACCGAGCCCGGCCAATCCGAACAGCCACTCCAGTCCGAGCAACGTGAGGCTGATCGCCGCGATCGACAGCGCGATCACGCCGGAGTTCGCGAAGTAGTTGCCTTCAAAAGACCCAAGCCAGAACTGCAGTACGGCGGTCAGCGCGAGCCCGCCCGTGATGGCCAGACCGACGGCCCCGATCATCCGGCTCGCACCGGAGCGGATCCGCATGGTCAGCACGGCCGCGGTCATGATGCCGCCGAGTACCAGCGGAAGCGCACCAGCGGCTAGACCTGCGCCGCGCGGGTCGTCCGCAGGCAGCGGCACAATGTCGGTCACCTTCGCCGGACGGTCCGGCGACACCCGGCTGGCCAGTTGAGTCAGCAGTTGGGCGATCACGGGTCCACCGGCCGAGGCGGTCAGCACCTCGGGCTGCGCCGGGTCGAGCACGATCGCGCCGTACACCTCGCGGTCCTCGATCTTCTGCGCGGCGGCAGCCCGGTCGGCGACCGGAGTGATCTCGAACCCGCCCGGCATCGCCTGCTCCAGCCCGGCCTGGACCTGGCCGATCGCCTGGCTCGGACCGGCCACTGCGATCGGTACGTCGCGGGGCGCGGACCGGGCGGCCGGCCACGCGAACGCGATCAGCAGCACAGTGAGCACGGCAGTGAGCAGCAGAACGACGGCAACCAGGGGTGGCTGGCGGTGCTCGGCCTGCGTCTCAGCAGTCATGAGTGGGACTCCTTCTCGAGCTAAAACCGAATGATCATTCTCTATTGATTCCGAGCCTGGCGCAGGATGGTCGGCTTGTCAAGAACGGACATTCGTTTTAAGTTCACGGCATGCCCAAGGTGACCGAGGAACATCGCGTGGCCCGCCGCGCCCAGATCGTGGCGGCCGCGCGCTCCTGCGTGATCGAGCAGGGTTTCCACAAGGCGACGATGGCCGATGTGATCGCGGCCTCCGGCCTGTCCGCCGGCGCCGTCTACGGCTACTTCAAGAGCAAGGAAGAGATCGTCGCCGCGATCGCCGAGGAGGCTCTCAGCAACGTCGACGACCTGTTCGAAACAGTCCTGGTCACCGATGGGCCGCTGCATCCGGTGACGGCGCTGGAGCACGTCATGAACCACATCGTCACGCTCGCCGAGCGCCCCGGCGGCGACGTCACCCGGGTCGGAGTGCAGGCCTGGTCCGAGGCACTGCGCAACCCGGCCGTGATGGAGATTGCCGGCGGCAAGTACCGGATGCTGCGCTCCCGCTTCGCCGAGGTCGCCCGTCGCGCCCAGGCCGACGGCACCATCGACGCCGGCGTCGACCCCGAGCACGTCGCCCAGGTCCTGTTCGGTTTCGTGCCCGGTTTCATCCTGCAGCGCCTGATCATCGGCGACGTCACCCCCGAGTCCTACACCGCCGGACTGCGCGCGCTGCTCAAGTAGCTGAGTCGGGTCTGCTCAAGTCATCAGACCTCCCAAAACTGAGAGTCCGTACCACTTGTCACCGTCAGCGAGGAATTCATGACGGAGGGGTTGAGTAGCGGGACCTACCCGGTTAAGTTGTCCGAGCACTTCTTTCAAGACTTAAAGAAAGCAAGCATTCAGAGCTTGAAGAAAGGCCGGGGTTCAGCCAACGACGCTGGGGGCGACGGGTGCGCGGACGAACGATCACACGAACACGGTCAGACGGCGATCTGGCGTGGTACTGGAGCAGCCAGTCGGCGAGCTTCGTCGGTGACCGGCTGACCGGTTTCGCCGTTCCCAGTATCGCGATTCTGACGCTCGACGCGTCCAGCGCCGAGGTCGGCGTACTGTCCGCGCTGGGCTGGTTCGCCTACCCCGCGTTCGGGCTGGTAGCCGGAGCCGCGCTCTCCCATGTCCCCCGCCGTCGCGTGATGATCGCCGGCGAGACCGTCCGCTTCGCCGTCTTCGCGACGATCCCACTGGCCGCGATCCTCGGCGGTGCCGGGATGGGCCAGCTCTTCGTGGTGGTTGCGATCGCCGGTGTCGCCATGGTGTTCGTGGACGTCGCCAGCCAGTCCTACCTGCCCGCACTGGTCTCCCCTGGCCAACTGGTCGGTGCCAACGCCAAGCTGCAGAGCTCGGACAGCGCCTCCAAGCTCGTCGGTCCAGCACTGGCCGGTCTGCTGCTCAGAACCACCGGCTCCACCATCGGCCTGTTCCTGAGCGCCCTGCCGTTCCTGGCCTCGGCGTACGGCCGTACTCGGATCAGAACGATCGAGCCGCCCGCAGAACCCGCGCAAGCGCCGTTCCTGCAACGAATCCGCACCGGCTTCGACTTTGTACGACGTCACCCAGTCCTGCGCCGACAGGTCGGAGCGGCCGCGGTGCGCAGCTTCGGCACCGGCATGGTCGACGCCGTACTGCTGCTGTTCGCGTACCGCGTTCTCGGGCTCTCCAGCCTCGCCGGCGGCCTGCTGATCGCCGCAGGTTCAGTCGGCGGCCTGCTCGGCGCCTTCGTAGCCAACCGCCTCGCCAGCAAGCTGGGTACCCGCAGGGTGCTGCTGCTGACGAGCGTGGAAGCCCTGTGCTGGTTGGCGATTCCACTCTGCCTCGTGACAACACCTGCTGTGACTCTGGTGCTGATCCGAGTGCTCGCAGGCGGCTGGCTGCCGGTGTGGAACGTCGTGACCACCAGTGTCCGTCAGCAGGTCACTCCGGCCGCACTGCAGAGCACAGTGCATGCGACGGCCCGCACGCTCACCTCGTCCACCGTTCCCCTCGGTGCGCTCACCGGCGGCTTCGCCGGCGGCGTACTGAGCACTCATCTCGGGGCCGCAACCGGTCTCGTCCTGGTACTCGCGACGGGAGGTGTGATCGCCGGAAGCAGTGCCCTACTCGCCACTCCACGGGAGGTCCGATGCGCCCCACCACGACCCGCACCCTGAACACCAAAGAGTTCGCCGACATCCTGCACACCGTCTCGATCCGGTCCAAGGCTCGCAAGAACCTGCTGACCGACCCCGAGTACGCCGCTCCGCTGCCGCAGGAGGTCAGTCTGCAACTGACCTACCGCTGCAACCTGCGCTGCACGCACTGCTACCAGTGGAACGAGCAGGGCTTCTTCCGCGACTTCAGCTCCGAGCGCCAGCGCACCGAACTGGACCTGTCCGTCATCGAGGACGTGCTGAAGACGACCGCTGAGGTCCGCTCCAAGATGTTCCTCTGGGGTGGCGAGCCGTTGATGCACACGAAGTTCGACGAGGTCGCGAAGCTGCTGGAGAAGTACCCGCGAACCGTCAACATGTGCACCAACGGCCTGCTGTTCAAGCGCAAGGTCGACGACCTGCTCCGGATCGGTGAGAACCTCAACCTCCTGGTCAGCCTGGACGGTCTGGGCGAGGACCACGAGGCACTGCGTGGCCGCGGCACGTTCAAGCGGACCATGGAGAACATCCAGCTGATGCTGGACCTCAAACGCGACGGGAAGTGGGACGGCGAGCTTTCGCTGTCCTGCATGGTCTCCCACGTCACCGTGCACAAGATGTACGAGTTCATGGAGTGGGCCGAGGAGCTGGGCGTCAACACCGTCTACTTCCAGTTCCCCTGGTACATCAGCCCGTCGGTCGCGGATGCGATGGACCGGCTCTACGAGCAGTCGTTCGCCTGGCTGGAGCCGAACACCGACACCAAGAAGCCCACCTGGCACTCGTACACGTACCAGCTGCCCGAGGAGGAGCTGCCCGCGCTGCGGGAGTCGATGGCCCGGCTGGCGTCCCGCGCGTGGAACGTGCGGCTGCGCTACCAGCCGCAACTCGAGGACGACGAGGTCACCGACTTCATCCTCGGTACGTCGCGCCCCGCGCAGCACCGCAGCAAGTGCCTCGCGGTCTCGAACCGGATGGAGGTGCACGCCGACGGTGCGGTCAGCTCCTGCAAGTTCTTCCCGGAGTTCGTAGTCGGCAACCTCTACGAGCAGTCGGTCAGCGATCTGTGGCAGAGCCAGTCGTTCCGCGAGGTCCGCCGGATCATGTCCGAGAACGGAATGATGCCGGTCTGCTCGAAGTGCATTCTTCTCTACCTGAACGGAGTCTGAGGGTGACCATCGAAGACCGCGTGAAGCTGGTGCTGGCCAAGGTGCTCGACAACGGCACGACCGCCGAGGAGATCGGCTCCGGCGCCGACCTGGTCGAGGAGTACGGTCTGGACTCGCTGCAGACGATCACGTTCCTGCTGGCGATCGAGGACGAGTTCGACCTCGAACTCGACTATCCCGCCTTGCAGCTGGACGATCTGCGATCGGTGCGGCAGTTCAGCGCCTTCGTGGAGCGGCTGGCAACTCCAGTGCAATGACGGTCCGCTTCGGGACGTTCGACGCGGAGACGTGGTGGCGGCCGGCCGACTTGGCCGAGCTGCCATCGGTCGGCGGCGACGACCCTGCTGTCGGCGCGATGGACGAGCTGCTGCTGGGTTTCTGCGCACCGGACGACCTGCTCATCACCAGGTACCCGATGCACCCGGATCTCCTGACCGGACATCGCGTCCGCCATCTTTCGGTCGACGATCCGGGACCTGGTCCGGTCGAGCGGTTCATCGATCCGAATCTGGTGCATGGTGCGGAGGTCGCGCCGTACGCGGTCCTGCCGGACACCTCCCGGCTCGTCGGCGCGAGCCTGCCACCGAGCGAGGTCGTTGCCCAGGTCAACTCCAAGACCTGGTCCAACGAACTGGTGATCGAACTCGGCCTCCCCGGCGCGGGCCGAGTCGTCCGCTCACCGGAGGAGCTGGTCACCGCCGTCACCGAGCTCGACTTTCGAGCCCTGGTGAAGGATCCGTACGGCGTCTCCGGCCGCGCTCTGCTCGAAATCTCTACGCCCGGCGTCCTGCGCGCGGTCGAGCGAGTGCTGCGCAAACAGGACCGCCGAGTCGAGCTGCTCGTCCAGGAGAAACTCCCCAAGCTGCACGACTTCTCCGGCCACTTCCTCTTGCACCGCGACGGTACGGCGGACTTCCTCGGCCTGCAGCAGATGACCAACAAAGGCTTCCGCCATCTCGGCTCCCACCGACCGCCGGCTTCCCTGATCGATGAAAGCTGGTACGCCGAATCGCTGGGCGGCGTCATCGACGCGCTCGCGAAGGCCGGGTACTGGGGACCGGTCGGCGTCGACGCCATGCTGCTCGCGGACGGAACCGTCGTACCGGTCCTCGAGATCAATGCCCGTCAATCCCTCGGCCTGCTCACCCTGCACCTGGATCAGCGGTCCGACCTGACCGCCCACCTGTGGCAGCTCGAACTGAATGTTGCTCCAGGCAAGGGAATTACCGACGTACTGCAGGCCTTCGACGGTCTGCTCAGCACCGGCGACGGGCCCGGCGTACTGGTGCTGAACGGCAGCACCCTCGCCGCGCCCGGCGGCCGCGTGTACCTGGCAATCTTCTGCCGCCCGGACGACCTCGGCCAGTGGCAACGCCGCTTGGTGACCGCGGTCGACACCGCCGGCCTGACACCACGAGGGATGACCGATGCCGCTTGAGATCGGGCTGATCGGAGCCACCGGGATCGCTGCCCGCACCATGCTGGCACCGGCCACCACCGCGAACGCTCATGTCCGGGCAGTCGCGGCCAGTGACGCCGTACGAGCCAAGGAGTTCGCCAACCAGCACGGGATCGAGGTCGTACACGAGAACTACGCAGCCCTGCTCGCCGACCCTTCGGTCGAGGCTGTCTACATCTCGCTGCACAACTCGGCCCACCACCGCTGGGCGGTCCGCGCAGCCGTCGCCGGGAAGCACGTGATCGTCGAGAAACCCTTGTGCCTGACCGCGGAACAGGTCGCCGAGCTGGAGTTCGCCGCCGATGGCACCGTCCAGGTCACCGAGGCCGTGGCGACGGCCAACCACGAGTGGCAGCAGGTGGTCCGCTCCTTCATCGACGACGGCCGGTACGGCGTACTGCGGACCGTCCGCACCCGCATGACCTTCGCCGAACCGAAACCCGGCGGCTACCGCGACCAACCCGAGCTAGGCGGTGGCATCTTCTTCGACTGCGCCAGCTACTGGCTCCAGGCGATCCAGGCGACAGTCGGCCTCAACTCGGAAACCGACGCCGTCGAGGTGACCGGCGAGTCAGCCTTCGACGGTCCCAACGGAGTAGACCGCTCCTTCGTAGCTTCCCTGCACTGGCCCGACGGCGCAACCGCAACCCTGCACTGCGAGACGGGTCCCAACCACCTCAGCGAACACCTCTACGAGTTCGACCAGGCCACCGTCAAACTCCGCAACTTCCTCCGCCCAGTCCTAGGCGCAGTCCCCCTCAACCTGGTCATCACCCCCACCAACGCCAACCGCGAAGTCATCACCTTCGCCCCCACCGCCTACTACGAACGCCAACTGACCAACTTCGTCAACGGCACCTCAGACCTGGCCGACGCCATCCCGCGGATAGAGCTGATGGACGCCATCTACGCCGACGCCCGCCGCCGAAAGGCCACCCCATGAGCCACGCCTCTGCCCGCCGCGCGGTCACCGCATGAGCGGCGCGTCGGGCCGCCGCCCCCAGCCCCGCCCTCTGGACCCCGGCTACCTCGCCTCCTTGCTCTCTCGTGCAGGTCGAGATCCCGCGGCACTGATCACCGTCACGGAGCTTGCCGACGGCACCTACAACACCGTGCACCTGGTCAAACACGCCGACGGTGACCTGGTGCTGAAGATCGCCCCGACCGGTCCCGGGCTCACCCACGAGCAGAACCTCATCCAGACCGAGGCCACGTTCTACCAAGCAGCACTGGGCAAAGCACCGGTTCCCGAAGTCGTTCTCTCCGGCAACGACTTCCTCCTGATGACCGCGCTGCCCGGCGTTACGATCCACAGCATCCCCTCCGAACGAGCGCAGTACAGGCGTGAGCTCGGTGCGATCGTCGCAAGCCTGCACGAGGTCACCGGCACCGACGGCTTCGGCTACCCACAACGCGGTCTCAAGGACTCGTGGAGCAAGGCCTTCCTAGCCATGTTCGATGACGTCCTGTACGACGCCGCCCGGTACGACGTCGCGCTCCCGGCCAAGGTGTCCCGCCAACTGGTCACCGACCGCACCGCCCTACTCGACTCGGTCCGAGTCCCACGCCTGATCCACTTCGACCTGTGGGACGGCAACATCCTGGTCGACGACGGCCGCGTGACCGGCCTCATCGACGGCGAGCGCGCCTTCTGGGGCGACCCAGTAGCGGAGTTCGTCTCCCTGACCCTCTTCAGCGACATCGACGCCGATTTGATCACCGGGTACGGCGCCGACATCGACCGCGAACGGCTCTCGCTCTACCGCGTCTACCTCTACCTGATCATGCTCATCGAAGGCACCCCACGCGGCTACACCGGCCCCGACCACGCCGGTCTCATCAAACTAGTCGAGCGCCACCTCGCCAAAGAACTGGCAACACTGTGATCGAGATCCTGACCTCCGGCGTAGCGCTAGGCGTCCACGTCCCCGGACTCCTCCTAGCCGACCGCATCCGCGAACAAGGCGGCCAAGTCTCCGTCTCAGTCCTGGAACGCCTCATGCCGGCCAAAACGCTCGAAACCACCGCCCAGTCCAAACTAGCCTTCCACCGCGACTTCCGAGTCGCCATGGCCGGCCAGAAGCTCGCCGGAAACGCCTCCCGCGCCGCAGACCCGGCAGCTGTCGAACAGCTCTTCAAAGACTGGCAGTCCCGCGGAGTCAGCCGGTTCATCGTCTTCTCCGGCTTCTGGCTCACCCTGCTCACCGACTACCTCGAACACCACGGACCGGTCGACGTAGACATCTGCCACGTCGACTCCGTCATCTCCCCCTCATTCCAGAAGGTGGGCACCCCGCCGTACCCAGTCCGGCACGTCAAGCTCGCCGACGCGGACGCAGGCACGATCCCCTGCAGCATCCCGGTCAGCCGGGACGCACCGATCGCCTGGACCGACCGCGACCACCGACTGCTCGTGCACGGCGGCGGTTGGGGCATGGGCACCTACCGCGAGTACGCCGCCGAGCTCGGCACCGTGGGTTTCGCACTGGACGTGGTCGCCTACGAGAAGCAGGACCTGACCTCAGACGGCGTCCGCTACTTCATGATCGACCCGGACTGGCATCCCTGGCTGGACGACGGCTATCCGCCGTTCGGGCTCGCCGGGGAGGCGTTCGAGCAGCGCACTGGTCACCATGGCTCGTTCGACCTGTGTCGGCAGGCACTGGCCACCGTGAGCAAGCCCGGCGGCGGCACGCTGCTCGACTCGCTGTGGTCGGCAACCCCACTCGTCCTACTGGAACCATTCGGCGCCCACGAGCAGCGCAACGCCGACCTGTGGATCTCACTCGGCTATGGCATCGCCTTCGAGGACTGGGCCGCCAAGGACTTCGCTGTCGACGTACTGCATGACCTACACGAGGCACTGCTCAAGGCGGAGGTGCCTGACTACTCGGAGGCGCTGCTGTGAAGACCTCCTTATGGCAGACGTTCGCTCTACATATGGACGCGAACCGCCCGGGGTTCGCGCGAGGACCGTGGTTCACCATGAACGCCGTACTCGAGCTGGACGGCGCACTGGACCACAGTGCGCTCGCAGCCGCGTTCCACGAGCTGCAGCGGCGGCACGACGTACTGCGCACCGAGATCGTCGACCAGTCCCAGCTGATCCACCTCGCGCCGACAGCCGAGCTGGAGCTGGTCGATGCGGTCGAGACACATGCCGAGGTACCGCTCGCAGCACCAGTCCGGCTGCGGCTGGCGGGTAACCGGCTCGCCCTGCACCTGCACCACATGATCGCCGACCCGGTGACACTCTGGACCACCCTGGACGAGCTGGCCATGCTCTACTCCAACCCCGACGCACCGCCACCAGCAGCGCAGTACTCCGACTACACGCTCAACGAAGCCGCACTGGTCGAACGCCAACGCGGTCCGGCCAGTGACTGGTGGCAGGCCCGACTCACCGACGCCAAGCCCTGCCCGCAACCACCACCGCAGCCAGCCAACCCGTTTGCCTACCGCGAGCAGCTACTCACGCCTCACGAGTTGGCGGCTGTAGATCAGCGGACCCGGCAACAACGCAGTACGCCGCTCGTCACCCTGCTGGCCGCGCTGGCCGCTGGCATGACGCCGTACGTCGGAGCTGGTGACACCCTGGTCTTCGCCACCCTGTTCAGCAAACGCGACCGCCCACAGTGGCAGCGCGTACTCGGCCCCTGCATCGTCCCGTCCGCCCTGGCGATCCCCCGCGACGCCGACATCCCCGCAGTCCGCGAAGCCGTAGTCGGTTGCAGCCGCTACGCACGCTTCCCCATTCTGGAGGCCGACGTACCGACCCGCGCCCCGTTCTTCGAGTACGTCCCCCAGAACTGGCCGTCCGGCTACCACTTCGGCCCCGTCCACGCCACGGTCGCAGCCGTCGCCGGCCCCAAAGACACCGGCCTGGCCGACATCCTCGGCATCCGCCTCCGCCCGACCACCGACAACGCCCTCACCGGCCACTTCAGCGGCGACGGCACGGACTGGACCGAGCACCTGGTGTCGCAGCTGTGCTCCGGCACCCGCACCCACCTGCTCAGCCAGAGCGAGAAGCGTTGAGCTCCGCCAGCGCGCCGTACACCCGCTTCGGCTGCCGCCCGCCGAGCTCGTCAACGGCAACCAGCCCGTACGACGAGACGTCCAGATCATGCACGGGGTCGCCAGGCCGGTGCGGCAGCTCGAAGCCCGCGAAACTGAACCAGAACGCCGCATCCAGGCCGGTCCGGTCGAACACCTCGACCAGCTCCCGCAAGTACCGCACCTGCTCCTCTTCGTCGCGCTCGTAGCGACCATCCAACCGCGGCGGGTCGAGCGTCCGGTCGACAATCATCCACCCCTTGCCCCCACGCGCGGCCGCACCCCGATAAGCACAGCAGCCGAACTCCGTGGCAACCACCGGCTTGCCCCACTTCTGCAGCTCCCGAAGGTTGTCCGCGAAGGTCGCCTCGTTCTGAGCGTCCCGGTACGCATCGACCGCGACGATGTCGTACAACGCCCAGTCGACGTCCTCCCACATCCCCGCCGCATAAGTGATCCGCCCGCCGAACACAACCCGAGCCGCAGCCACCAACCGCCGCTCCGTCTCCCCCGGCACGAACCCCCGGCAGAACACCGACAGCTCGCACCCCAGCACCAACACAACCTCGCCGCGCTTCCGCAAAATCTCCGCCGCAGCCGCGCACTCCGCCAGGAACTCGATGAACTGCTCCGGCTCAAGATCCATCGGCATCGGCGAGAACCACAACTCGAGCCCAGCATCCAGCGCGGCCTCCCCCGCCAGCACAAGCCGATCCAGGTCATTCCCCACCACCCGAACCGCCGGCGCATGCAACTCAGCCGCAATCAGCCGGAGCTCCGCACGCACAGTCCCCGACGCAAACCGCCGCCGCGTACTGCGCCCGTCGTACAACACCCCAGTGTCGTAGGTGACGCCCACAGCACGCATACGCCAGCCTAACCCCAGATTTCTGGGGTCCACCCTGCCACCGGCAGCGGCGCATACTGAGCGATGTGAACACCTACCACGCCGAGTCGGCACGCGCCGGCCTGGAGGCGGCCGCCGACGCCGGATTGTCGTGGCAGGAGTTCGCACACGCCGCAGCCGATCTGCTCGACCGGGCGATCCCGTTCGACTCGATCTGCTTCGGAATCTCGGACCCGGCCACCAACCTGCTCACCGGCCGGGTGATGGTCGACATCGAGAACGACCCGGTCGGTGAGGTCCAGTTCGTCCAGTACGAGTACGGGCCGCCGGACTTCAACCACTTCGCCGACCTGGCCCGGCACGAGGTCGGGGTCGGCATCCTGGACGACGCGACGCAGGGCAACCGGCTGCACAGCCGGCGGATGCGCGACTACCTACCCGCCTTCGGGGTCGAGCACGAACTGCGCGGAGTCGTCCGCAGCGGCGGCCGGATGTGGGGCGTCTGCACGCTCTACCGCGAGCGCGGCCGGGTCGGGTTCTCGCCGGCCGAGGCACAGTTCGTCCACCGGATCGAATCGACGATGGCGCTCGGATTCCGGCGCGGTCTGATCGCCGCCGGCACCGGACAGCAGAGCCGGAGCCCGGCCACGGCGGTGGTCATCTTCGATGCCAACAGCGAGGTGCTGTCGGCGAGTGCGACGGCGGAGGAGCGGATCGCCGAGCTCGGCGGGGACCTGTGGACGCGGATACCGTCACCCGTGGCCGCGGTCGCGGCGGCCACCCTCCGCATCGCGGCCGGCGCCACCAACTACGTCCCGAGCGTGCGGCTGCGCAGCCCGACCGGTGAGTGGCTGGCGCTGCACGGTACGCAGATCCGCGATCGCGACGGCCTGACCGGACAGATCGCGGTGACCATCGAGTCCGCCGGACCAGCCAAGGTGATCCCCCTGATCGTCGAGGCCTACGGTCTGACCGAACGCGAGCAGGAGGTCGTCCAGCGCATCCTGCTCGGCGACAGTACGCACCAGATCGCCGCGGCCCTGCACTTGTCGCCGTACACGATCCAGGACCACCTCAAGGTGATCTTCGAGAAGGTCGGGGTGTCCAGCCGTCGCGAATTGTCGTCGCGGATCTACTTCGCCCAGTACGCCGGGCGCCTCGGCCGCGATGTCGCGCCGGACGGCTGGTTCGCGGAGTAGACCTACCACCACCCCTGGCGACGACTCAGCACCCTGGGGTGGAGCGCTGCGGTTCCGTAGCGTCCTGAGCATGACGAAGAAGCGGCAGGAAGCCGTGCTCCCGAGCGAGCATTCGGTGGTTCTCCAGGATGTACGGCGGGTCTATGGCCGGGGTGGCAATACCGTCACCGCGCTCGACGGGATCAGCATCGGGTTCGGCCGCGGCACGTTCACGGCGGTGATGGGGCCGTCGGGTTCCGGTAAGAGCACGTTCCTGCACTGTGCCGCGGGGCTGGATCGGCCTACCTCGGGTTCGGTTCTGATCGACGGGCTGCCGTTGGCCGGGATGAAGGAATACCAGCTGACCGAACTGCGCCGCGAGCGAATCGGCTTCGTGTTCCAATCGTTCAACCTGCTGCCTGCGCTGACGGTCTGGCAGAACGTCGTACTCCCGCAGGAGCTCGACGGCCGCCGGCCGAACAAGGCCGCAGTCCGCGAAGTACTCGAGCGGGTCGGCCTCAGCGACAAGCAGCGGAACCGCCCGGGCGAACTGTCCGGCGGTCAGCAGCAGCGTGTCGCGATCGCCCGCGCCCTGGTCGCCCGGCCGGCAGTGATCTTCGCCGACGAGCCGACCGGCGCCCTCGATACCCAGACCGCGGCCGACGTCCTCGAACTGCTCCGCGAACCGGTCCGCACCCAAGGCCAGACCGTCGTCATGGTCACCCACGACCCGGTCGCCGCGTCGTACGCGGACCAGGTCGTCTTCCTCGCCGACGGACGTCTCGCCGGCAGCCTGATCGCCCCGACCGCCGAGCAGGTCGCCGACCGGATGACGCACCTCGGTGCGCGCGGGAAGCTCGCGGTGACCGGATGATGCGGCTCGCCATCCGCACCTTGCGCTTCCGCAAGGGCGGATTCATCGCGACCTTCGTCGCAGTCGTTTTCGGTACGGCGATCGTGATGGCCTGCGGCGGTCTGATGGAGACCGGTATCCGCTCGAACGTCGAACCCCAGCGACTGGCCGCCGCCCCGATCGTGGTCACCGGCCAGCAGTCCCACAAACCACCGGGCGCCGACGAGGACCTCGACGCCTTCCCACTGACCGAGCTGGTCGGCGTGCCGGCTGAGTTGATCACCAAGATCCGCGCCGTCGAAGGGGTCACGGGAGTGATCGGCGACCGCAGCTTCACGGCACCGCTGGTCACGCCATCCGGGCCAGTGGTTGCCGAGGGCCACAACTGGGCGAGCGCTGCGCTGGCGCCGTACAAGCTGGTCAGCGGTCGGGCCCCTGGCGTCGGCGAGGTCGTCAGCACCAGCGGCAAGCCGGGCGATCGGGTTCGCGTATTGGTGAACGGCGTCCCGGAAAGCTTTACCTTGAGTGGCATTACCGCGGCTCCGGCTGGTCACACCTTCTTCAGTGAGCCCGACGCCGCGCGGCTCAGCCGGATGCCCGACCGGTACGCCGACGTCGGCGTACTGGTTGCCCCCGGCACCGACCTGGACGCGGTCAAGGAACGGATCGAGGATCTCGGGAATCTGAGTGCCCTGTCCGGAATCGACCGCGGGCTGGCCGAGCACCCTGGTACCGGCGGGCAGCGGGAGGCGCTGATCGCGATCGCGGGGTCGTTCGGCGGCATCGCGGCGATGACGATGATGTTCGTGGTCGCGTCAACGCTCGCGCTGTCCGCCCAACATCGCGAGCGGGAGTTCGCGCTCTTGCGAGGGATCGGTACGACGCCCGGCCAGGTACGGCGGATGATCCTCGGGGAAGGCCTGCTCGTGGCGCTCCCGGCTGTTGCCATCGGCATCATTCCCGGGACGCTGCTCGGCCGGTTCCTGTTCGACCAGCTCGCCGATCACGGGGTTGCGTCGCCGGTGATCTCCTTCTACCAAGGCATGATTCCGTTCGCGGCCGGTGCCGGTAGCGCGGTTCTCGCGGTGATCGGTGCGGCCCTGATCGCGGCCCGGAAGTCGGCCAAGATCAAGCCGGTCCAGGCACTGATGGAGTCCTCGCTGCAGCGCAAGTGGTTCAGCTGGGTGCGGCTGATCGCCGGCCTGCTGTTCCTCGGCGGCGGTCTCGCCTTGATGATCGTGACCGCAACCGTGATGGTCGGCCCGCTCGCCGGCGCCACTGCCGGTCCGTCCGTTCTGTGCTGGGCGATCGGTGTCGCGCTGCTCGGGCCCTTCTGGACCAAGGCCGTTCTGCTGTTGTGGCGTTGGCCGGTTCAAGCACTCAGCCGCGTCAACGGCCGCCTGGCGATCCGCAACGTCTCGGTCCGCTCAGTGGCGATGTCGGCCGCCGTGATGCCGGTGATGCTTGCCGTCGGCATCTCCACCGCCAACCTCTACATGCAGACCACCCAGGTCGACGCCGCCGCCAAAGCCTTCACCCGCGACCTCAACGCCGACGTCGTCCTCACCTCGGCAACCGGCCTGTCGCCGCAACTCGTGCAGCAGATCCGCGCCGTACCAGGTGTGGCCGGTGCGTCGGCGTACGTCCGCAGTACCGGCGTCATCGACGAACCCCGCAACGCCCCCTTCGACGACGACGGCGCCCCACTCATCGGCGTCGACGCCCAAGGAGCGAACGGCCCGGCCCCGGTCCGAGTCACCACCGGATCACTCACCGGCCTGACCGGCTCGACCGTCGCCCTGCCCGAATACGTCGCGCAGAAGATCAACCGCGGCATCGGCTCGACCATCACCATGACCTTGGGCGACGGCACCTCCATGAAGCTCCGAGTCGTCGCGACCTTCGCCGCCGACCGCGGTTACGAAAGCGTCGTGCTCCCCGCAACTCTCCTCACCGCGCACACCACCGACGGCCTGATCCGCCAGATCCTCGTCCGCACCACTCCCGCTGGCAACCCCGGCCCCGCGTTGACCAAACTCGCCGCCACGCACCCCGGCGTACAAGTCGCCGACCGCGAGGCCCTCGTCTCGGCCAACGCCGAAGACCAGAAAACCCAAGCCTGGGTCAACTACATGCTCGTCGGCATGCTCATCGCCTACACCGCGGTCTCGGTCGTCAACACGCTCGTCTCGACCACCCTGCGCCGGCGCCGCGAGTTCGCCCTCCAACGCCTCACCGGCTCAACCCGCAACCAGGTCCTCCGCATGCTCAGCGCCGAAAGCACCCTCATCGCCCTCTCCGGCATCACCCTAGGAACCCTGGTAGCCCTGGCCTCCCTCCTCCCCTTCTCCGCCAAAGTCGCCAACTCCCTCCCCACCGGCCCGATCTGGATCTACCTCCTGATCATCGGAGCCGCCACCCTCCTGACCTTCACCTCCACCCTCATCC
>NZ_SMKA01000168.1 GCF_004348455.1 Kribbella albertanoniae
ACAGCGACGATCGGACCCACCTGTTTCCATCCGCTGCGCTCGGAGACGGCCGGGCCCCACGGCAAATTTGAGGGGCTATCCGTTCAAGTGGACCCTTCTCTGCTCAGTTTTTGAGGGGAGAACCAGCACATTGAGCGGAGATCCCCTCATTTTCCGGAGGGCGAGGTCGGCGGCCGAGGTGGTCCATCCGACGAAAATGTTCCGGCTGACGCGGACTCGGGATCGTGGGCCGGCGCCGCCTTGGGCACCCATCAACCATCTGGCCCCCGCCGCAATGGTCGAACCGTGCTCAAGGTCGCCCGGTCGGTTCACCTTGAGCACCCCTCAGCCACTTTCCGGCCCGCGCAGATGGTTGACCCGTGCTCAACGTCGTACCGGCTCGGGGTGGAGCGCTAACCGGACGTGGGTTCACCCATCAGCTGGGGCGGATGGGGGCGCGGCCATCTGCGCGTGCTGGGCTGGCGAGGGGCGTCGGTAGCGACACGTAGTAGTGCCGCCACACCGGCCGCCGCAGGCTCAGTCGCGTCTGACCGGAGCCTCGGGAGGCGACTACCACGTGTCCTTGCCGACAGAGGTCCCGCGCACGACCGCCTTGCGGGCCAACTGCATTCCGCGTGATGGCGGGTGCGCGTCGAAGGAACCGTCGCCGCCGGAGGCGGAGGCAGTTAGCGGAGGAGGGGGTCGATTGCGGCGGCGATGAAGAGGAGGGCCAGGTAGATGTTGGAGAAGTGGAAGAGGCGCATGGGGCGGAGGGCTGCGCCGTCGGCGCCGGTGTTGGCTCGGCGGAGGAGGTTGCGGGCCTCGCGGAGGAAGACGACGCCGAGGATGACGGCGGCGACCGGGTAGACGACTCCGGTGTCGGCGACAGGCCAGAGGGCGATCGAGGTGATCACCATCACGACCGAGTAGGCCATGATCTGGCGGGCGGTCTGGACCGGGGTGGCGACGACGGGGAGCATCGGTACGTCGACCGAGGCGTAGTCCTCGCGGTAGCGCATGGCCAGGGACCAGGTGTGCGGGGGCGTCCAGAAGAAGACGACGCCGAACAGGACGATCGGGGTCCAGGCGAGGTCGTTGGTGACCGCGGTCCAGCCGATCAGGGTCGGGAAACAGCCCGCGATACCGCCCCAGACGATGTTCTGCACGGTCCGGCGCTTCAGCAGCATCGTGTAGCCGAACACGTAGAACAGGTTCGCGACGAGCGCCAGGATCGACGAGAGCCAGTTCACGAAGAAGCCGAGCTCCAGCGTGGCGAGCACACCGAGCACGACGCCGAAGATCGTCGCCGAGCGCGGACTGACCGCGTGCCGGGGCAGCGGGCGGCGGCGGGTGCGGCGCATCTGCTCGTCGATGTCGCGGTCGAGCACGCAGTTGATCGTGTTCGCGCTGCCGGAGGCGAGGATGCCGCCGACCAGGGTGGCGGCGACGACGCCGAGCCCCGGGACTCCCCCGGCGGCCAGGAACATCACCGGCACCGTGGTGATCAGCAGCAGCTCGATGATGCGTGGCTTGGTCAGACCGACGTACGCCTTCACCACGTCGCGCACCGACGGAGTCATCGCACTGGATGGATCCGGCAGCGGCGTCGGGTACGACGTCGTCGCGGCTGGACGCGGGTCGACGGCCGTCACGAACACCTCGAACTCAGAAGGTTGACGCCGGGGTACCGGCGCTGACGGTTCGACAGTCTACGACGCCCCGTAGGAGGACCCGACCACCCCCCTGGTCATCGTCGCGGCGAGTCGGGGAACAACGACGTTCACGTCCGAGTTGCTCATCTGTGAGGCGCCTGAAACGCAGCGGCGAGTAGGCTCCTGACCGAGCACCAGCACGGTTGTTCACTGCCATCGAGAGGAGCGCCGCCGGCGTGACGGAGAAGACCAGCCCCAAGCTTGAATGGACCGAGCTCGACAAGCGCGCGGTCGACACCGTGCGGGTCCTCGCGATGGACGCCGTGGAGAAGGTCGGCAACGGCCACCCCGGTACGGCGATGAGCCTGGCGCCGGCGGCCTACCTGCTGTTCCAGAAGGTGATGCGGCACAACCCCGCGGATCCGCACTGGGCCGGCCGCGACCGCTTCGTACTGTCGGCCGGGCATTCCAGCCTGACCCTCTACATCCAGCTCTACCTCGCCGGTTTCGGCCTCGAGCTCGACGATCTGAAGGCGCTCCGCACCTGGGGCAGCAAGACCCCGGGCCACCCGGAGTACCGGCACACCCCCGGCGTCGAAACCACCACCGGCCCGCTCGGCCAGGGTGTCGGCAACGCGGTCGGGATGGCGATGGCGGCCCGCCGTGAGCGTGGTCTGTTCGACCGCGAGAGCGCCAAGGGCGAGAGCCTGTTCGACCACCACATCTACGTGATCGCCTCCGACGGTGACCTCGAGGAGGGCGTCTCGTCCGAGGCGTCGTCGCTGGCCGGTCACCAGCAGCTGGGCAACCTGACGGTGATCTGGGACGACAACGAGATCTCCATCGAGGACGACACCAACATCGCGTTCTCCGAGGACGTCGCGGCCCGCTACGCGGCGTACGGCTGGGATGTCCGGACGGTCGACTGGACCAACGGCGGCACCGGGTACGACGAGGACGTGCAGGCCCTGTACGACGCGATCGAGGCCGGCAACGCGGTCACCGACAAGCCGAGCTTCATCCGGCTCCGCACGATCATCGGCTGGCCGTCGGCCACCAAGAAGGGCACCGGCAAGGTGCACGGCAACGCGCTCGGCGCCGAAGAGGTCGCGGCCACCAAGGAGATCCTCGGCTGGGACCCGGAGCAGAGCTTCCAGGTCGCCGACGAGGTCATCGCGCACACGCGCACCGCGATCGAGCGCGGCCAGGCCCTGCAGGACACCTGGAACGCCGAGTTCGACAAGTGGAAGGTCTCGCACACGGAGCAGGCCGAGCTGATCGACCGGCTGTCGAAGCGTGAGCTGCCGGCCGGCTGGAAGGACGCCCTGCCGAGCTGGGACGCCGACGCCAAGGGTGTCGCGACCCGCGCCGCTTCCGGTGAGGTGCTGACCAAGCTCGCGCCGGAGCTCCCGGAGCTGTGGGGCGGCTCGGCCGACCTCGCCGGTTCGAACAACACGACCCCGAAGGGTCAGCCGTCGTTCATCCCCGCGGAGCATTCGACCGAAGCCTTCCAGGGCGACGAGTACGGCCGCGTCCTGCACTTCGGTATCCGTGAGCACGGCATGGGCGCGATCCTGAACGGCATCGCCCAGCACGGCGGCACCCGCCCGTACGGCGGCACCTTCCTCGTCTTCTCGGACTACATGCGACCGTCGGTCCGGCTGGCCGCGCTGATGAAGCTGCCGGTCACCTACGTCTGGACCCACGACTCGATCGGCCTCGGCGAGGACGGTCCGACCCACCAGCCGATCGAGCACCTGTCGGCGCTGCGCGCGATCCCGGGTCTGGACGTCGTCCGCCCCGGTGACGCCAACGAGACGGCCGCCGCGTGGGCGACCATCCTCGAGCACACCGACCGCCCGGCCGCCCTCGCGCTGACCCGGCAGAACGTGCCGACCTTCCCGCGTGGCACCGACGGTTTCGCCACCACGGAGAACGTCAAGAAGGGTGCCTACACGCTTCTCGACACCGAGGGCACGCCGGACGTCGTACTGATCGGCACCGGTTCGGAGCTGCAGATCGCCGTCGAGGCCCGCGCCAAGCTGGCCGAGGAGGGCATCAACGCCCGGGTCGTGTCGATGGTGTCGCGCGAGTGGTTCGACGAGCAGGACGACGCGTACCGCGAGACCGTCATCCCGGCCGATGTCCGGGCCCGCGTCTCGGTCGAGGCCGGTATCGCGCAGAGCTGGCACGCCGTCGTCGGTGACGCCGGCCGCAGCGTCAGCATCGAGCACTACGGCGCGTCCGCCGCCTACCAGACCCTGTACGACGAGTTCGGCATCACGACCGCCGCAGTCGTCCAGGCGGCCAAGGACAGCATCGCCACGGCGGCCGGTATCTCCGGTCCCGGCGTACCGCCGAAGCGCGCGTCCTCCGGTCCGGTCGGACCGGCTGATGTCGCCGCAGTCAACTGACAACAACTGAAGATTCCGGAAGAAGGCATCGGACTATGAACGATCGCTTGAAAGCACTCGCCGACGCGGGTGTCTCCATCTGGCTCGACGACCTGTCCCGTGAGCGGCTGAGCAGCGGCAGCCTGCAGGCCCTGATCGAGGACAAGCACGTCGTCGGTGTGACGACGAACCCGAGCATCTTCGCCAAGGCCGTCTCGGACGCCGACGCGTACGCCGAGACCGTGGGCAAGCTCGCCGCCCAGGGCGTCTCGACGGACGAGGCGATCCGGGTGATCACCACCACCGACGTCCGCGACGCCGCTGACCTGTTCAAGCCGATCTACGACGACACCGACGGTCAGGACGGCCGGGTCTCGATCGAGGTCGAGCCGGGTCTGGCCCGCGACACCGCGGGCACGATCGAGCAGGCCAAGCAGCTGTGGGAGATCGTCGGCCGCGAGAACGTGTTCGTGAAGATCCCCGCCACCAAGGAGGGCCTGCCCGCGATCACCGCGACGCTGGCCGCCGGGATCAGCGTGAACGTGACGCTGATCTTCTCCCTCGAGCGCTACAAGGCCGTTGCGGACGCGTTCCTGTCCGGCCTCGAGCAGGCGATCGAGAACGGTCACGACGTGACCAAGCTCGCCAGCGTGGCGTCGTTCTTCGTCAGCCGGGTGGACACCGAGATCGACAAGCGGCTGGACGCGATCGGGACCGACGAGGCCAAGGCCCTCAAGGGCAAGGCCGCCGTCGCGAACGCGCGGCTCGCCTTCGAGGCGTACGAGGAGATCTTCTCCAGCGACCGCTGGCGCGAGATCGAGACCGTCGGCGCCAAGCCGCAGCGCCCGCTCTGGGCGTCCACCGGCGTCAAGGACCCGTCGTACTCCCCCACCCTGTACGTCGACAACCTGGTCACCAACGGGGTCGTCAACACGATGCCCGAGGCAACCATCAAGGCGGTCGAGGAGCACAGCGAGGTCACCGGTGACACGGTCCGCGGCGACTACGCCGGCGACCGCAAGGTGATCGACGACCTGGAGAAGCTGGGCATCTCGTACGACGAGGTCGTGCAGCTCCTCGAGGACGAGGGCGTCGCGAAGTTCGACGCTTCCTGGTCGGAGCTGCAGGACACCGTCACCGCAGCCCTGAAGGGTGCGGCCAAGTGACCTCCGTAACCACCCACAACGGCGACTGGTCGGCCGTCGTCGACAAGCTCGTCGAGGAGAAGATCGCCTCCCGGATCGCCGCGAAGGACGCGACGATCTGGGGTCCGGACGCCGAGCCCGAGGCCTCGATCCGGCTCGGCTGGGTCGACCTGCACGAGACCTCGCGGCCGCTGCTGGTCGAGATCGAGGCCCTGCAGGCCGCATTGCGGGCCGAGGGCATCGACCGCGTCGTGCTGTCTGGCATGGGCGGTTCGTCGCTGGCCCCCGAGGTCATCACCCGTACGGCGGGTGTCGACCTCGTCGTCCTGGACTCGACCGACCCGAGTGTCGTTGCTCGTGCGCTGGCCGGTGACCTGTCGAAGACGGTCGTCGTGGTGTCCAGCAAGTCCGGCGGAACGGTCGAGACCGACAGCCACCGCCGTACCTTCGTGAAGGCCTTCACCGAGGCCGGGATCGACGCGGCATCGCGGATCGTGGTCGTCACGGACCCGGGTTCGCCGTTCGAGAAGCTGTCGGCCGACGAGGGCTACCGCAAGACGTTCCTCGCCGACCCGAATGTCGGCGGTCGCTACAGCGCGCTGACCGCGTTCGGTCTGGTGCCGTCCGGTCTCGCCGGTGCGGACATCGCCGAGCTGCTGGAGCAGGCCGCCGAGGCGGCACCGGCTCTGCAGGCCGACTCGACCGACAACCCGGCGCTGTGGCTGGGTGCGGTGCTGGCGGCTTCCGAGGGTCGCGACAAGGCGATCATCACGGCCGACGGGTCCGACATCGTCGGCTTCCCGGACTGGGCCGAGCAGCTGATTGCCGAGAGCACCGGCAAGCTCGGGACCGGCGTACTGCCGGTTGCGGTTGAGCTCGGTGCGCCGGAGCTGACCAGCGAGGCGGCCGACCTGACCAACGCACTACTCGCCGGGAAGCCGACCAGCGGCGTACCGACGGCTCTTACGTCGGGTTCGCTCGGCGGGCAGTTCCTGCTCTGGGAGGTGGCGACGGTTGTCGCCGGCTACCTGTTGGGGATCGACCCGTTCGACCAGCCGGACGTCGAGAGCGCGAAGCAGGCCACGCGCGGTCTGCTCGACGCGCAGCCCGAGCCGGAGGCTGCGGCCTTCACCGACGGCGCTGTCGAGGTGCGTGGTTCCGAGGGTCTGCTCGACGGTGTCGACTCGCTTCAGGGCGCGGTCGACGCGCTGCTGAATCAGCTCGACGAGGTTGGGTACGTGGCGGTCATGGCCTACCTCGACTCCGAGCGGGACGCCGACCTGATCGGCATCCGGCCCGCGATCGCGAGCAAGACCGATCGCCCGGTCACCTTCGGATGGGGACCGCGGTTCCTGCACTCGACCGGCCAGTACCACAAGGGCGGTCACCCCGAAGGCGTGTTCCTGCAGATCACGGCGGCGCACCCGGCCGACGTGGAGATCCCGGATCGCCCCTTCACCTTCGGTACGTTGATCTCGGCCCAGGCGGCCGGTGACGCGAACGTTCTCGCCGAGCGCGGCCGCCCGGTGCTGCGACTCCACCTCACCGATCCGGCGAGCGGCGTACAGCAACTGCTTTCTCTGTTCACGAAGTAAGCACCCAGGAGGATTGCGGCTGATGACCGCTGAGCTCGACGAAGGGCCGGTCGGCCCGGTGAACCCGTTGCGGGATCCCCAGGACCGGCGGCTCCCGCGGATCGCCGGGCCGTGCAGCCTGGTGATCTTCGGTGTCACCGGCGACCTGGCGCGGAAGAAGCTGATGCCGGCGGTCTACGACCTCGCGAACCGGGGGCTGCTGCCCCCGGGTTTCGCGCTGGTCGGGTTCGCCCGGCGTGACTTCACCAACCAGGACTTCGCGCAGATCGTGCACGACTCGGTGAAGGAGCACGCGCGGACGCCGTTCCGCGAGGAGGTCTGGCAGCAGCTTGCCGAGGGTTTCCGGTTCGTGCCCGGTGACCTCACCGACGACGAGGCGTTCAAGCGGCTGCGCGAGACCGTGGACGAGCTGGACATCAGCCGTGGGACGGGTGGTAACCACGCGTTCTACCTGTCCATCCCCCCGGGCCTGTTCCCGCAGGTCGTGCAGCAGTTGTCCGAGCACGGGCTGACCGAGGAGAAGCCTGGTTCGTGGCGGCGGGTCGTCATCGAGAAGCCGTTCGGGCACGACCTGCAGAGTGCCCGTGAGCTGAACCGCGTGGTCGAGTCGGTCTTCCCTCCCGAGGCGGTCTTCCGGATCGACCACTACCTGGGCAAGGAAACCGTCCAGAACATGCTGGCGCTCCGGTTCGCGAACGCGATGTTCGAGCCGGTGTGGAACAGCCACTACGTCGACCACGTCCAGATCACGATGGCCGAGGACATCGGCATCGGTGGCCGGGCCGGGTACTACGACGGCATCGGCGCGGCCCGCGACGTGATCCAGAACCACCTCCTCCAACTGCTCGCGCTGGTCGCGATGGAGGAGCCGGTCAGCTTCGACGCGTGGTCGCTGCGGCAGGAGAAGAAGAAGGTGCTCGCGGCGGTCAAGCTGCCCGATCGCCTCGACCTGCATACTGCCCGCGGTCAGTACGCGGCCGGCTGGGCCGGTGGCAGCAAGGTCAAGGGTTACCTGCAAGAGGACGGCATCCCGGCGCACTCCGCGACCGAGACCTTCGCCGCGATGCGGGTCGACGTGGACACCCGGCGTTGGGCCGGCGTCCCCTTCTACCTGCGGACCGGCAAGCGGCTCGGGCGTCGCGTCACCGAGGTCGCGGTGATGTTCAAGCGCGCGCCGCACCTGCCGTTCACCAAGACCGAGACCGAGGAGCTGGGGCAGAACGCCCTGGTCCTGCGGATCCAGCCGGACGAAGGCATCACGATGCGCTTCGGTGCCAAGGTCCCCGGGACGTCGATGGAGATCCGCGACGTGAACATGGACTTCCAGTACGGCGGTTCGTTCACCGAGTCATCGCCCGAGGCCTACGAGCGGCTGATCCTCGACGTACTGCTCGGTGATCCGCCCCTGTTCCCGCAGCACACCGAGGTCGAGCTGGGCTGGAAGATCCTCGACCCGGTGATCAACTACTGGGCCGAGCGCGGTACGCCGGAGCAGTACGCCTCCGGTGACTGGGGACCGGACTCGGCGCACGAGATGCTCGCCCGCGACGGACGCACGTGGAGGCGCCCATGATCATCGACCTGACCGGTACGACGTCGAGCGGGATCGCGTCGGCGCTGCTGAAGGCCCGCCGGAGCGCGGGATCACCGGCCATGGGCATGGTCGGAACCATCGTGGTCGTCGTCGACGAGGCGTCACACCACGACGCGATGAAGGCTGCGAACGAAGCCGGCCGCGAGCACCCGTCTCGGGTTCTGGTCGCCATCCTGCGGCCGGGGCGCGGCGCATCCAGTCTGGACGCCGAGGTCCGGGTCGGCGAGGGCGTTCCGGGTGAGGCCGTGCTGCTGCGGCTGCACGGTGAGCTGGCCCGGGTTCCCGAGTCGGTCATCACGCCGCTGCTGCTGCCAGACTCCCCCGTCATCGTCTGGTGGCCGGGTGGCGGACCGAAGGTCCCAGCCGAGGACCCGCTGGGTCGCCTGGCTCGCCGACGGGTCACCGACGCGGCCTCGGGTCGCCGGGGGACGGTCGACTTCACCGTCCGCGCCGAGGGCTACGCGCCTGGGGACACCGACTTCGCGTGGACGCGGCTCACACCGTGGCGCGCGCTGATGGCGGCGGCCCTGGACCAGTACCCGACGAAGGTGCTGGCGGCCGAGGTCGTGTCGGCCAAGGGCAACCCCTCAGCCGACCTGATGGCGGCGTGGCTGCAGTGCCGGCTGGGCGTTCCGGTCGAACACAAGAACTCGCGCGGCCCGGGCATCACCGCCGTACGGATGTTCACGTCGTCTGGCGCGATTGCGTTGACGCGGCCGGATGGTTCGGTGGCGACGTTCACGATTCCGGGTGCGCCGGATCGGCCGGTCGCGCTCAAGCGTCGTACGCCGTCTGAGCTGTTGAGCGAGGAATTGCGGCGGCTCGACCCGGATGATGTGTACGCGAAGACGCTGGCGTGCATGGTGGAGCGGGAGAACATGCCTGCCTCGGCCAAGACAGTCAGCGAGACGCAGCGTCGTTCGACGCAAGCCGCGGTGAGCAAGGCAGCCGCGAAGACCGCTGCCGTCGCCGGCAAGGCCGCGTCGCCCGAGCTGGCGGCGAAGGCCGATGGCAAGAAGGCAAGCGCTGCGAAGAAGGCGGCCGCCAAGAAGACCACGGCAAAGAAGACCGCCAAGTCGTCGTCGGCTGCGCGAGCGACGGGCACTCGTTCGACGGCGAAGAAGGCTGCGGGCAAGGCTGCTGCGAAGAAGACGACCGCGAAGAAAACTGCGGGCAAGCGCGTGGCAGGTCGGTCATGACCGAGCGCGTGATCGATCCGGAGCTGTTGATCCACCGGGATGCGACGGCACTGGCGCACGCGGTGGCGGCGCGGTTCGTCACTGCGCTGGTCGATGCCCAGAGCAACGGTGGTGTCGCGCAGGTGGTGCTCACGGGCGGCCGGGTCGCGGCCGCCGTGTACCGGGCGGTGGCCGAGTCCCCTGTCAGTGCGACGATCGACTGGCAGCGGGTGGAGTTCTGGTGGGGTGACGAGCGGTTCCTGCCGCCCGGCGACCCCGAGCGCAACGAAACCCAGGCACGCGACGCCTTGCTCTCACAGGTCGACATCGACCCGGCCCGCGTGCACCCGATGCCCGCCGACACCGGCCAGACCCCCGAGGCAGCAGCCGAGGCCTACGCGACCGAACTGGCCGCCACCATCTCAGCCCTCAGCGACGTCAAAGGCCGCGCGGTACCAGCCTTCGACGTACTGATGCTGGGCGTCGGCCCCGACGGCCACGTAGCCTCCCTCTTCCCCGGCTACCCCCAGCTCGAAGTCACGGACGTCTCAGTCGTAGCCGTCCACGACTCCCCCAAGCCCCCGCCGACCCGAATCTCCCTCACGGTCCCAGCGCTCAACCGCTCCCGCGAGGTCTGGTTCGTAGTCTCCGGCGAGGACAAAGCCGCCGCCGTGGCCGAGGCCCTCACCGAATCCAGCACCCTCCCCGCCTCAGCCCCCAAAGGCCGCAACCGAACCCTCTGGCTCCTGGACGAACCAGCCGCCTCCCAAATCCAGTAGCCGTCCCCGGCCACCAGTAACTGTCTCCGGCCACCAGTAGTGGCCGGAGACCCCCACTCGGGGCCCGAGACCCCGCACCACAGGTCTCCGGCCCCGACTTCCAGTCTCACGCCATCAGTGGTGGCCCGGGCCCGCACGTGGCCGATCGGTGCTCAAGGTGAGCCGGCCCGCGCGACCTTGAGCACTGTTCAACCGTTCCGGCGGGTGCTGGATGGTTGATGGATGCTCAAAGTGACTCCCGCCCCGCGATCGCGAGCGCCCGGGTTGTCCCGTGCGTTCTCCGGGGGATTTTCGTCACCGGTGACGAAAATCCCCCGGATAGCAACCACCCACTCGCCCGCATCCCCCAGCTCATGCGTTATCCCCTGAGCTGAGGGGTTGCCCATCGAGATCTCACGGGGGCAACCCACCGACTGAGCGGGCAACCTCCTAGACGCGCAACCATCTCGAATCCCAGCGCCAGCCCGTCAGCCGGCGTGCGGCTCGGTCACCGGCCCCAACCGACGTAACGTCCGAAGGTTCGGAGGCTGGGACTCCGGTCGTTCGGACGTTAGCGGGGAGTTGCGGTTAACGTCCGAAGGTTCGGAGGGCGGGCCTCCGGTTCTTCGGACGTTGGGGGTGGGGAGCGGGATGGCGCGGTGGCCGGGATTGGCCAACTGGCGTTGGGGGGAGGCACCAGGTGGCTGCGGGTGTGGGCGGTTGACTGGGTGACGGGGAATTGTCCGTGGGTGGTGGCAGGATCATCGGTATGACGGGATTTCGTGGGCTGCATGAGGCGGGGACCGGGTTTGTGATGCCTAATGCCTGGGATGCGGGGAGTGCGGTTCTGCTTGCTGCGGCTGGGTTTCCGGCGATTGCGACGACCAGTGCGGGGATCGCGTTCTCGCTGGCGAAGGGTGATCACACGCTGCCCGATGGGGCGCCGAGCGTCTCCCGGGAGGACATGTTCGAGCGTATCCAGCAGATCGCCGGAGCGGTCGCCGTACCGGTGAGTGGTGATCTTGAGGATGGGTACGGCGCTGCGCCCGAGCGGGTTGCCGAGACCATCACCCCGGCGCGCGCGGCCGGGTTGGCCGGCGGCAACATCGAGGACTACGACGGCCACAACCTGTACGACGTGGAGCGAGCCGTCGACCGGATCATCGCGGCTCGCGAAGCGGCCGGGGCCGACTTCGTGCTGACCGCCCGCACCGACGGGCAACTCCTCCGTACGCCGACCTCCCTGGCGGACTCGATCGACCGAGCGAACCGCTTCCGCGCAGCCGGCGCCGACTGCCTGTTCGTGCCCGGCGTGAACGACCTCGACACGATCCGCACGATCGTCCGCGAGGTCGACGGCCCGCTGAACGTCGTCATCGGCCTAGGCTCCTCAGCCCTCACCGTGCCCGACCTCCTGGCCGCCGGCGTCCAGCGCATCAGCCTCGGCGGCAGCATCGCCCGCGCCGCCCTCGGCTTCATCCGCCGCAGCGCCGAAGAGCTCGCCACCCACGGCACGATCTCCTTCGCGCAGGACCAAATACCCCAGGCCGAGCTCAACGACCTCTTCGCCCGTTCAACAGAATTGCGGGGTAACTGAAACGCGGGATTGAACAGGTATCGCCACGGCACCTCGGTTCTTCCTACGGTGGCGGGAAGTTTCCGCCCCACAGGAGGTATCGACCATGCCGGGAAAACTACTCGCTACGGCTGCATTGGCGCTGGTGGCCACCGCCCTCACCACCAGCGCGGTCCCCACAGTCGTTCGTAGTTCCGACCTCGCGCCGCTGGCTGCGGCCCAGGTCGCGACCGAGGCGAAGCACGCCGACGAGACTCGCGCCGGGACGGGCCACGGCACCTCGGTCGCGGATCTCGGTCAGCAACCGGCTGCCGCACTCGGCAAACTACTGGCTCCGCCGCCCGGTGGCTGGTCAGTGCCCAGCCGCCGGAGCTACTACCTCACCTCGTCGTGTCAGCCGTACGCATCGACCATCCGCAGCGGGGCCGCGGCGTGGGCCGGCATGACGGAAGGCAGCGGTACGCCGGTCGAGTGCCGCAACACCTACATCAACGACTGCAACGGCGCCGCCCGGATCGTCGGCTGCAACTGGGGCCAAGGGCAACGAATCGCCTTGTACCTGGGCGGGGTGCGCGACGGTGCGCTGCTGGCGGCGCACGAGTTCGGCCACGACTGGTACGGCCATTCCAGCTACCGCTGCGCGTCCTGGAGCAGCGCACAGACAGTGATGGCGCCGACCATGTGCTGACCTGTGTCGCTGATGCCGGGCCCGCCGTCTCGCCAGCGCGGGCCCGGTCTCACGCAACCGGCACCGGTGTGCGGATCCAGCGGGCGGACAGTACGGCGAGGGCGACGTGGATCACGGCGATGACGACCACCGTGAGGTGCAGGCCGAGGACGAACGCGGCCTCGGCATCGGCGATCGCCGGCGCCGGCACACCCGCCGTTTGCACGGTCTCGGGCAGCGTGCCCGCAACGCCCGGCCCCTGCAGGCGGAAGACAGCTGCGGCGAGTGAGCCGAGCAGTGCGATGCCGAGGGCGTTTCCGAGCTCGTTGCTGGTCTCGGCGATTGCGGCAGCCGAGCCCCCGCGTTCCGTGGGAACCGCAGCAACAGCGACGTCGGCGACGACGCTGAACGAGATGCCGTAGCCGATGCCGGCGATGACGGTCGAGGCGACGTACCAGACGATGCCACCGCCCGCGTCCACAAGAAGCAGCAGGAGCAAGCCAACCGCGACGAGCCCGTGGCACGCGACCAAAGCTGAGCGGATGCCGATCCGGCCGACCACGGCTGGAGTAATGACGCACGTCAGCGTCAGCACAACCGCACCCGGTACGGCGAGGAGCGCGGCCTGCTGGACCGGCAGCCCGAGGACCGACTGCAGGTGGATGCCGGCCAGGTAAGCCGTTGCGGACCACGCGGCCAGCGGCACCAACCCGGTGATGATCGCGAGGCTGAAGACCCGATCGCGGAACAGCGTGACCTCGATCAGCGGATACTCGAGCCGCCGCTGGCGTCGTACGAACCACGTCAACGTCAGCACCCCCGCCGTACCGAGAACAGCCGGCGTCAGGTCGAATCCGCCCGCGGCGATCCGCTTAACGGCGTACACGGTCAGCAGCAGCCCACTCGCCGACGTGAGCACACTCAGTACGTCGACCTTCCCTGGCCGGACCGCGCGCACGTCCCGTAGCAGGAACGGCGCGAGCACCAGGAACACCGCGACGACCGGCAGGTTTATCAGGAAAACCGACCCCCACCAGAAGCGATCCAGCAACTGTCCAGCCGCCACGGGCCCGATCGCGAACCCCGCGGCGAACGCAGCTGCGAAGATCCCGATTGCCCGCGATCGCTGGCGGGCATCGGGGAACAGTTCGCCCAGGACGGCAAGGGCCGACGGTAGCAAGGTCGCCCCCGCGATGCCCATCAGCGCCCGGAGGCCGATCAGCTGCTCCGGCGTCTGCGCGAACGACGCGCCGGCCGAGCTGGTTCCGAAGAGCGCAGCACCGATCATCAGGAGTTTGAGCCGGCCGTACCGGTCGCCGATGTTGCCAAAGGCGACCAGCAGTGACCCGACCGCGAACCCGTAGACATCCAGGATCCACAGGGACTCGTCAGCAGTCGGACGCAATTCGGTGGTCAGTTCCGGCATCACCAGGAAGAGGACCGAGCCGTCCATCGCGACCAGGAGCACCGGCGCGAGGATGACCAGCAACCCGAGCCACGGCCGCCGTACAGGTGTTTTCATGGTGTTCACGCTGCCGCGCGGCCGCGAGACCAACCAGCCCGCCTCGTGGGTATCCATGACAGGTGCACCCAGGGCCCCGCCCGGCCACCTACGATCGAGGTATGGAACTCGAGGGACTCGGCACCTTCCTGCGGACCCGGCGGGCGCGGATCACGCCGGCCGAGGTCGGCGTACCGGAGTACGGGCAGCGCCGGGTTCCGGGCCTGCGGCGCGAGGAGCTCGCCCAGCTGGCCGGTGTCAGCCCGGGCTACTACACCCGGCTCGAACAAGGCCAAGCTGGTACGGCGTCCAAACAGGTCCTGGACGCGCTGTCCCAGGTGCTGCAACTCGACCCGGCCGAGACCGCCCATCTGCACAACCTCGCCCAACGACCAGCCACCACCCGTCTGGTCCGCAGCCGGCCCGAGCGGCCGCACCCCCGCGTCCTCGCCCTGCTCGCTTCGCTCCAGGAATCGACCCCGGCCCTGGTGCTCGGCCGCCGCGGCGACGTCCTGGCGTGGAACCGCATGGGCCACGCCCTGTTCGCCGGGCACTACCCGTACGACGCTCCCGCCGATCCGCGCCGGCGTCCGTCGATCCCCCGCATGTACTTCCTCGATCCGCTCAGCCGCGACCTGTACCGCAACTGGGCCGAGAACGCCCGCATCCACGTCGCCTACCTGCGCCTGACCGCCGGCCGCTACCCGACCGACGCCCACCTCGCCGAGCTGATCGGCGAACTGGCGATCGGCAGCAGCGACTTCGCGAGGATCTGGGCCGATGGCGAGGTCGCCGACTGCACGGTCGGCACGATGCACCTGCAGCACCCAACGGTCGGGGCGCTCGACGTCGACTACCAGGTCTGGCTGCAACCCGACAGCCCAGGACATCGCCTGGAGGTTTACACCCCAGGCGATGCCCCGTCGGCCGATGCGCTCCGGCTGCTCAGTTCTACCTAGAAGCAGAATCCCTGGCCGCTGCCGAAGGACCAGCACTGCAGTTGCTTCTGGCTACTACCCGTCTTACCCGAGTTGTCCGTCACAGTCAGCTTCACCGTGTACGTCGCACTCCGGCTCGGGAAGGTGTGCGTCGTCCGCACCCCGCTCCCCGTCGTACCGTCGCCGAAGTCCCACGCGTACGACGCGATGGTGCCATCCGGGTCCTTGGAGGCCGAGCCGTCGAGCGTGCAGTTCAGGGTGCTGGCGCAGTTCACGGAGAAGCTTGCCGTCGGCACCGAACCGGTCGGCGGCGGCGTGTTGCCGAGCTGCTCGTTGGCCCAGTCACCCATCACGCCCCACAGCTTGCCGTGTGCGTTGTACGACGCGCAGTCCGTGCGGAGCCACGAGAAAACGCCGTACACCTTGCCCTGGTGGAGGTACGGGCCACCGCTGTCGCCCTGGCACAGGCCGAGGCTGCCGTCGCCGTACCCGCTGCACATCATGTAGCGGTCGTCGTACTGCTGGTTGATGTTCGCGCAGTTCTGCTTGTCGACCGTCGGCAGGATCGCCTCGTACAGCTTGGTGTTGCGTTGGTCGTCGTTAGCATCGGTCTTGCCATAACCGATCGCAGTGCCGCGGGTGCCGATGGGCAGTGCGTCCGACGACTTCGCGATCGACGGATAGGCCATCCCGGCCGGCGTCGGGATGTCGGTCGTGGTGATGATGACGGCGACGTCCCAGCCGGTCCGCCAGCCGTCGCTCGCGTTGTAGTTCGGGTGCGTGCGGTACTCCTGGATCTCGATCCGCGTCCCCTTCGACGTGTCACTGAGATCGTCACGCCCGTAGACCAGGTACTTCTCGCCCTGCGCGAACTTGCAGTGCGCCGCGATCAGCACGATCCGCTTGGCGACCACGGTTCCGGTGCAGGACTGCTCGGCCGGCCGGGCTCCCCCGGTCCGGTGCTGCGAGATGATGAACGGATACTTGCAGACCGTCGTCGGCGTCCCACCGATGACGTTGGGGTGCACCTCGCTGTCACAACCGGGCGGCGGTGTCGTGAGCCCGTTCGGGACGTAGAGCAGCTTGTTCGGGGTGCCCGCGGACAGACCGGACATCTTGCCGGTGCTCGCGTTGTCGAGGATCCACTTCTCGAGCTCGGCCGGGGTACTGCTCGGCGCCTCGGACAGCCGCAGCGCCATCGCACCGGCCACGTGGGGCGCAGCCATCGACGTACCGCTCAATTGCCCGTACGACGAATCGCTGCCCTTGAATGCGGAATCGATCCCGGACCCCGGCGCGAACAGGTCCATACAGGTGCCCGCGTTGGAGTCGCCGGCCCGGGTGTCGCTGCTGGTCGCGTTGGCCACCTGCAAAGCGGTCGGCGTCTGACCGCCCGGGCCGTAGTTGCAGGCGTTGCCGCCGTTGTTGCCGGTGATCAGCGACCACTGCACGCCTGAGCTGATCGACGCCTTGATGGCGTTGACCGCGATGTCCTTGTCATCGGTGTAGACGCTCAGGTTGACGACCGCGGGCTTCACCGCGTTCTGGGTGATCCACTCGGCGGCGGTGATCAGGTCGGCGTCCTCACCGAACCCGTCACAGCCGAGGATGCGGACCGAGACCAGGTTGGCCTTCTTCGCGACCCCACGTGTCTTGCCGGCCGCGATACCGGCGACATGCGAACCGTGGTTGTGACAGTCGTTGCCCTGGTTCGGCGTCGCGTGGAAGTCGGCGCCGAACTTCGCCCGGCCCTCGAACTCCTGATGCGTGTAGCGAATACCGGTGTCGACGACGTAGACCGTCACCCCGGCGCCGTCGTTCGGGTAGGTGTACTTCCGGTCGAGCGGGCGATCCCGCTGGTCGATGCGGTCCAGGCCCCAGTTCACCGGGCTGGTCTGGGTACCGCCCGGGCCGCCGATCGAGGCCCGGCCACTCTGCCGGACCTCGGCCACGGCCGGGTCGTTCGCGAGCTTGCGGGCCTGACCGGCCGAGAGATTCTTGACGACGTACCCCTGCATGGTTGCCGTGAGCACGCTTTTCACGTCACCGCCATACCGGTCTGCGAGGGCGGCCGCCGTACTGGCCACTGCGTTCACGCTGCGCTGTGGGGCGAGCGTCACCAGGTACGAACCGGGGACCGGGTGGCTCGCGCGGTTGACGACCGTCTTGGGCGGCGGGGACGGATCCTGAGCCGACGCGGCGGGGGTGGTCGCGATCACGGCGAGGCCCGCGGTGATCGCGACGACCGAGGCGGCCGCGCGCCGTACTGCTCTGCTCATGCTTCCTCCTGTGCATTGGGGAACGCACTGAAGGTAGGCAGCGGGACGCGAGCGCGAATACCTCTGTTAAGACCTGCCGTTCACAGTCCGGATCAATTCTGTTGAGACCAACTCCACCGCATGCCGACGATCCCGGACGGTACGTCGGTCTCCGCGATCAGGGCCGAGTCCGCGCCACCGATCCACAGCTCGGTGTGGTTGCCTTCGGGCGCGGCCACCGTCCGCCGGTCGTAGCGATGACAATGCGCCGGTACGACGCCTGGCGCGAACCGGGTCTGCAGCACATACTCGCGAATCGGTTCGACGAAGCGGTGCTCGTAGTTGAGCATCAACGTCCCCGGTGCGAACCGCCACTCGTACTCGATCAACGCGGGCTCGCCCACTTCCAGCACCCGATCGAGAATCAGCTCGGCCACCACCAGCCCGGCCACGCGATCGGTCTCGACCTGACCGATCCGCGCGTTCGCCACCGCAGTGAGCTCCGGCGGCGAGTCCGGCCGCTCCTCGGCGAAGTAGAGCACGCCCAACTGAGACACGCGATGCGCGGCAGCCCGCACCAGCTCGCGCATCCGAATCCGCTCGACCATCCGATCCGCGCCCAGCTCGACCGTCACATGCACACTGACCCGCCGCAACCGCCCCTGCTGCGGCACACCGACAGTCCGCATCAGGGTGTCCGGCCGCGAGTCGGCAAACAGCAGCTGAGGCGCAACGCTCCCCGGCACATGCCCGATCCACCGCCCCCGAATCCGCCGCGGCCCCAGCAACGACATCAGCGCGTTCGGCGGCAACTCCAGCAACTCCTCCAGCAACCGAACCGCCAGCAACGACGCCGCCCGCTCCGGCCGGCTCCGCCCCCGCCGCCAATAACTGAGGGTCGCAATACTCAAATGCGCACCACGCTCCCCCAGCCAGTCCCGAATCTCCTCCAGCGTCAGCCCGCTGACCTCGATCGCCAGATGCAACGCCGCCGGAAACGGCCCGTTCCGCAACGCCAGCTCCAACTCGTGCCGAACCCCCGCATCAGTGGCCTGAACCGCCATCGCGCTCACCATCCTCACGAAGTGTGTTCACCTTCTAACACTTCGCCACCCCTTTGGCGAGCCCTAGGCAGCGCCGACCGGCGGGAACAACCCGCGGACATCGCCGCCGCCATTGACCCAGATGCCGATCGCGAACGCGGCAGTCGCCTCCAGCAGGGCAGCTCGCACCAGCCCTCCGGACGGCACCGGCTCGCACCCCAGGTCACGGACCAGCCCGGCCACGCACTCCACCGCTGCCGGCTCGTCACCACAGAGCGGCACCCCGAGCGGGCCGCCCTCGAAGACCTGCGGCGCAGCTCGCCACACCGTGTCCGCGGCCAGGTTGAACGCCTTCACCACGTGAGCGTGCGGGACCGCCTTCCTGATCGCCTCGGCAGTTGCGGGGTGCGCGAGCGTGAAGTCGCTGTGCTCGATCGCGTTCGTGCAGTCGATCAGCACCGTGCCAGGCGCGATCGTCAGCCGCGCGACCGTCTCGACCACCACCTCGGCCGGGACCGCGAGCAGCACCACCTCGCCGTACGACGTTGCCTCCTGCAACGAACCGGATGCCGCGCCGATCCGGCCCGCCGTCTCCGCAGCCCTGCCCGTGTCCCGCCCTCCGATCATCACCTGATGCCCGGCCCGCACCCAATGCCGCCCGAGCGCCGCCGCCATTCCGCCGTTCCCCACAGTCCCGATTCGCATGCCGAGGACGCTAGCCCGGCCGAAAGGCACCCTTCGGTGCGCAACGGGCAGGCAGAATGACGGTATGACCTTCTACGCGGACTGCCAGGCGCGCGTCGCGGTCGAGCTCATCAGCGGCCGCTGGCCCATGGTCGTCCTCTACGCCCTGAGCCACGGCCCCGCCCGCCCCGTCGACCTGCGCCGCCAGATCGGAGGCATCAGCCAGAAGGTCCTCACCGAAACCCTCCGCCGCCTCGAAACCAACGGCCTCGTCGAACGCCACCGGTACGCCGAAGCCCCGCCCCGAGTCGAGTACTCCCTCACCCCCGCCGGCCACGACCTCCTGATCCCCATCAACGCCCTCGGCGACTGGGCCGCCCGCCACGCCAACGCCGTACTAGCAGCCCAGGACGCCGCCGGCGCCTGACCTTTGTGGATGCCTACTGCCAGCCAGTGCACATTTGGTTCCACAAAGGTGGTTATCCACAGGGGCCTCCGCAGCGCTGCGGGAAATCGGTCAGGCTGGAGGGGTGGAATGGTGGTGGCAGCAGCGGCTTGCGGACGACGGGATCGAGGCGCTGATCCACGACCAGAACCGGATCGTCTCGCGCGCGCAGCTCGAAGCTGCCCGTTGGTCCGAGGCCGAGATCCGGCGCGGGCTGCGCAGCCGCCGCTGGCAAACCGTCTACCCCTGCGTCTATGCCACTCATACCGGTCCCATCGGGTACGACGACCACCGCCTCGCCGCGCTTTTGTACGCCGGCCCCGAAGCCGCGTGGAGTCACTACACCGCGGCGGAACAACTCGGACTACTCAAACCTGACAGCAGTCGGCCTATCTACGTGACGATCCCGAAGCGGCGCCGGATCCAGTCCCGGCCCAGGCTCGTCATTCACCGCGACGAGCACTGGAAGCGCCGGCTCGCCACAGTCGTCCCGCCCCGGCGTACGGCCGCTGACGCCGTATTGGACATCGTCGGCATCTCACCTTCCGTCGATCAGGCCGCCGCGGTGATTGCTCAGGCGTGTCAGAGCGGCCGGGTGAGTCCGGCGCGGATCCTGACCGCCCTGGCCCAGCATCCGCGCTTACGCCATCGCCAGGCGCTCCTTCCGATCCTCACCGACGTTGCCGCCGGCTCGCACTCGCTGCTCGAACTGCGCTACGCGCGGGATGTCGAGCGTCGGCACGGGTTGCCGAGCGGGACGAGGCAACGCGCTGTGGACGACGAGTTCACCGATGTCTTCTACGACGGCTTCAACCTGCTGGTCGAGCTGGACGGCCGCCTCCACCTCGTCCCGCATCAGCGCTGGCGCGACCTCGACCGGGACAACCGCGCAACATTGCGCGCCGAAGCCACGCTCCGGTACGGCTGGTTCGACATCACCAGCCGGCCGTGCGAGGCCGCCGTACAAGCTCTCCAGATCCTCCGCCGTACACAGCCCGCGCTCACCGCGAAGCCCTGCAGCCCGACCTGCCCCGTCCGCTAGCGTCTTTGTGGATCGCTGCTGCCACCCAGTGCACATTTGCTTCCACAAAGATGAGGTCAGTCGTCATAGGCGATGTGGAGGCTCGAGGTGTAGGTGCCGACCATGC
>NZ_SMKA01000169.1 GCF_004348455.1 Kribbella albertanoniae
AGCCAACCGCGCCCGCGACCCGCAAGCCGACCCCCAAACCATCAGCCCCCGACCTCGCCGAAGCCTGCGCCTACAACCCCACGAACTGAGTCGCTTGTCCGGCACAGTTGAGCGGGATACTATTCGAACGTTACGAACATTCTTTCCTTTTGTTCGCGGATAACTTCGGGAGACGCAATGACGGCCGAGGCGCTGGAGCAGCAGACGTACCTGCCTGATCAGCCTGAGGAACTGGCGTCGGTGGCGAGCTTCCTGCTCGCGCACGAGAGCCGGCACGGCACCGCTCCCGAGCCGCGCTACTTCCTGGCTGGTGCACAGGAGGGTGATCAGGTCGAGGTGCCGGAGGCGTTGCACATGGTCCTACTCCAGGTCGTCGAGGCGTTGCGGTCCGGTCACGCCGTCACCGTCGCACCCCAGAGCTCCAAGCTCACCACCCAACAGGCCGCCGATCTGCTGGGCGTCAGCCGCCCGACCGTGGTCCGGCTCATCGACCAAGGCGAGCTCCCGGCCGAGCGGATCGGATCCCGCCGCAGGGTCCTGCTTCGCGAACTGCTCGACTATCGCGAGCGGCGCCGCCAGCGCCAGTACGACGCCATCACCGCAACCGCCATCGAGCTGGACGCCGAGGACAACCCAGCCGCCGTCCAGCAACAACTCCGAGCAATCCGCCAAGAGCTCGCCAACCGCCGCCGCAGCTGAGAATCAGCGCAGTGTTCAGCGCCGTCCTCGACACCTCAGTCCTCTGGCCCAGCACCCAGCGCGACTTCCTCCTCTCCCTCGCCGCCGAGAGCCTCTATCGGCCACTGTGGAGCAGCGCCATTCTCGAAGAGCTTCGCTACACCCACGTGCGCAAGCTGGTCCAGCGTTCCGTTACACCGGCCAAGGCCGAATCACAGTCGGCACACCTTGTGGAGCAGATGCGTGCGGCATTCGACGACGCCGAGGTAAGCCACTGGGAGCCGTACGACGGGACCTTCGGCCTCCCGGACCCCGCCGGCGAGCACGTTCTCGCGGCCGCAGTGGCCGGCGGCGCCGGAGCCATCGTCACCGAGAACCTGAAGGACTTCCCCTCGGCGCGGATACCCCTCGGCATTCAGATCCGGCCGGCTCGCGATTTCGCGGCGGACACCGTGGCAGTCAATCCGCGGCGTGGGCTGCGCGCTGTTGCCACGATGTCGGCGCGGCGGCAGTTCCCGCCCGAATCCGTGGACGACCTGCTTCTCGTTCTCCGCGAGCGGTACGGAATGGACGAAGCCGTGGATCTCATCGAAGAAGCACGCTGAACGCAGCGATTCAGGCGTAACGGATGCTGAGGCCGCCGTCTATGGACCAGTTGGCGCCGGTGACGAAGGAGGCGGCGGGGGAGGCCAGGAAGCAGACGACTTCGGCTACGTCTTCGGGGGTGCCGATGCGGTTGAGGGGGTGGACGGTGAGGGCGTGGGTGCGTTCGTGGGGGAAGTTGGTGAAGAACTCTTCGAGGAGGTCGGTGGCGATGTAGCCGGGGCTGACGGCGTTGACGCGGATGTTGTGGGGGCCGACGTCGAGGGCCAGGGAGCGGGTCATGCCGACCAGGCCGGACTTGGCGGCGGCGTACGGGAACATGCCGGCGGTGGTGAGGGACGCGTGGATCGAGGCGATGTTGACGATCGCGCCGTGGCTGTTCTCGATCATGGCGGGCAGGACCTGGCGGGCCATCAGCCAGGCGCCTTTCAGGTCTACGTCGAAGACGGCGTCCCATTCGGCGACGGTCATCTGGGTCGCGTCGGCGTACGCGTTCTTGCCTGCGTTGTTGACGAGCACGGTCGCTGGGCCGAGTTCGGCAGCAAGGTGAGCGACCGCTGCGGCGACTGAGGTCTCGTCGGTGATGTCGCCGACCACGGAGGCGACTCGGGCGCCGGTCGCTTGGAGTTCGGCGGTGGTCGACGCGAGCTGACCAGCCAGTACGTCGATCAGCCCGACCACGGCACCTTCGGCGGCTGCCTTCGCTGCCACCGCGCGTCCGATCCCGCGCGCAGCCCCGGTCACCACCACGACTTCATCGATCAATCGCCCAGTCACATCCCTGAGGCTAGCCGGGCGTACCGGTCGGCCGCCGCCCGTGTCAGCGGCTGTTTGAGCAGGACGAGCTGGTGGTAGAGCGGCCCGGTCGCCGCGACCACCACTTCATGGGCATTCGTTCTCACGGGCACCTCACCCCGCGCGATCGCCCGCTCGACGACGGCGGCCGAGCGGCGGTAGCGATCGGCCCAGAACGCCGTGAGTGCCTCCGCGGCTTCCGGCGTACGGAAGGACGCGGCAATCACGGCCTGGGTCACGGACGGCTGCTCGGTCAAGGCGTCGTACACCTCGCGATTGAGCGCGATCAGGTCGCCCTCGAGCGAACCCGTGTCGGCAGGGGCCCAGTCGTCGTCGGTCTGCAGCAGGTCGACGAGCAGCCCGGCCACCGTCTTCCACCGCCGATACACGGTCGTCCGGTGGACGCCGGATCGCGCGGCGACCCCGTCGATCGACAGTCCGTCGTACCCGTGCTCGGTCAGCTCGGCGGCGACTGCAGCCAGTACGTCGGCGCGCACGCGTGCGGACCGACCACCCGGCCTGCTTGCGCGATCGGTCTCGGTCATGTCATCATCTTAACGCAACATTCGTCGCATTAAGGAGTTGACCAGTGATCTTCTGACCCGCCGTTCGTCAGTCCGAACCCGCGAGAGTCAGGAGCACACGTATGTCTACCCAGCTGTCTTTGCACGAGGTCACCAAGTCGTTCGATCACCAGCTCGTCCTTGATCGCATCAGCTGCGCCTTCCCGCCTGGGCAGGTCAGCGGGCTGATCGGCGAGAACGGTTCCGGCAAGTCGACGCTGCTCCGGATCGCCGCCGGTCTGGAGCCGGCCACCGACGGCTCGGTGACCGCGGCCGGCAGCCTGGGCTTCCTTGCCCAGGACAACCCGTTGCCGCTGGAGCTCGCCGTCGCCGCGCTCGCCGATCACGCGCTGGCCGACCTTCGCCGGGTCGAGGCTCGGCTCCGCGCCCTCGAGGCTCGCCTCGCTGGTGGTGAGCTCGACGTTCTTGATGAGTACGGCGATTTGCAGGCGGAGTTCGAACTCCGTGAGGGGTACGACGCGGACGCCCGGTTCGCACGGGCCACCCACGGACTCGGGCTGAGCATGGTCCCTGCGGACCGCCGGTTGTCGGAGCTGTCGGGCGGCGAACTCGCTCGGCTGCACCTGGCCGCGGTCCTGGCCTCAGCGCCGGAGATCCTGCTGCTCGACGAACCAACCAACCATTTGGATACCACGGCCGCGACCTGGCTGGAGGGTCATCTGCGCTCCCGGCGAGGCACGACCGTGGTGGTCTCGCACGACCGCGCGTTCCTGGAGCGGGTCGCCTCGACGCTCTTCGAGGTCGACGGCGACACGCACCGGATCACGCGGTACGGCAACGGCTACCAGGGTTACCTGCTGGAGAAGGCGGCCGAGCGAGCGCGGCTCGAACAGGCTCGGCAGCAGTGGGAGGACGACGTCGCCGCGATGCGCGATACCGTCCGCACCACGGCAGACCGGGTTGCTCATGGTCGGCCGATGAAGGACAACAACAAGGTCGCCTACGACCGTGCGACCGGCCGGGTGAACGAGGCGGAGCGGAGCAAGATCCGCAACGCGAAGGAGCGCCTGCGTCGGCTGGAGGAGGAGCCGGCACCGATTCCAGCCAAGCCGTTGCGCTTCACCGCGTCGCTCCGCACGACCGGGTCGCCGGCCGGACTGAGCGCGATCGGAGTCGCTGTCGAGGAACGGCTCCGGCCGACCTCGATCGACGTACCGGCCGGTGGCCGCCTGCTGATCACCGGACCGAACGGCATCGGCAAGTCCACTCTGCTCGACGTCCTCGCCGGCCGGCTGCCACCGGACTCCGGGTACGTCGAACGCCGCGGCCACATCGGCTATCTCCACCAGGAGGTGACCGAACCGCGTCCGGACGAACCACTCCGGATGGCACTCGCCCGTCATCAGGGCGCCGCCGAGCTGGGGTTGTTCCGAGCGGACCAGTTGTCGACGAGGGTCGGCGACCTGTCCACCGGACAACGCCGGCGGCTCGCGTTGGCCCGTCTGCTGAGTACGCCGTACGACGTACTGCTGCTCGACGAACCCACCAACCACCTGTCGCTCGTCCTCGTCGAGGAACTGGAGGCAGCGCTCGACCGGTACGCCGGAGCGCTCGTCGTGATCAGCCACGACCGCCGGTTCGTCTCGCGCTGGCGCGACGCCGTTCTCGATCTGAAGGAGTCCTGCCTTGTCACACACTGAAATCTCCGGTCCGGGTGAGGGCCCGTACGGCGTCGCGGTCGCGGCCGGCGAGGTGTGGACCACGCTCGTGCACGCCGGCGCGGTCGTCCGCGCGGCCGGACAGCGTTATGACCTGGGTGCACCCGCGTCCCGGCCGATGGTGATCACGGCGGGCACGGGCGGCGTGTGGTTCACGCGGAACGGTGACGACCACGTCGGCCACATTGATGCCGCTGGCAACATTTCGGCGATCGCGGTCGCCGGGGCGCCGTACGGGATCTGCGTTGGACCCGACAACGCCTTGTGGTGCACGTTGATGAGCACGGATCAGGTCGCGCGGATCACGGCCGACGGCGAGGTCACGACGTACCCGATCGGGGTTGCCGGTGGGTTTCCGGCGATGATCACCGGCTCCGATGAGCTGTGGTTCACGCTGAACCAGGGCAACGCGATCGGGCGGATGACGACGGCGGGCGAGGTGACGACGTACCCGTTGCCGACCTCAGGTGCCGGGCCGGTCGGGATCAGCGCCGGACCCGAGGCGGTCTGGTTCGTGGAGTTGCAGGCGGATCAGGCTGGGCGGATCAGCGCGGACGGGACGATCGAGGAGTTCCCGTTGCCGGCGGGGTCGAAGCCGCATGCCGTGGTGGCGACCGCGGACGGCGGGTGCTGGATCACGTTGTGGGGTTCGGGTTCGCTGGCGCGAATGGATGTCGGGGGTGCGGTGGTCGAGGTGATCGAGCTGGGCGAAGGGTCCGAGCCGCACGGGCTGGCCGTCGACACCGATGGTTCGGTGTGGGTCGCGCTCGAGAATGGCTCCCTTGCTCACATCCACGCTGGAGAGTGAGGGGTCTCACGCGCTGGAGGGAGGTGCGGTCCGGGCTTGCGGGAGGAGAGTGGTGGTGTGGCCACCACCGCGATAGCCCGGACAGCACCGCACAGGGTTCGTGATGTGATCGCGGTCGGGCGGCCGGCGTTCTGGGTCGTCTCGATCGTGCCCTACTACGTCGGCATCCTGCTCGCGACGCGAGAGCTGATCCCGCCGCTCGAGGAGTGGCCGCGGCTGATCGTCGGCGCGGTCGTGATGGGTCCGCTGGTCTGGCTGGCCGTCCTCGCGGTCAACGACGCGTACGACCTGCCGAGCGACCGGCTCAATCCCCGCAAGGCGAAATCACCCTTGCTGGACGGGCGAATCACGCTCCGCGCGGCGAAACGGTTAGCCTTCGCAGCCGCGGTCGCAGCGGTCGGTATCAGCCTGCATGTCGGGATCGTGTTCGCGCTCGGCGTGCTGCTCGCGGTTCTGCTCGGCTACGCCTACAGCGTGCCGCCGGTGCGGCTCAAGACGCGCGCCGGATTCGATGTCGCGGTCAACGCGCTGGCCCTCGGCGCCTTCGGCCCGCTGGCCGGTTGGGCCGCGATCAACCCCGACCTCAGCGACTTTCCGTGGCTGATGGGCTTACAAGGGACGCTCGCCGCCATCGGCCTTTATCTGCCGACCACGCTGGCTGATCTGGAGGCCGACCGGGCCGCCGGGTACCAGACAATCGCGGTCCGCTACGGCGCGCGAACGACGTACAGGCTTGGGTACGGCGCCTGGATCGCGGCCGCGGCGTTGTCCGTGATCCTGGCCGCGACGGACACGATCATCCCGCGCAGCATGCTGGTGCTCGAGGTGGTGATGGTGCCGGTGCTGGTCGTCGCCTACGGCAAGCTGATCGGGCCGCGGCAGTCGTTCAAGGGGATCATCGTGCTGGCGTCGCTCTTCCTGTTCCCGTGTGCGACCTTCGCGCTCACGTATACCGGTGTGTTGTGACCTTTACAACGACGGAAACGCCGGGGACCCTGGGGTCCCATGACGGTTACCCGCTCCGAGCTCGAGGCCGGCTACACGCTCAGCCAGGCTGATCTCGCGCACTTCCGGCAGCACGGCTTCGTGAAGCTGAAGAACGTGCTGAGTCCCGAGACGATCGCGGCGTACGAGCCGGAGATCACCGGGAAGGTCATCGAGCTGAACACCCAGCACCTGCCGCTGGCGGACCGGGACACGTACGGGAAGGCGTTCCTGCAGGTGACGAACCTGTGGCAGCACAGCGAGAAGGTGCTGGAGTTCGTGTCGTCGCCGCGGCTCGCGAAGATCGCCGCGCAGTTGCTGGGCGTGCGGTCGGTTCGGCTGTACCACGATCAGGCGCTGTACAAGGAGTCCGGCGGGGGCGTGACGCCGTGGCACGCGGATCAGTACTACTGGCCGTTCGCGACCGACCGCTGCGTGACGGTGTGGGTGCCACTGCAGGAGACGCCGATGGAGATGGGGCCGCTCTCGTTCGCGGCCGGTAGCCATACCTTCGAGCACGGCCGCGATCTTCCGATCAGCGACGAATCCGAGCGGGTGCTGCAGAAGGCGCTTGCTGAGCAGGAGTTTCCGGAGGTGTCCGAGCCTTTCGAGCTCGGCGAGGTCAGCTACCACCTCGGCTGGACGTTCCACCACGCGCCACCCAACACGACCGACGTACCGCGCCGGGTGATGACTGTCATCTACGTCGACGCATCCATGGAGATCTCAGAACCGGTCAACGACGCCCAGCGCAACGATCTGTCCTGGATGCCGGGCACGCAGCCTGGCGACGTCATCTCCTCACCCCTCAACCCGGTCCTCTACTAGCTCCAGCAACGGCTCCTGGCCTTCGGTCACCGGGAAGTAGGCGAGGAACGTGACGCCGTCGGGGCCTGCGTCGAACCGGATGAGCTCCTCCGCCGGCTCGTAGAACAGGTCGCCGGGCTTCAGCATGATCTCCGGCTCGTCGCGTAGCTGGTAGATCGCTGACCCGGACTCGATGCTCCCGAAGACCGGCCCGTTGTGCGTGTGCACCCCGACCGCAGTCTCCGGCAACATCGTGATCCGCCGAGCCTGCACCCGCCGTACCGGCAGGTCAGCCGGCAGCACCTGATCCAGAACAACCTCACGAGTAATCGCTTCAACGCTCATACCGAAGATTGTACATACCGATAGGTACAGACGGCGCTCTGCTGCGCAACGTGCAGGTAGGCCGTCGGCCGTTCGGCTGGTTGTTGCGCGGACTACTGGGTGGGGAGGGATTGTTTTTGGGGGTAGATGGTTTCGCCTCGGGATAGTTGGTCCACGAACTGGGCGATGCGGCGGGCGCGGGTTTCGGGGCGTTTGGCGCCGTTGACCCGGTGGACTATGGCGAACCGGTTGGCGCTGGTGAGGATGTCGAACATGGCTTGCGCCTGAGGTACGGCGGCGATCGCGGCGGCCAAGTCCGCCGGGATCTCCAGGTTCGCGGAACCGCTGTAGGCGTTGGCCCAGCGGCCGTCGGCTTTGGCTCGGTCCACCTCGGCCCAGCCGGCTGGTTGCATGCGACCGGCCTTCTCGAGGCGGGCGATGTAGTCGACGTTGCGTTGGGACCAGGTACTGCGGGAGCGGCGGGGGGTGTAGCGCTGCAGGAAGGTGAATTCGTCGCGGGTCTTGCGCTGTCCGTCGATCCAGCCGTGGCACAACGCTTCATCGAGCGCGTCAGAGACAGCGAGGCTGGTCGGCGTGGTGACGTTCTTCTTCGCACACACCAGCCACACTCCGTCGCTGGTCTGATGGTTCGCGGCGAGCCAGTCATGCCAGGCAGCAGCGTCGGCGAGGACCAGTTCATCCGTCATCGTGGGGACTCCTGGAAGCGGGTGGCGATTTGGTGGGCGGCTTCGATGAGTTCGGGCGGGCCGACGAGTTCCAGGTCGCACTCGAACATCGCGAAGCGGGCGGCGAGGCCGACCCAGGACCAGGCCGTCATGGTCACCCGGCAACTGGTCGCCGTGACCTCCTCGACCATCGTGTCCTGACCGGACCACGGCGCGACCTCGCTGGCCGGGACTTGCAGCACGGCCTCGCCACGGCACGGGAACTGTTCCTTGGTCTTGAACTGCCGCGAGATGTACGTCGCGACATCCGCGGCCGGTAGTTCGCGCGGGGTGAACCGCGGCCCGGTCGGCGTCTTCGGCGTCATCCGGTCGACCCGGAACGTCCGCCAGTCCTTGCGATCCAGGTCCCAGCCGATCAGGTACCACCGCCCGCCCCAGGTGACCAGGTGATGCGGCTCGGCCTTCCGCGGCGGCAACCACTCCCCCTCGGGCGCACCCGGTGACTGGTAGTCGAACCGCAGTACTTCCTGAGCGCGAACAGCCATCCCGATCGCGATGAGCTGGTTCGAGTCGACCGTCGTACGGCGGTTCGGGTAGCGGTCGATGGTTGTCACCTGGAGCGCGTCGACCCGCTGGCGCAGCCGCGCGGGCATCACCTGGCGAACCGTGGCCAACGCCCGCAACGCACCTTCCTCGATGCCGGTCACGGTGGTGGTCGCGGTCTGCAGGGCGACGGCGACCGCGATCGCCTGGTCGTCGTCGAACAGCAACGGCGGCAGCTCGGCCCCGGCGTCGAGCCGGTAGCCGCCGTCCGGTCCCTTGATCGCGCGGACCGGGTAGCCGAGATCGCGGAGCCGGTCGACATCCCGGCGTACCGTGCGCGCGCTGACCTCGAGGCGGTCGGCGAGCAGCGCGCCCGGCCAGTCACGGCGCGCCTGGAGCAAGGACAGCAGCGAGAGCAACCGGGCTGAGGTTTCGGACATGGGACCAGCTTGCCACCAGTAGCGGCCGGGTTCTGTCCGCTACCTGAAGGCCTCAATCGCTTGGCCCACTTGAGCCATGACCCAGTTAGGCCGCCAAAAATTACCGAAACCACCTACGGTAACGGGAGATCACTGACCGCCCCTCAAGGAGATCTACATGAGGCCCCGCCCTGCCTTTTTGACCGTGTTCGGTTCGCTCGCCGCCGCCGCGCTCGCCGCGACCAGCGCGGTCGCCGCCGTACCGTCCGACGGCCCGAACGTTGCCCCGCCCGTGTCGCAGGCGGTGCTCGCCACCGACACCGACGGCGACTCGCTGCCCGACATCTGGGAGACGAACGGGTACGACGCCAACGGTGACGGCGTGATCGACGTCGACCTGAAGGCGATGGGTGCAGACCCGAAGAAGAAGGACCTGTTCGTCGAGATGGACTACATGGCCGGACGGCTGGCCAGCGTGGCCGCGCTGGACCGGATCGTCCAGGTCTTCGCCCAGGCCCCGGTGATGAACCCGAACGGCACCGCCGGCATCAATATCCACCTCGACGCCGGGCCGGTCGGCGGCACGAAGTACAACCTGGGTGGCGGCAACGAGGTCCCCTACGACGCCGATCTGAACCCGGCGGCCACGGAGACCACGGCGATCAAGAACACCCACTTCAAGCCGGCACGCAAGGCCGTCTTCCACTACGCGCTCTTCGGAGACAGCTACGGTGGCGGCTGCAGCAGCGGCAACGCGTTCGCGATCCCGAACGACACGTTCATCGTCACGGTCGGACCGAAGTGCAACTGGAACGCGACCGACAACACCAACGTCGGTACGTTCATCCACGAGCTCGGTCACAACCTCGGCCTCAGGCACGGCGGTTCGGACCACGTCAACTACAAGCCGAACTACCTGAGCGTGATGAACTACTTCTTCCAGCTCGGCGGTGTCCCGAAGGCCGACGGCACCCGCTACTGGAGCTACTCGAACGTCGCCCCGGCAGCGCTGAACGAGACCGCCCTGAAGGAGTCGATCGGCCTGGGCCCGAACCTCGACACGTACAAGACCAGCTGGAAATGCCCGGACGGCACCAGCCGCACGTCGACCGGTACCGCCAGCGGCCGGATCGACTGGAACTGCGACGGTGACACCGTCGACACCGGCGCGGCCGACATCAACGACGACAACCTCACCAACACCCTGACCACCCAGAACAACTGGGCCAACATCACGTTCGGCGGCGGCGCCGTCGGTCAGGGTGCGAACGTCCAGTCGAAGACCGCACCGACGGAACTGCAGGAGATGACCCGCGACGAGTGGATCGAGCTCCAGCACAACCACAAGTAGCTCACTGAACAGAAAGGCCTTCACACCCAGGTGGGTGTGAAGGCCTTTCTGTTTCATTGTGCCCAGATTCCGGTGGCTGCGGTGTCGCGGGCCCAGTCGGTGAAGTCGCGGGGCTGGCGGCCGAGGATCTGCTGGACGCCGTCCGACACGTACTCCGAGCGGTGATTGCGGATGACCGCGAAGAGGTCGCGGACGGCCTCCGAGTCTTCTAGGGTCTGGCCCTGCGCGATCAGTTCGGCGACGTGCTGCTCGGGGTCGAGGTTGACGTAGTTGATCGGACGGCCGGTGGCAGCGCTGAGCTCGGCGGCAACCTCGGCCATGGTGAGGAAGCGCGGGCCGGACAGGGCGTAGGTCGCGCCGGTGTAGGCCTCGTCGAGCAGGACTGCGGCCATCACGTCGCCGACGTCGTTGGTGTCGATCCAGGCCTCGCCACCGTCGCCGGCCGACAACCGGATCTCTCCGGCCAGAACGTCGTACCGGAGGAAGTCCTCGCTGAAGCCCTGGGCGAACCAGGCCGGCTGGATGATCGTCCAGTCGGCGCCACTGGCCTGTACGGCGTGCTCCAGTCCGAGCTGGCCTTCGTAGACGGCGAACTCGCGACCGGGGCTGCCGACACCGCGGCCGGACAGCAGCACGATCCGGCGGAGGCCTTCGTCGGCCGCCTGCTGTACGAAACGGCCTGCTTGGGCGAGGCCGGTCGCGCCGACCGGCGGTGCCAGGTACGCCGTGTCGGCGCCGCCGATGGTCGGTGACCACGTGCTCTCGTCGTACCAGTCGAAGCGCTGCGCGCTCGTTCGGGAAGCGAGGCGGTAGGGAATCTGGCGGTTGTCGAGCTGAGCTGCGACGCGGCGGCCGGTCTTGCCTTTGCCACCGAGGATGAGGATCTCTTTGGTGTTGGTCATGGCTCTAGTTCATCGCGGCTGAGTGAGCTTAACCATGGTTGTTTGGCGCAATTCGATGTTCGAGACGCTCAGAACGGCGTAGGGTGTGGTCATGGACGTGCTGGATGATCTGTTGACCGGGACCCGCGCGGTGGACGGGGTGTTCAACCTCGGGATCCTGGAGACGCCGTGGGCGCTGGAGATCCGCGAGGAGGCACCGCTCGCGCTCGCGACGATGGTGCGGGGTGACGCGTGGATCACCCGGGACGGGATCGAGCCGCTCCGGATGGAGCGGGGTGACGTCGCGATCTTCACCGGCCCGGCGCCGTACGTGGTCGGCGACAGCGTCAGCACCGAACCGCAGCTCCGGATCCTGCCCGGCAACATCTGCCAACCGTTGCCTGGAGCCCCTATTGACTACAGCGAACGGCTCGGACTGCGCACGTACGGCGGTCGCGCGGAGGGCTCGGCGATGATTGCCAGCGGCACCTATCAGGTGGCCGGCGATGTCAGCCGCCGACTCGTCAACGCACTCCCCTCGGTGCTCGTGGTCCCGGCCGCCGACCTGGCCGGGCCGGTGATGGACATGATCGCCGGCGAGATCCGCCGCGAGTCGCCCGGCCAGCAGAGCGTGCTGGATCGCTGGCTCGATCTCGCGCTGATCGTGACGTTGCGAGCGTGGTTCGATCGGCCGGAGTCACAGGCACCGGGGTGGTATCAGGCGCAGACCGACCCGGTCGCCGGCTCGGCACTACGCTTGCTGCACGAGGATCCGGCGTACCCGTGGAGTGTTCCCGAGCTCGCCGACCGCGTCGGAGTCTCCCGCGCCAGCCTCGCCCGCCGCTTCACCGCAGTCGTCGGCGAAGCGCCCATGAGCTACCTCACCACGTGGCGCATCACCCTCGCCGCCGACCAACTCCGCAGTACCCAAGACACCGTCGAAACCATCGCCCGCCGAGTCGGCTACGCCAACGCCTTCGCCCTCAGCGTCGCCTTCAAACGAGTCCGCGGCACAACCCCCACCGCCCACCGCCGCCAGGCGGCCTAGCTCGTCGTCGTCTTCATGAAGGCGAGGGCTTGGGGCCAGGCGAGGCGGAAGGCGGCGGCGTTGGTTTCGTTGGCGTGGCGGGCCTTGTCGGAGAAGCCGTGCTCGGCGCCGGGGAAGTACTGGGTGAAGGTTGCGCCTGCCGGGCGGGACTGGAGGGCGGTTTGGAGGGCCTCGAAGTCGGCGTTCGGGACGAGTACGTCGGCGCTCGGGTAGCTCACGAGGACCGGGGCGATGATGCCGGCGGCGTCGGAGATGGTGTCGTACGTGTGCTGCTCGTGGTGCTCCGACGGACTGGTGGGGTGGAAGGCGACGACGTTGGCGAGGCGGTGGTCGCGGGCTCCGAGGAGGAGCGCGAAGCGGCCGCCCAGGCACCAGCCGATGACCCCGGCCTTGGTGCAGCCGAGGTCGTCGGTGAGGTAGTCGAGCAGGGCTCGCTGCTCAGCCAGCGCTTCGTCGTCGTCTTTTTGGCGCAGTAACGCGGCGAGTTCGTCGTGTGTCGAGTTGTCGGTGCTCTTGCCCTTGAAGGGATCCCAGACGAGGGCGGTGATCCCGGCGGCGGCGAGTTCGTCCGCCCACTCGCGGATCTGCTCGCCGATCCCGGTGATCATCGGCAGCAGCAACATCCCTGCCCGGCCGACGCGCGCCAGATACGCTTCCTGATCCCCAACCTGCACAGTCACGCCCATGCGGTGGATCTTAGTGTTTGAGCATCCGCGGGACGGCAGCATTGACCAGGATGAAGATCAGTACGGAGAAGATCAGTAGGGCCGTTGCAGCCGGGAGCAGCGCGATTCCCAGGCCGATGGCCAGGACGGGGAGCGCGAGACCGGCGTACGCGATCAGGAAGAGTGCGGCGAGGACCTCGCCTCGGGAGCCTGCGTCGGCGAGTAAGGCGGCGGTGGCGACGGCACCGCGGAAGACCAGGCCGACACCGGCTCCGGCGATCACGCCGCCGATGACGAAGAGTGCCAGGCTCGAGATCAGGCCGCCGGTCGCGATACCGATCAGCCCGACCGACATGAAGGTCAGGCCGAGGCGCAGCTGATTGCGGCGTTCCATCCGGACGAAGACCACCTGGCTGCCGGCTCCGGCGATGAAGACCGCGAAGGTGACGACGCCGGCCAGGATCCGCGACGGCTGGTGCAGTACGCCGGCCAGGAACGTCGGCGCGAGCGAGGTGAACAGCCCGAAGATCGAGAACGCCGCGAACGCACCGATCGCACTGGCGAAGAACAGCGGTCTCGCGGCGGCCGGCAAGGCGACCCGCTGCGGCCGGTACGCCGGACGCTCCTCCAGCCGCTCGACAGTCTCGGGAACCAGCGCGATCCCGACTGCGCTGAGCAGCAGCAACACGAGGAAGATCTCGTACGGGCGCTCGAGCGGAGAGGCGACGTACTGGGCGAGCACACCACCGACCAGCGGACCGAAGGCCAGACCGCCGAGGTTGACCATGCTCGAGATCAGCGCGGACCGACTCGGGTCTTCGTCAGGCCGGGCGATCTTGCGCAGTTCGGAGAGGTGGGCCGTCGCGGTCGCGGTCAGTACGCCGACGCCGACACCGGAGATGAAGCGGGCGAGCAGCAGCCCGGGGACGTCCGGCCAGATCAGGAAGATCGCTGCCGACACGGCTTCGGCGAGGACTGCAAGGAGTGCGACCCGGCGGCGGCCGAGCCAGTCGCTGACGTGGCCGGCCAGATACAGGCTGACCATCACGCCGACCGCGTACGCCGCGAAGATGATCGTGATCAGGTACGTCGGGAAGCCGTCCCGCCGCTGGTAGATCGCGTAGAGCGGAGTGGGAACGGTCGAGAACGCCATCGTGATCAGGAAGGCGGCGGCGATCACCCAGAACCCAGGCTGATGGCCGAACCGCACCCGGGACTCGACCGGCCGGGACGAGGACAACGTTGTGGACATAGCAACAGCCTCCCTCCGATGATCTATCGAGTCCAACGAAAGTTCTTGCACTGTCTTATCGAGACTGACGATAATTGACGCCATGGACAGTCGGCAGCTTGAGTACTTCGTCGCCGTCGCCGAGGAGCTGAGCTTCACCCGGGCGGCGCAGCGGCTGTTCACCGTCCAGTCGACGGTGTCGGCCGCGATCCGGGCGTTGGAGACGGATCTGCGGACCACGTTGTTCGACCGGTCGACCCGGCGGGTGACGCTGTCGACCGCGGGAGCCGCGCTGCTGCCAGAGGCGAAGGCTGCGCTGGAGGCCCTCGATCGGGCTCGTTCGGTGGTCGAGGAGGCCTCGACCGGGCTGCGCGGGAACCTCCGGATCGGCACGATGACCCGCCTCGGGTTGGTCGACCTCGCTCCGCTGCTCGGGGCTTTCCACCGGAAGTATCCGCTGGTCGACGTACAGGTGACGACGTCGCCGACCGGGTCGACCGGGCTGGCCGACGACGTCCGGCATGGGCGGCTCGATGTTGCGCTGCTCGGTCTACCGCTGTCCGAGTTGAGTGGGCTGGACGTGCGTGAGTTGGCGTCGGTGCCCTTCGCCGTACTGGTTCCGCCGTCGCATCGGTTGGCCGAGGAGGCTTCGGTCGCGCTCGAGCAGCTGGCCGGGGAGCGGTTCGTCGACATGCTGCGCGGGTTCGGGAATCGGCGGATGGTGGATCAGGCCTTCGAGCGGGCCGGCGTGCCGCGGCAGGTGCAGGTCGAGGTGCCGGATCTGAGCGAGGTGCCGGAATACGTCCGCGCAGGGCTCGGGATCGCCGTCGTACCGGATATCTCCCCGTCGATCCCCGGGGTGGTCCATCTGCCACTGGCCGGACCCGGGTTGGCGTGGACCTTGTCGGTGGCAACGATCGCCGGCCGGCAACCGAGCCGAGCCGTCGTCGCGCTGCAGGAACTGCTCGGCGAGGCAGTCCGGCCGGGGACTTACTTCACCGGGGAATTGATCTCCTAGTACGGCGGTTGTGCGGGATATGGCAACTGTCTCGTTCAAGGGGGCTACCCGGGTCTACCCGGGAACCGATACTGCGGCCGTCGATCGACTGGATCTCGACATCCAGGACGGCGAATTCATGGTCCTCGTCGGGCCGTCCGGATCCGGTAAGTCGACCGCGCTGCGGATGCTCGCCGGGCTCGAAGAGGTCAACGACGGATCGATCTACATCGGCGACCGCGATGTCACCAACGCGCCGCCGAAGGAACGGGACATCGCGATGGTGTTCCAGAACTATGCGCTCTACCCGCACATGTCGGTCGGCGAGAACATGGGCTTCGCGCTGAAGATGCAGGGCATTCACAAGGAGGAGCGCACTCGCCGGGTGCTCGAGGCGGCGAAGCTGCTCGGCCTGGAGGAGTACCTCGACCGCAAGCCGAAGGCGTTGTCCGGTGGCCAGCGTCAGCGCGTCGCGATGGGTCGCGCGATCGTCCGCAGCCCGCAGGTCTTCCTGATGGACGAGCCGCTGTCGAACCTCGACGCCAAGCTGCGGGTGCAGACCCGCACCCAGATCGCCGAACTCCAGCACCGGCTGGGCGTCACCACGGTCTACGTCACCCACGACCAGGTCGAGGCGATGACGATGGGCGACCGCGTCGCCGTACTGAAGGATGGTCTGTTGCAGCAGGTCGACACCCCGCTGAATCTGTACGACCGGCCGGTGAACAAGTTCGTGGCCGGCTTCATCGGCTCGCCCGCGATGAACCTGCTCGACGCGACGATCGTCGACGGGGGCGCGCAGGTCGGCGACTACGTGGTGCCGATCGCGCGCGACGTACTCGCCAAGGCAGGCTCCGACAAGACCGTGACGCTGGGCGTCCGGCCGGAGGCGTTCCAGTTGGCTGACGAGGGCATGCCGGTCAACGTCGCGGTGATCGAGGAACTCGGCTCGGACGCGTTCCTGTACGGGACGGCCGCACACACCAACGAGCAGATCATCGCGCGCATCGGCACCCGCCTGCACAACGAGAAGGGCGCGGTTGTCCACCTGGCCGCGGACCCTTCAAAGCTTCATCTGTTCTCAACGTCCACCGAGGAGCGGCTCGTCTAGGGTTTGGTGGATGTGGGTCAAGGGAGCACCTGGAGTGCTCGAGTTGCCGTCGGGTCGGATGGTGCGCGGACGCGGTCTACGCAACGGCCCGGCGGCAGCGCCATTTCCGGCGTACGGGGTCTATCTGCTCGGCTCGACGCCGCCCGCTGTCGAGTGGGAGTCACGGTGGTTGCGCTGGCCGGACTTCCGGTTGCCGGCTTCACGGGATGAGGCTCGCGACGTGTTCTTGGATGCATTGGAGCGTTCAGGATCATCGCGGGTTGAGTTTGCCTGCTCCGGCGGGCGCGGCAGGACCGGTACGGCGCTCGCGTGCCTGGCGGTATTGGACGGTGCACCGGCGGCCGAGGCGGTCGCGTACGTCCGCCGCCACTACGATCCGCACGCTGTCGAAACGCCCTGGCAGAAGCGTTTCGTACGGCGCTTCCAGTAAACCTGTTGACCTCGGCAACCGTGGTCGAGTTGGCTCGGTCAGGTGACGATCTCGCGCACCAATCCCGACGGACTGCACTCGACCCCCGGCTACCACCACGTGACCAAGGTCCAGGCCGACACCTTGATCTACCTCGCGGGCCAGTGCCCGCTCGCCCCTTCCGGCGACCTCGCCGAGGGCGGACTGAACGGCCAAACCGCACAGGTGATCGACAACATCCTGACCGCCCTGGCCGCGGCCGGCGCCGGCCCGGATGACGTCGTACGGACCGTCATCTACGTCAACAGCTCCGACCGCGACGAGCTGGGCGCCGTCTGGACCCAGCTCAACGAGTCACCGCTCGCTCCGGCGTTCGCGTCCGCGAGCACCTTGCTCGGCGTCGCTCAGCTCGGCTTCACCGGCCAACTCGTCGAGATCGACGTCACCGCGGCGCTGTGAGTTCATGGCTGGGGAGTTCATGGTTGGGCGCCAGTCGGCGGGCGGCGTCGTACCGGTCCCTCAGCTCGAGGAGTCTGGCGAAGGTGGCCGGCTCGTAGGCCTCGGCGATCTCGGCTGAGGTCAGCTTCTCGAAGCTGAAGTTGAGCAGGCGCCCGATCGTTGCGGCCTGCCAGGGCTCGAAGATGCGGCGGTCGACGTCTTTGCTGCCTGGGGCCAGGACAGTCAGTCCGTACGCCGCGTTGCGGTGGCCGACTGCGTTCGCGATCTCGGGCTGTCGGCTGAGTGCTCCGCCGAGGTGACGGATGCCGATGATGAGTTCCTTCGGGAGGGTGGCCAGGGCATCCAGGTCGGTGAGCAGGGCGCTGTGGGAGCGGTAGTGGTCGGAGCGGTCAGGTTCGGCGAAGATCTTGCCCGATTCGAGGTAGGGAAGGTCGCCGACGGTGTCGAGGGCCGGCGTACCGATGGCTCGGAGCGGTTCGACCAGGTCCGGATCGCCGAGGACGACCAACTGAAGCTGAGCGATTCGCTTGCCGCGCAGCTGGGCCGGCACCCCCTCGACATCGGGGAACGGGATGAGCGCGACTGCGGAAGTCACCTCGTCCGGGACGGTCTGCGTCCACTCGCTCCAGGTCTCCACAGCGTGTGGATACTCGGCCAGGTCGAAGTAGAGACTGCCGCCGTACAGGGTCGGGACGTCGAAGAGGTCGATCTCGAGGCCGGTCACCACGCCGAAGTTCCCGCCTCCGCCGCGGAGCGCCCAGAAGAGGTCCGGGTCGTCCTCGGCGTTGCGCCGTACACCGTCCGGCGTGACGACCTCGATCCGGCGGACGTGATCGGCGGCGTACCCGTACTTCCGGGCCATCAACCCCAGCCCGCCACCGAGCGTGTAGGCGACCGCACCGACGCCGGGGAAGCTGCCGGACAGCGGTGCGAGCCCGTACGGCGCGGTCGCCGTCATCACGTCCTGCCAGGTCGCACCGGCATCGACCCAGGCCGTCTTCGCGGTCGCATCGACGCGGACGCCGTTGAACCGGCGGGTCGCGATCAACACGCCCCCATCGATCCCCTGCGTGAGCCCGTGACCACTCCCCTGCACGGCGATCCGGTGGTCGTGGTCGACGGCATACCGGACCGCCTCCTCGATCTCGGCAGCACTCGTCACCTCGAAGATCACCTCGGGCCGGTGCGGATCCAGCCGCTGGTAGCCGAGCCGGGCGTCGTCGTACCTCTGCGCTTTGTTCGTCAACATCATGGGTCTCACGCTAGGAGGCCTTCCGGACATATCCTGTCCTTAATGAGTACAATGCCTGGCCGATTGTTCCGGCTGCTGTCGCTGCTGCAGAGCCGTCGCGAGTGGTCCGGCCACGAGCTCGCCGAGCGCCTCGGCGTCACCGAGCGGACAGTACGTCGCGATGTCGAGCGGCTGCGCGCCCTCGACTACCCAGTCACCGGGACCACCGGTGCGGCGGGCGGCTACCGACTCGGATCCGGTACGACGCTGCCGCCGCTCCTGCTGGATGACGACGAAGCGATCGCGGTCGCCCTCGGACTGGTGAGCGCGGGGACTGGTGGGCTGGCTGGGATCGCGGACAGCTCGATGAGCGCATTGGCCAAGCTCACGCAGGTGCTGCCCGCGCGACTGCGGCCTCAGCTGGCGGCGATGGGTTCGGCCGAGGCCATTCCGCGGAGCGGGATTCCGCAGGTCGATCCGGACGCGCTGGCCACGTTGGCGCGCTGTTGCCGGAACCACGAGGTGGTCGCCTTCGACTACGTGAACCGGCAGGACGTGTCGTCGCGGCGCCGGGTCGAACCGCATCAGCTGCTGACGGTCTCGTGGCACTGGTACCTGCTGGCGTTCGACCCGGCCCGCGAGGACTGGCGGTTCTTCCGGGTTGACCGGATCGCGGATGTCAGTCCGGCGCTGCACCGGTTCGTTCCGCGAACGCTGCCGGCGGGCGACGCGGCGTCGTACCTGGTCGAGTCGTTCACGTCCGCGCCGTACCGGCATCGCGTCCGGCTCACCGTGCAACTGCCGGCCGATGAGGTGTCGGCCAGCATTCACTGGTTCAACCCAGGTCGGGTCGCGCCAGCTGGGGATTCTGCTTGTGTTGTTGAGTTTGCGGTCGAGACGCCGTCGTTGCTGCTGCAGTTGGTCGCTGGGATTGTTGCCCTGGGCGCCGACTTCACGGTTGACGAGGCGTCGGCTGAGACCGCGGCTCTGATTGCCGATGTGGGTCGGCGCTTGCAGTCGTTCACGCCACGATGAGTCCGATCCCCAGTGTCACGACGCCGACGGCGAGCGAGGCGGCTCCCAGCCACAGGACCCAGAGGAACTGGTTGGGCGCGGTTCGTCCCTTCCCCGCGGACGAGGCGAAGAAGCCGGCAGACATCAGGATTGCGGCGGCCGGGATGGCGAGTCTGGCGATCCACAGCGCCGGTCCGGTCAGGTTGGTCTGGTCGACGTACAGGAGTCCGACCAGGCTGAGGATGACCAGGACTCCGGCGTGCGCGTGGCCGGCCCGGGCGAACGACTTCTGGAAATCCGTCATCGGCACCTGACCACGGACGATCCTGGTCATGAAGTAGCCGCCGAACTGGATCGTGACGATGGTGAGCAGGATGACGCCGGCGATGATCCGTGATGCGTCGGTCATACGAGTACCTCCTTCTTGGTTTCGCTCCGGCTGGCGACGTAGAGCGCGCAGGCGATGTAGAGCAGTTGCTCCGGGATCCGTTGCCACAAAGGGCTTGCCAGACTGACGTCTGCGATGACCGCGTAGATGTTTGCTGGAAGCAACAACACGAACAGCAGGGCAAGGCCGGCGCCTGCGGCCCGGCGGGTCGCGGTCAAGACGAGGCCGGCCGCGCCAATCAGCTCCAGGACGCCGGTCAGGTAGACGAGCCCGTCGGCGTACGGGAGAAACGGCGGGACCATCGCTGTGAGGTCGGCGTGCGTCGGCATGACGGTCACGTCGGCCGGTACGAAGTGCGCGCTCGCCGTGAGCAGCAGCATCACAGCCATCCCGTGCGCCGCGGCCACCCGCCAGTCGCCGTACCGACGCACTCCGAGCGCACCCAGGCCCCGGAAGGCGGCGGTCGCCAGCAGCAGTACGAGGACGATCATCAGCTTCCTTTCAATGGATAGTTCCAGTATCCGCTTATGGATACTGATACTATCCGTCGTACGGCGACGAAAGGCAAGCGATGCGGATCGGGGAACTCAGCAAGGTGACCGGAATCCCGGTCCCGACGATCAAGTACTACCTCCGCGAAGGCCTGCTCGCCCCTGGCGAACTGACCAGCCCCAACCAGGCCTCGTACGGCGACGCCCACATCCGCCGGCTCCGCCTGATCCGCGCCCTCGTCGACCTCGCCCAGGTCCCGGTCGCCCAGGTCAAGGAGATCGTCGAATCCCTCGACGCCGACGACGCCTCCCTGCACGACCAGATCGGCCGCGCCCACCGAGCCCTCACC
>NZ_SMKA01000016.1 GCF_004348455.1 Kribbella albertanoniae
GCCCCCACCTGTACGACGTGCTCCCGCGACCGCCCCTCAATCTCCAGGTACGGCGGAATCAGCGGCCACGAGTCGATCTCCAACTCAGCCCCCATCAACTCGAAACTCACCCGCCGATTCTCCTGATAAGACTTCGCCACAAACCCCATCTTCCCGAGCAGCTCGTTGGTCGCCTCGAAGTCCCCAACCACCACCTCGGTCTCCGTCGTCCCATCAATCCCGTCATGCGCAACCTCCTTAACCGCCAAGGTCACCACACTCCCCGTATCCCGCAACCGAACCCACCGCGACTCATCCCCATCCGCAATGTCATACACAAACCGCCGCATCAACCGCTCCCCCACCCGCCGCCCACCCAACCGAACGATCTCGCTCGCCAGCGCATCGGGATCGACCTCCAACACCTTCGCCTCGAACTCAATCGCCATACCGTCTCCTCCCACCCAGCCAGCGAGGGCTGTTGCCTGGTCGACCTAGGCGCTAGCGTCGCAGTTCGATCCCAACCGGGGAGGGACCAGTGGGCCGCAAGCTCGTCGTGTTGCGTGAAGACAATTCCGAGGCCGTGCTCGAAGAGATCCTCGCCCCGGACGAACAGAACCTTCACGACCGACTTCGTCTCTCCCCCGGCCTGTTGCCGATCGAGGATCTCGAACTCGACGGTCCACTGCTCGTCGTAGGCCAGGAGGTCAGCCTCGCGTCCGGAAGGATCGACCTCGTCGGCCTGGCCAGAAGCGGCGACATCCTCTTGGTCGAGTTCAAGACGGGACCTCAGAACCCCGACTTCCGCCACGTACTCGCTCAGCTCGTCGACTACGGAAGCGACCTCTGGGAGCAATCCCTCGACGAGTTCGACAACACCGTCGTACGGCGCTATCTCGCCAGCAGGTACTGCACCGACCCAAAGATGGCCGGCGCGCGCTCACTCGAAGATGCCAGGGCACGGATCTGGCCCGACATGTCCGAGTCAGACATCAGCCAGTTCCGGACCCGGCTCGCCGAGACCCTGGAAACCGGTGACTTCCACTTCATCGCAGTGGCACAGCGTTTCACCACATCGATGGAGAACTCGGTCAAGTACCTCAACCAGTCAATGAAGCGAGGAACCTTCTACCTCGCCGAGCTGATCCGCTACCAATCGACGCTCTCCGCCGAACCTGGCCAGCCGGTGATCAGTGCCTACGCCTGCCAGATCGTTGCCCGGCCAGAGCGCCGGCCGACCAGCCCGTCCGCTCAGATAGGCGAGGCCGAGCTCCTCGACTCCATCACCGACGACGAATACCGATTGGCGCTACAGCGGATCTTCGACGCATGCAAGGGAATCGGACTCAGATTCGAGTGGGGAAAGCGAGGCGCGTCGATCCGACTCCCCACGCCGGACCGAGCCGAGCCCCTGTCAATCGCTTGGATCTTCCGTCCGGACAGCACCTCCAACTGGTCCGGGCTGTCCCACCTCACCTTGGGATACGACAAGGAAAGCCTGGCAGCCAGGCCATCCGTCAAAGAACGCATCGAGCAATATGGCAAGGCGGCTCTCGACCTGCCGCACGGCAAGCCACCCAAGATCAAGCTGATCGTAGGAGCAACCTTCGATCCGTCATCAGTCGTGGCTCTTGAGGTCGAACTGATAGCCCTGATAACAGACACCGTCTCTGCGATCAACGAACAGGGACAACTTGCCTGAGGGCCCTGACCTGGAGGACCTATGCATTACGTCGGAGTCGACCTCGCGTGGGGCCAGAACAACATCACCGGTCTCGCAGTCCTCAACGCCACCGGACAGCTACTCGCCGCCACCCAACGGAAGACCGACAGCGAGATCATCGAGTGGCTGAGTCCGTGGACCACCGGCCCCTGCCTGGTAGCCATCGACGCACCGATCATCGTCACCAACCCCACCGGCAACCGCCCCTGCGAAAGCCTAGTGAGCCGGCACTTCGGCAAGTACGGCGCCTCCTGCCACTCGGCAAACCTCTCGAAACCCCACTTCGCCAACGGGACCCGCGCACTCCGCCTCGCGGACCAACTCGGCCTCGCCGTCAACCCCCAAGACCAATCCCAACGCAGAGCGGTGGAGGTCTACCCGCACCCCGCGATCGTCGTACTGTTCGACCTGCCACGCATCCTGCAGTACAAGCACAAGCCCGGTCGCGACCTAGAACACTTGCGACATGAACTGCTCCGCCTCCTCGACCACCTAGAAGACCTTCGCCACGCATCTCCACCACTACTACTCGAGGCCAGCCCCGATTCGCACCGCATCAGGCAAGCAGCCGCCGAAGCCCAGCGAAAAGTCGACCTCACCCGAATCGAAGACTCCATCGACGCCATAGTCTGCGCCTACATCGCGGCCTACGCAGTAGCCAACCCAACAGCCGTCCGAGCGATGGGCGACCTAAAGACCGGCTACATCCTGACGCCGGTAACGACGCAAATCGCCAACGCCTACGATTCAGTCTGAGGCCGTCCGGGCGCACCAGGGAGTCCACGCGAGCCAACCAGACGTAAGGGATGCCAACGACATTCGAGCCGTAGCAGGCATTCGTACGCCGCCCTCCACAACGAAGCTGGTCCCGGAGTCTCACATCCCTGAGCCAGCCGCCCACGAATTGCACCGACCGCGGTGTTTACTGATGGGTACGAACAGCAAAGACTCATTGGATGGAGCGGGCCCAGGGCTTATCCAGCAGCGTCTGCTACCCCACTGGCAGCTGCCTCAATATGCCTACTGAACTCGCTGTCAAGATAGTCCACCTTGCTATACCACCGGCTCCCAAGAATGTCCGCCATGCCATCTCGAGAAGACTCGAATAGGCTGTCACTATTCCGGAGCTCTTCATCCACATCTTTCACGGAATCCATGCGCCGAGTCTGCTGACGCAACTCAGCACAATCGTCCGGGACCACAGCATGGGGCAGCAACTTTGCAGGATCACTGATATATGGAGGCTCAGGCTTAACAAAAACGGCGATACTAAACATGTCTGGGGCGGGTCGATCTGCATGTAAGCGGTAGGAGTGAACGCTAGTGAGCCTATATTTCGCAGTTCGATGCTGCTTGCCGACGCCACTAATCCAGCGCAGGAACGCCAGGACGTGGAGGTGATTGAAAGTCTGATCACTACAGGAATCGGGGTCGGGAAATATTGCGTCAGACGCACCGAACACCGTGCGCGCAACACTCACCGACTCATCACCGCAGGCCTCGACGCCTCGCCGCAGCGCGTCGATAAGGCTGATCGCATTCAGCTCTCCTGCCTTACTTTGCCCTGTCCTGTCAAATGTCCCCGTAAGCAAGAGAACCCACGGCTCATCTCTGGCCATCTGAATCTTCAGCAGACCGCCGATAGCCGCATACATGCTATCGCGACCACCGGCCGGATCATTGGTCGCACTGCCGCAAAAGTCTAGATTGACAATATCGAATGACAGATCCTTCGCTGCAATATAGGCTGGCGACCGAACATCAGCAAGGCTCACGAAGTCGTCCGGGAGCACGTCACTTTCTCTGTGCACAAACCCGCTGCGCCGGAGTTCTTCCCGTGCAAGATTGAGATATGTTCCCTCAACACTCCCCTCACCTGCCGAGCGGTCGAGGCCGAGGTACCGCAGCGGAACGCCTTGTTTCGAACACTCCGCAGCAAACATAGTTACGTCAATCATGTCACTACCAGGAAGGCCAAAGTAGTTGACCGACTCGCGATTAGGCTTTACTGCGATGAGAGCGGGCAGCAGGCTTTTGAATGCGCCGAGCCACTGAGAGGTTCGTACCCTGTGTTTTCGCGGTCGATGCCAGCCCTTAAACTCCCGAGGAGGCAATTCCCGACCGACCGGTTCCTCGTATGGGAGCCCTTCGTCGAAATCGTCGCCCACTTCGACAGGCAGGTCATCATCCTGAGCCTCACCGTCCCATAGGTCCTCGTTTGTCATGAGTCGGCCCTCAGGACATTCGCAAGCGCCTGCATTAACTCCTGAGCTTTCTCGTCAGACAGGTATTCAAGCACGTCGAATGCGGCCAAGATCTGCGCGATCGCCGCCAGCCTCTGCTGTTCAGCCAGCGCGGCAGCACTGCGCCGCCGCGCTCCACCGAGAACCGCCTCCGGATCCAGCCGAATCGCGTCTACCTCGATGTCATCCGCCCCTCGCCCCCAAGTGACTGGCGGGGGCAGACCGCCATCGGGTTGATTAGCGCGCCACGCAGCTGTAGCGACACGTTGAATCTTCGATTCCGTACTTGCAGCCGCAGCGCTACGATTCTCCCGCCGGACTTCATTGGCGAGACTCTTCTGCATGTTAATTGACCGCCCAATCGCAGAATGAAGCCACGCAGTAACTCGCCGAGCATGAGGATGAGATTGATTGAAGCCCTCACGGTCGATATTCAAAGCGGATTCAAAGCCTTGGGTCACAAAGATCTCACATGACAACTGGCGAAGGCGTGCAATCTCCGCCACTTTATACTGCAGAAAGCCACGGTCAAATAATGTGCCACTTGCGCCATGGACCCGAATTAGAACACCATTATGTTCGGTCGGAGCAATCTTCGGAGCCCACATTAAATAGCCAGTAAATTCGAGCGGCCCGCCACTGCGGGCTGTTTCAAGGTCCTCGAATTCGTCACGCACATGGCCAGCGAATATCGACGGCATCTTCAGTGCATGGCTCGTCGCTGGAAGACTTCGAAAGCGCAACGGACGGCGTAATTCAAGATTGTCAATGAAAACCCGGAATGACTGTGACCCTTCACCGATATTTGAAGGCACTCCCAATGTATCCGCAAGCGTCCCATCGTTCACCTTTTCAGGCTTTGCTCGCGCATCACGTGGGCCCTTCCTTGCATCGGAAGGCAGCTTATAGCGAATAGCATCCTCGTTGCCGGTCATCAAAGGGTGGACGCCGATATAGGGCAAAGGAGCAGCGAGCGCAATATCCCAGACCGTCTGTAGATACTTGTCAAATAAATGCGTCGTCGAGGGGTTCCTCACCTTCACACCAGTCAACTGCGCCCACACCTGGTCAACGAGTTTCTCAAACGCCTCCAGGCCTGTGTCCTGAGGCCCCCAAGGGAGATTGTCTACCGAGCCTTTTGCGCCGTCCAATACCAGGCTTCCGGCAGCAAGGCGGCCGATATTGAATGCCGGAGGTGCCTCCCCGTGAGAAACGCGCACCCAACGGTCCTGGTCAGAAAGGGTCCTAACTGCGTGACGCTGCAGGTCAGTAAGTATGATCGTGGTGCCGCTGGATTCAACGTCACTGGCTTCAACGCGCCAGATTGACACCAACCCAGCCTCGTACTTGCCGTCGGCGATATCGTTTGTTTCGTCATCGTAGGTACGAAGACGAACTGACGCCACTGTGCGCCAAGGATCGTCCTTGACCTTTGTGATGATCTGAAACGCGTGAGTGAGTTGCGACACAGAGAAGAGTCCGATGCCAATGCGGCCGATCAGCCGCCGACCGCCCGGGCTTAGAAAGCGGTTGTCGGATTGAGTGACCTTTAGTTCGGCACCATCCTCTGACCGCTTTGCACTCCCTCCGATATGCTCGATTAAATGAGCAACTACCTCCGGACTCATGCCATTGCCGTCGTCAGAAACTGTGATACTTGAGAACCGAGGGCGGTCAGTCTGGATCACTACTTCACTCGCGTCGGCGTCATACGCGTTTGAAACGAGCTCACGAAGAGCACTTGCCGGCTCACGGTAGATGCCGTCCGTGACTCTTGCGAGGACCTTTTCGTCGGTCGTCAGCTTCGCCTGCACGACCTGATGGCCGCCCTGGCTACCTCTGATCTGTTTAGCCAGCGACGGCGCCACCAATTTGGAGTCCGCGACCTCATGTCCTTCGGCCATGTGAGCCACACTAGTCGCGCACGTGCAGGTCTGCGTATGCCCGGCGAGGCGCGAAGTGCATACGACTCGTACGCCGAGCGCAGGTCTCCTAGGCCCGCTATTAGGCGGAACTGATCGTCGTTGCCACGGCGGTGCAGATCGTTGAGTCGGTCGCGAGTCGGCGCCGGGTCGTTCGTCACATCGGGTCGGCGCGTGACGAGGCCGAACTCGGATTGCTCATCGAAGAAGCGAACCGGCTGCCTGCTAATGATCGTCAGGGAGTCCTTGACCTCGGCATCCCCGGCCGTCCCGAAAGCCGAACTGCTCTCGCCACCGGCACAGGTCGGGCTGTTCGCCGACATCGCGGTCCGCCGCTATCGCAGCAGATGGTGCAGCGTGCGCGTGTCCTCAAGGGATCATCAAGGCTGCTCCATGACGCCGTTGCTGGGGTCTACTCCAGACTCGGCTTTCGACATCGTGGGCGACGAGGACTACCGCGACCTGGTGATCGCACGCATGGTCGAGCCGACCAGTCTGCTCGACATCGACCAGGTCCTGGCCACAATGGGCCGAGTCTCAGCGAGCCTGTCGACTCGCAAACGCACGCTCGGGAAGGGACCTGTCGCGACCAGATGCTTCACAACCATGCCCTACCAGCGGCGACGGCAGCCTGGTGTTGCACGACATGTCCTTGCCACAGCACACTGTCCGGCCGTCGTCGTTAGCGCCCGACCGCATTGATGACGACTCGACTATATATCCGGCTCAGCCCGGGCCGCCGCCTTCGCGGCGAGCCAGGCGCGAACGGCTGCGGCATCGGCGTACCCCTGCCCCTTCAGGACGTCGACGATGTCTTGACCGCAGATCAGCACGATCGGGTGGCCATCGGTGCGGACCTCGGTGTAGGCCTGCGCGGCGAAATATGACGTGGTGACGAAGACACCGAATTCTCGATGCCGGATGCGGGAGATCAGGCGTGCGATGTCCCGGACACCGACCGATGTACTCGCACCGTAGCACTTGGCCTCGAGAGCGAAGTCGATGGTGATCTGATCGGATGGTGGCCCGAGGCTGTACTCGCCTACCGCGTCTCGGCCACCATCTCGGCTCGGCCGGGTGACATCGCATTTCCCCGTGGCCGGAGCTAGGAGCCTCCAAAGATCGACTGCGATTGACTCGAAGTCATGCTCACGGTCGCGGAAGTAGTCGCGAATCGCCGCAAGCATCCCTCGTTCGCCTGGATCGCTGGGGAACTGCTCGGTCTTGCTCCTGACCGTCATGGTGGCGGGCGCTTCCAAGGGCACGTAGACCCGCTCATCGACCCACGACTTCCATGGAGCCGGACAGCGCACGCTCTCGTAGGCGTTGCCCGCGAGCACGTCATTAATCCACGCTCGCGAGACGTGGCCAACGTCAAGAACAGTGAAGCGCGCACGGTAGTTCTGAAACCGTTGCCCGCCCGTACTGCGCCAGATCGCTACCAAGTCGTCGTCACTTGTCAGCGTCTCCGCACCTGGCACCAGCAGCCCGATGAAGGCAACGCTCCGGCCAGGCATCGCCCTATGGAAGAGTAAGAAGGGCGGGACTCGCCGCCGGTCGTCGGACGTACCGTGGCCGAGCGCGAAGACATCCCGAAGGAGGCGATTTCCCTCGCGCTGCGTCTGGTGAAGCTCACGTCCCGGCTTGCGATTATCCCCAAAGTAGGTGAAGACACCTGTCTGAGGGTCGAGGACATCGGGCCAGTCGGCCTCAGCCCCCGACGTGTACAACGCAACAAGGCGCACCGATTCTGAACGCACCGAGCCCTTTGGCCTGAATCCGCCTTGATTTCCAACCGGCAGAAGCCGCGCCAACGCATCGTCCGCGGCAGAGCCGGCTGTACCGCCGGCGTAGACCGCATCGACGATCAGATCCGCTGTCTCGAGACCCACGAACGGAAAGATTGGACCGTCATTCACGAGCGCAGGCTATCCTGCGCGAGGCCAACCGCTGGGATCACCTTAGCCAGGGCGACGACCGAACGTTATTCCGTCCACCTGGCCCTGGGGAGGAGTCTTCAGCTAGCTCGCGCAGACGGTCTGGAGTCGTCATAGCCATCCGCTCCATGCAGGGGCAAGTCCCACCACATAGAAACCCTCGCAGCGTCGGCGTATCCACGAGCCTCCTGGACGTGGCCGATGGTTGACCACAGATCACCGCTATCGGTTGCCGAATCCGCACGCACCGCGGGTGGATGCCCCGCCTGCGTGGACGGCATCATCGATCAGATCAGCGGAGCCTGAGCCCTGTGAACGTATAGATTGCTCCAGCACTCACCAGCTATCCCCCGGATGATCCGTGGAGCCGCTCCGGCTCGAGACAGACGACCGCTCTGCCATCGAGTCGGCCAGTGATCGGCGCAGCGCGCATTTGACAGCTAGCTCAAAGAGTCGAGGAGGTTCCGTCAGTGCCACCGCCGGCGGCGATAGTGGATCCAGAGATTGACGCAGTTGAGGCCGAGCTCCTGCGCCTCGATCCGAGCGGCGATAGGGTGGCCCGTGTTCTGCGCGAAACACTCGACCAGCTCCTCGACGGCCGTCGGCGAGGCCGGTGGAGCTACACGGATCTCCACAAGACCGAAAAGACGTACATGGGAACCTTGGTGGAGATCAACCTCCACCGGGAGTTTGACTTCGCAGACGGGGACGACACCGACTACCAGATTGCTGGAGTCCAGGTGGACTGCAAGTTCTCACAGAAGATCGGTGGCTGGGAGTTCGGGCCTGAACTGGTGGGCCATCTCGGTCTCGTGGTCTGGGCGAACGATCTACAGAGCATCTGGCGCGCCGGCTTGGTCCGCGCATCGACAGGGATCCTGCGCGAGTCCACGAATCGCGACGCCAAGCGGAAGCTGACACAGACAGGGCTTGCTCAGGTGCGATGGCTATGGGACTCCCATCCCGGTCTGGAGCCAAACCAAATCCTGCAGATGGACCCAATCCAGCGCGAGCGCATCTACTCCGCTGGACCTTCTGGACAGGCCCGCCTCGACCAGCTTTGCCGCGAGCTCCAGAGGGTCATTCTCCGACGGACCACTGTCGAAACGATTGGCTGGGGACTAGTCGATCCCCTGAAGCGAATGCGTGCCAACAAGGGCGCTCGCGACAACCTTCGCCCCGAAGGACTGCTCGTCCTAGGCCACCAGGACAACGACCCGCTTGTGGCGGCTGCTCTAGGTTTACCAAGACCCACGAAAGGACAGTTCATCGTCTGCCGCGTTGTCCCAGCCGAGGTTGGAACCGGCGCTGAGATCAGCGGAACGTGGTGGCGTCCAGCGGAACTGGAGGATCCCGTCGTCAGTGCTCCCGTTGTCCCGAGGAGAATCAGCACGGTCTATCCTCGTGTGCCGTGAGTGACGCAATGCTGCCCGATATGCCCTTCAACGAGCCGGAGCCGGACGCTGCGCGCGACGAGGTGCTGACCGCGTTCAGAGCGGCTGACCCAGACGGGAAACGGATGGCCGCAATCTTCCGGTCGACGTTCGATCAGCTGTACGACGGGCAGCACACCGGGCGATATCGGTGGGATCAGCTGTTCAAGACGGAGAAGACGCACTTCGGAACGCTCCTCGAGATCAACATCCGGAAGGCCTTTGACGACGTCATCGACGAGCCTGCCGACAGCGATCCACTCGACTACAAGGTTCGTGGTCACCATGTCGACTGCAAGTACTCGCAGCGCGACGGCGGCTGGATGCTGCCGCCTGAGTGCTTCGGGCAACTGCTGTTAGTGGCGACAGCAGACGATGCGCGGGGCACCTGGAGCCTGGGAGTTGTGCGGGCGAGCGACGCGAACCGCAACACGGGACAGAATCGTGACGCCAAGTCGACCTTGAACGGGCGGGGCCGGAAACAGATCGCGTGGCTCCACATAGCTGCCAGCCTTCCTCCCAACATCTTGCTAGGGCTGGACGCGACCACGATCGAGGCTGTCTTCGCACCAAAGAGTGGCCAGAAGCGGGTGAACGAGCTCCTGACCCGCGTCACTGAGACGCGCATTGGGCGGAACACCATCGCGACGGTCGCCCAGCAGGACGACTACATGGCGCGGCTGAGAGACAACGGCCACGGTGCTCGAACGACTCTCCGGAAGACTGGACACCTCATCCCTGGCGGCGACTACGAAGTCCACCGACAGGTGGCCCGGGAATTGGGCGCTGTGATTCCGGAACCTGGCGAGGTAGTTAGTCTTCGCGTAGTTCCGGCTGCAGAGGCTGATCCTTGGACGACCGAGCTGGACGGTCAGCACTGGCGCCTTGCTCGGAAGGACGAGACCTGCCACGAGCCGGCGCCCAAGTTGCCCAGCACCAAACAGGCGAAGCCCATTGTCCCCGAGGCGTCGGATAACGGTCGGCTGATATGAGCCGCCAGGCGCAAGCACGGACATCGCCAGAAGCGCCACCGCGTCCGCGACCCACGTCGTACGGCGAGACGCCGACAACGCCCGGGCGGTCGCGGAACATGCAGGCGATCCGGCGTACGAATACGAAGCCCGAAGTCGAGCTTCGGTCAGCGCTACATCGACGCGGGTACCGATTCCGGAAGGATCTGAGTATCTATACGGCGATACGGAGGGTTCGGCCAGACGTGGTGTTCACTGCCCGCCGGGTCGCCGTATTTGTCGATGGATGTTTTTGGCACTGCTGTCCGGAGCACGGACGACAGCCGTCGGTGAACTCGGGCTACTGGTCCCCGAAGCTGCAGCGCAACGTCGAGCGGGACAGGCTCGCGGATGCTGCCCTGCAGCAGGATGGCTGGACGGTCGTGCGTATCTGGGAACATGAAGAGCTCGAAGCTGCTCTCGCCACGGTGATTCGCGTGCTGGACGCGAGCCCCCACCGCTAACTCACCTTGGAGCGCCTCTGCGCCAGGTATTCATGACGGATGTGCTCGTCCTGGCCGACGAAGGCCCTGAACGTGCCGAGTTTGTAGGTTGGCTCGCCGTCTGCGTTTTCGCCTTCCTGCACATCGAAGTCACGCTTCAGGTGCTTCACGCGGATCTTGATCTCATCTGCGGTCAGTGCGTCCTCGATGCGCTCCTGGATCTCCGTGATCGTGAGCGGCTGATCAGCAGTGCGCAGGGCGCGGTAGACCTCGTCGTGCGTCACGGACTCGGCCTTGAGCCGCGGCTCGCCGTCTTGATTTAGCGCCGCGGCAATTTGAACGCCAATGGCTCTCGCCACGGGCGGCGGGAAGGCGTTGCCGACCTGGCGATAGCGGGAAGTCTTCTTGCCTGTGAAGGTCCACCGCGTCTCGTCGTCCCAGCCCTGGAGGCGCGCGACCATCTCTACCGTGAGCTTCGGCTTGAAAGCCGAGGGCATTTCCGCCGAGGGTGCTTCATTGGCGACGCCCATGCCGTCGACACCCATCTCAGCCCAAGCCCGCTTCGCACGAGTTGGCCCGAGATCGGCCCCTCCGTGCTTTTTCGATCCGCCCACGATTGTGGGCCCAACCTTGTTGGCCGTCCGAACCCACTCATCCGCGTCCCAGCCATTCGCTTCCATGAGGTCACGAAGCACCTCACCAACCGTCGGCTGATTCGGGGCTGCCTCTGGCCAACTGAAGTACTGCGCATACTCCTCGCGGAGCGCGACAAGGACGAAACGCGGGCGCAGTTGCGCGACACCGAAGTCTGACGCCTGAAGCAATCGCCAGTCTGCGACGTAGCCCAGCTCCTGAAGGCGATCAAGAACATGCTGCCGATAGGCCGAGAACCGCGGAGCAGAGAGTCCGCGAACGTTCTCAAGCATCAAAGCACGAGGCTGGATAACACCGCAGAGTTCTACTGCCCAGGCGAACAAGTCACGTTCATCATTCGCGCCAAGCTGCTTACCGGCGATTGAGAACGGAGGGCACGGAACGCCACCCGCCAGCAAGTCGGCGCCGTGGAACTCCTTGGGATCCCACACCGCTTCATCAGCAACGTCGCCTGTACGGACATCCCATTCGGGGCGATTGAATCTCAGCGTGTCCGCTGCTGTGGGGTCTAGCTCGACCGCAAGCCAATGCTCGAAGCCAGCCTGTTCAAGACCAAGCGCCTGACCACCCGCTCCTGCGCAAATCTCAACTACTCGCAACCGGCTCACGAGACCTCCCCGCATATCGAACATTTGTTCGAGTGTAGTGATCCTCTTTGCTGAGGGTCAAATCGCCCTGACAGCTAGGTGCGGATACCCAGGACCGCTGCGCAGCAGATCGCGGGGAAGCGTTCAACTGGTGCGTCGCGGCGCACATCATGCCGGGAGAAATCCGCTCTGTCAGGGGACCGAACAGGCAGAGCCTAGCTGCTCCGTGCCTTCAGTCTGCGGCGCCCTGCCGGTGGCCGGCCGACTACTACTGTCCGAGTGCGGCCGAGCACTCTTGGCCTGCACACGAATCCCACCTAGATGTAACCGGCCTTGGGTCGGCTTGCTCCGCTTCAACAGCTCGGTCGCAGATTGCCGTCGAGCGGGGCAGGGGCTGATGTCTGCCACTACCAATGTAGGAAGCTCAGACTGTGTGTCCTAGCGGAACGCTGAACAAGGCGAGAGCGTGACTAAGCACTGTCAATTGGCACGCCTGCCACTGAACTCGCTGTTCGTCTCTCCTTGCAGCAACCCATCGGCGCCCAAGAAGACATCGAGGAAGCCCGACGCCGCTCGCTCCCGCGCCCGGGAGCCGACTGTCGCTCGGGCCTCAAGCGATCGGCACGTCGGCATCCTGTTCGGTGAGTGGGACTGGGTTACCCTGGCCTCGCAGCGTCGGCGGAGGGAAGCGACGGTAGATGACCGGCTCATCGGAGGCTTGGCTTAGGCGGTCGCCGGATGGTTCGGCAGGCGATGACGTCGGCTCGGTCGTTCGCGAGTATCGCTTGGCACGGCGTCTCAGCCAGGTGTCGCTCTCCGAGACGATGGGCTTCACTCAGCAGTTTCTGAGTCAGGTGGAAAGCGGCACGCGAAAGGTGTCGCTGGAACATCGGCGGCGCTTCGCCGAGGAGCTTGGGATCCCGGCAGCCAGCCTCGGACTTTCCGACGGAACCGCCGCCAGGGGCACCGGGGACGAGTTGGCGAGAGCAGTGGCCATTAGCCGCGGGCAGTGGCGAGCTCAGCGCAAATGGCTCAACCAGCATCGCTCCGAACTCGCGAAGTGCGCTGCCAGGCTGTACTCCGCTGAGCACCGCCTGCCGAGGACACCCCTCATTGCCGGAGACGGTTGGCTCCCCGATGAGTTGATCGACGTAGAGTCGATTAAGTTGCAGCTGGACGAGACCGTCCGGGCTGGATGTGTGACTGGCAGGGAACCGCAGACTCTTCACGTGCGTCCGCTGCGGACTCCTGACACAGCCTTCGATACCTATACGTCGGCGGTCCGGCACCTCGACCCACCGACGCTCTTTGAGTCACGGCCGAGCTATCGGCTGCTTGGAGGCTCTCTAGCGCAGCGGATGCTCAAGTTTGGGCTGGGCGCCTACTTCGACAAGCTCGATGTATCGGAGGCGCTAGGTCATGAGATGGCGATCGCTTGCGCGGGAGGCATTCCAGAAGACGTCTCCATGCTCGGCGGCCAGTTGCCATTCCGCGAGCTGATTGGTGATCCGTTCGACCTAGCGCGTCGGTCAGTCATCCCGGCCATCACCACGTTGACGATCCGGCTACGGCGCTATCCAGCCGAGCCGTCGTACCTCCTGCACTGGCGCGACCCGGCCAAGGTGGCGACTGCGGCCGGGGTGTACGACGTGATCCCGGCGGGTGAGTTCCAGCCGTCGACGGTTGCTCTGTGGGACCGCAGGAACGATTTCTCAATCTGGCGGAACATCGTGCGTGAGTACGCCGAGGAGTTACTCGGCGAACCTGAACACGATGGAAGTCGCAGCGATCCCATCGATTACGCGAACTGGCCGCTGTACCAGGTCCTGAGCGACGCAAAGGCTTCGGGTGCCCTGACCGCATTTGTGGTTGGCATGGGTCTGGATGCCTTGACGCTGGCAGCGACGATTCTCACGGTGGTTGTCATCGACGATGACACCTTCACCCGAGCCTTCGGTCGGGCGGTTCGCTTCAACGACGAGGGTGAGATAGTCGGGATCGGCGACGGCCGCGGCGCCGACGGCATACCGTTCACTCAGCAATCAGTAGACCGCATGCTGGAATCCGAACCCATGGCGTCGCCAGGGGCCGCGGTTCTGGCCCTGGCATGGGAGCACCGTCATGAACTCATCGCCTAGCGCAAATAGCGAGTCCGATAAGGTCGCCGAGAGCCGCCGGAGGTGGTTTGACGAGCGTCGGTATCTCGTCGACAACCGGCACCAGTTGGCCATCGATGCCGCCGATGGATATGCCCCGGATCGCCGAGTCGCCGGGACTCCACTGCTCGCACCTGAATCGTGGATCCCGGCGAAGCCGATCCCGCTGACCTCGGTCGCGCTCGAGTTCGATTCCGCAGCGGATTTCACTGGAACTACCGGACGCGAGTCCGTCGCTCACGGATCCATACCACTCCGCATCGACGGAAGTCATTATGGATCCTATGCAGAAACCATCGCCGACCTCGCACCACCAGCGGTCTTCGAGAATCGGTCAACCTATCGATTGATCAGCGCTGATCTGACTACCGCGACCCCCTTCCTTCGCATGGGGCGAGGTACCTACTTCGACAGCATCAACACCGGCGAGGCTTCGGCCCATGAGTATGCTGCGCAGCGCCTGGCGCCGGCCAAGCCAGCGAGCCTGCGGTCAGCCATCGGCGATCCTTGGGACGCAACGAGCCGGCCGGTCAATATCGCGATCAGCACGCTGACCATCCGCCGTGACGAGGACACCGGTGACTCCACTTTCTTCCTGCATTGGCGCGATCCTGCCAAGGTCGGCCACGCCGGTGGGCTCTACCAGGTCGTGCCCGTGGGCATCTTCCAGCCGAGCGCAGCCGCGTCGTGGAACGAGCAACATGATTTTTCGCTGTGGCGCAATGTTGTCCGCGAACTGTCCGAGGAACTGCTCGGCGAGTCCGAAGACTATGGAAGTAGCGTCAAACCAATCAGCTACGACGAGTGGCCCTTTGCCGCTCGTCTCTCGGCCGGGCTTGACGACGGATCGGTACAGGCATCCTGCGTTGGCCTGGGAGTCGATCCCCTGACCTTCGCGACGGACCTGTTGACCGTGGTCTCCATCAACTCCCCGCTCTTCGACGAGCTCTTCGGCAAGGTCGTCGAAGCCAACGATGAGGGACGAGTACTCGCACCACAGCCCTTCACAGGCGAGGTTGTCGACGAGTTCGTACGCCATCAGCCGATGCAAGCTGCAGGCGCAGCGGTCCTCCAACTTGCATGGGATCACCGCCTAGGCTGACTGCGCTACAACTGGTAGTTGTACAACAAGCAGTTGTTGGAGACCTGGTCGTCCACTGCCTTTCAATGGCCATGTGGAAAACAACGAGCGGATCACCTTAGCCGTCGGCACCCGTGCAGTGTGCGGCTATCTCAGGAAAGCCTTCCTGATGACCAGCTCTGAAGTTGATGAGTTGCGTCGCTCGATCCTGGACTGCGCTGCGTCCCAGGAATTGACCGTGGACGCGATCTACGAAGAGGAGCTCGACCGAGCCTCCGATCAGCTCGTCGAGTGCATCGGCGCTCTCATTGGCGCTGACCAACCCGTCTTGATCATCCCGAGCCTCCTGCACTTCGCCGGCTTCGGCAATCCCCTCGAAGTCAGGCGTGATTTCCAGACCCAGGGCATCCACGTCCTCGTCGCACAAGATTCTCGTCCGAGATCTTGAGAGGCCCCAAACCGGCTGGCGCGGGCCGTGAGACCAGTCCGTCCTGCGCCAGCCTTCCAATCTGCTCCAACTGATCATCGACACTCACGAAAGTGGGCACTATGACAACCAAAACAGCAGTGACGCCATGGGGACTGACCCGGGTCAGCGAGCTCTCGAGGATGGTCGAGCTGCCGTACGCCAGCGCCGAACTCGATCCAGACACTCAGACTGCTCGCTATCGCGATGTCGATGGTTCTCTAATTGATCCGATCGAGGCCGGCAAGCACGGCTCGGCCACGAATACCAGCCCTAGGACAGGTACGAGCCGAGATGGCAGCGGCAGCCCGGCCCCCGATAGCGACACTGGCCATGACGGCGACCGCGACTGATGCCCGGGCCGACCGACGATCGACCCGCCGTACTGATCGTTACTGAGGTCGATGACCCCACAGCGGATCTCGTCATCGCTGAGGTGAACCGCCGTGGTCTTTGCCAGGTCGTGAGGGTCGACCCCGGAGACTTCCCGCATGATGTCGTTCTGGCAGGTGCGCTGAACACAGCCACCGGCCAGTGGCGCGGCGAACTGCGAACTCCCAGCCGACTTGTAGATCTGGCTGGGGTCCGAGCGGTCTATTGGCGGCGACCGAGCCCCTACAAGTTTCCAGGTCTCAGCAAGCAGGATCAGGACTTCGCAGCTGTTCAGGCGAAGGAGGGCTTCGGTGGGGTTCTGGCAGGCTTGGATTGCCGATACGTCAATCACCCGCACTGCAACTGGGTTGCCGAGTACAAACCAGGCCAGCTGTCCGCGGCTGTCCGACTCGGCTTCGAAGTCCCGGCGACGCTGATCACATCCGACCTGGCCGCGACGCGTGCGTTCGTGCAAGAACATGCTCCGGTGGTCTACAAGCCATTGCGGTTGACCGACCTGCTACGCAACGGCAGGCCCCTGGGCCTTTGGACACAACGGGTCGAACCAGACGAGATCGACGAGACCGTCGCGGGCACCGCTCACTTGTTCCAGGCCGAGGTAGTGGACAAGGTCGCTGACCTGCGTATCACCGTCGTAGGCGATCGGGTGTTCTGCGTGCGAATCGAGTCGGCCGCTCGGCTGCTGGATTGGCGTGCTGACTACGATGCGTTGTCGTACAAGGTGATGGAGCCGCCGGCGCGAATGGTTCCGAAGCTGCAGGCCTACCTGAAAGAGTTCGGCCTCAAGTTCGGCTGTTTCGATTTCGCCGTGGACCGGCACGGTACGCCGCATTTTCTGGAGTGCAACCCGAATGGTCAGTGGGCATGGATGGAACCACCGACCGGCCTACCTATGGCGGCCGCCTTCGCCGATGCCCTGGAGGGAAGACTGTGACACCGGAGAGCGTCGACCAGGACGCGGCTATGCTTCGCCATCGGCTTGCGCAGCAGATCGCAGATGAGGGAAAGGTTCGTTCACCGCAGTGGCTCGAGGCCATCGCGAATGTCCCGCGCCATGAGTTCGTGCAGGAGTTCTTCACCAGAGTTGAGGACGGGGCCGGACCGACACTCTGGGAGCCGACCGACCCACAGCGATCAGGCGTACGGCGATGGCTGGAGCTCGCATATACCGACAGCTCGCACGTTACGCAGCTCGATGGCCACCTAGCACCGTTTGACGTCACGTCGGGCGTGAACGGAACCCCGACGTCGTCGTCGACACTGCCCAGCCTGGTGGTGCAGATGTGGGAAGACCTCGATGCCCGCGACGGCGATCGGGTACTCGAAGTCGGCACAGGCACCGGCTACTCCACCGCGTTGGGGTGTTACCGGCTCGGCGACAAGAACATCACGTCGATTGAGGTCGATCCCAGCATCGCAGCCAAGGCACGGCAGTCCTTGGAAAGAGTTGACTACCACCCTCATCTGATCGCAGGAGACGGCCTCAACGGCGTACCTGATGGCGCTCCATACGACCGGATCATCGCGACGTGCGCTCTACGGAGTGTTCCTCCGGCATGGATAGAGCAGTCTCGTCGAGGCACCGTGATCCTTGTGACGCTTTCCGGTTGGCTCGGTGGTACCGGTCTGGCCAAGCTGACAGTCACCGGCACCGGCACCGCCGAAGGCCGCTTCTTGCCTGGCTACGTGAGCTTCATGCCTGCCCGCGCTCACGCTTCCCAGCCTGCGACTATCCCAGTGCTTGACGACAAAGCACCATTGCGGTCGACGGCTTTTGGCCCCGATGTCATCAGCTCGTACGGAGCGGCGCAGATGATCGCACAGCTCGCCGCACCCGACGCTCAGTACCTGCAACTCATCGCCGACGATGGCGCGGCCGAACACCTAGTCGTCCAGGATGACTCCTCCTACGCGCACTTCGCGGGTGAGCCTGGCAATTGGGCGGTGCAACAAGGAGGTCCGGTGCAGCTGTGGGACAAGGTTGAGGAGGCGCTGGCAAAGTGGCATGCCTCCGGACAACCGAACTTGGACACCTTCCGAATCAGAGTAACTCCAGATCGCCAGGTGATAGACGTCGCCGGCTGGACGGGCGAACTTCCGACCAGGACGATCGGTGGGAGCTCGACCGGGTAGAAGGTCGCTACGCATGATCGGTGAAGCGCTCGCATTGCTGACTGCGATCGGCCGCTCGCTGGCTCGATTGGAGTGCCTTCGCGCGCTCGTCGAATCGGTCACTCGACACAACGTCACGGCGGTCGTGCTCCGCAGTGTGCTGCACTTCGCCGTTCTCGGCGCATCACAGGACATCAAGGGCATGTTCGGGCGTGTGACGGGTGCGCAGGTCATGATTCTTGATCCTCCCTGATCTGACGGACCCAGCATCTACTCGGCAGCGGGCCGATCGCAGCACGTGCGCGTTCCGGCACCACTCGTCCCTTCCCTGAGCCCGTGAGGGACCACCCGCGGAAGCCCACGACAACGAATCATCCGACAGTGAGGTCCCACATGTCCGAGATACAGCTGCTGAAAGCCCAACTCCACCAAGTCTCAAATGATGCCAGGACGGCGGCCGGAGGCCTCGCTGGCTTCAAGACAAAGTTCACGCAGAGCAGCGCTCACGTACAGGCACTGATCGCCGGTACTGCGACCGGTACCGACCGCGACATCTCGGCACTGCTCGACGCAGCCGGCAAAGCCCTTGATCATGCCGTGCAGGCGCTGGAGGTCGCCTCAAGCGGCTGCCGCACGTACGCCGATCAGATCTAGGCGACCTGTGCCATCGGATCTGCAGCGTGTTGCCCTGAGTCTCGTCGAGTCCCTCGACCAAGTCCCACAGATCGTGGGTCATCTCCAGCGGCTAGCCGTTCGTTGTCGTGAGCAAGCATCATTCATTGCCGATCTCTCGCATGGGAACCCGGCGGCGAGAACAGCTGCGCTCCAGCTCGATGCTGCTGCACGTTGCTGCGACGAGGCAGCGCACCTAGCCGCGATGACTCCTGCCAAAGCCCGAGATTGGGCGCTGGCTATGGTGAACGGCAGCGGCCCTCACAGCCAGCCGACGGATGACCCCGACCGCCGTGGTCTACAACTCGATCTCTCTGGCCTGAAGGAAAGATCCCGTCCTGCCGACGAACAGGCGCGGATCAAGCCAACGGACGCGTCAGAGCCTGCCCGGCCAGGCGAGGTCATCGAACTGTCCACTACCAATCCGGACTACAAGAAGTCGTTGAAGAAACCGATACCGAACTCGACGATTCGGATCGACAACAAGTTCACGTTCGAGACTGACGAGATGGGACGCGTCATCCGCGCCAGCGCGATCCTGGACGTCCTCGATCTTGATCATCCGCGCGACACCACCGCACAGCGCAAGCTGGTCGGCAAGCTCCCCGGAGATCACGCAGGTCACATCTTTGCTCGCATCTTCAGAGGCCCTATCGGCAGCCTGAATCTGGTTCCGATGGAAGCAACCAAGGTCACCCTTGGGCAGTACGCCGTACTGGAGAAGAGGTGGCGCAAGGCAATCGAGAACAACCAGCAGGTCGAAGTGTCGGTCGATCTCAGCTACGGCGAGCGCCGGCACCGCCCCGATATCATCATCGTTTACCACAGGATCGGCAGCGCCAAGCGCCTCAGACTCCGGATACGGAACGTACCTAAAGCAGAAGAGGAATGATGATGTCCCTCGACAGGAACACCGAGCTACTCAATACCATCGGTCGGTCGATGGTCGCTTCTGCCCCCGACGAGTGGAAGGAACTCACTCTCGTCGTGAGTGCTGTTCACTCGATGATGGAGTCTGGCCTGGAAGCAAAGACGAGCGACGGAAGCGTCGTCGACTCGGAGACCATTGACGACGCTGGCGAAGAGGCAGTCGAAGAGCTCCGCGAGATCATGTACCAGCCAGGAAAGGGGACCTGGTACGGCGCAAGGTTCACAGTCGATTCGGCAGGCAATTTCGAGGCGGACTTCGACTACGACAACCCGCCTCTAGATGGCGACGCCACGGCCGAGATGCTCGCAGATGATCAAGAACGGTTCCCAAGATCTCCCGACAGGCTCCCTGACTGGCACCCAGCCAAAGCCAAGGTCTGAAAGACTGAACAGAATCCACCTACGCCCACGCGCAAGCACCTGCTGATGTTCGACTCAGCGGTCAGCGGCGTACCTCGAGGCCGCGGCTGGCGCGCGTGCCATAACCGAGGTCGCTTCGCTCTCACGCAGTCTGGGCGAGGGGGTGTCCTGATCGGGTTGCATTCATCCGAATCTGTCGGTGCGGCCAACTACGATCAGCCCTCCACCGCTCTCCCCCACCTCGGTATCACGAAGGAAGCAATGAGTACCATCACCGACGCGGCCAAGCCCCTGCGCACGGCCATGGTCGACCGAGTTAAAGCCGTCGGCCATGCCAGCACTCCGGCTGTTGAAGAGGCGATGCGGATCGTTCCGCGGCACGAGTTCGTACCCGAGGCCAGCATCGAAGACGCGTATGCCGACATCGCGGTCATCACCAAAAGTGCGAGCGACGGTTCACCGCTGAGCTGCGCTTCCGCGCCCACGATCGTTGCCATGATGCTTGATCAGCTACAGGTCGAGCCCGGCAACCGCATCCTCGAAATCGGAGCCGGAACCGGCTACAACGCGGCCCTTCTGACGCAGCTCACTGGTCCTGGTGGTGCAGTCACGACTGTCGATATCGATCCTGAGGTCACAGCCGGTGCTCGACGTGGACTCGACGAGACTGGTAATGATCACGTCAACGTCATCACTCGCGACGGATCGCTCGGGGCTGCCGAGAACGCGCCGTACGACCGCATCATCTTCACTGTTGGCGCGTGGGACCTGACGCCAGCATTCTGGGAACAACTGGCTCCCGACGGCCGCCTGGTCGTGCCGCTGCGCTGGCGAGGCCAGACCCGCAGCGTCGCATTCGTCCGAGACGGCGATGCACTGGTGTCGGACTCGATGGAGCTGTGTGGCTTCGTCCCCATGATCGGGCAGGAAGGTGAGCGCAGCGGGGCCATCGACTCCGAGGACTTGGTCACCCTGTACTGGGACGCCGATCAGACGATCGACGCGACAAAACTGAGCGGTGTTCTTGACCAGTCCAAGGAGACCATTTGGTCCAAGGTTCTCGTTGGGCCACAGGATCCCTTTGACAGCATCTGGCTACGCATAACCGGTCGCGACAGCCGCATCTGTCGTATCTCCGCCGACCGCGCTGCTGTTGACGCCGGGCTGTGCACGCCTGCAATCCCGATCCGCAGCCCTGCGTTGGCCGAAGACGACAGCCTGGCCTACCTCGTCTTCAGGAAGATCGAAGAGGGCACGTTCGAGCTCGGCGCCATCGGCCACGGGCCGAACGGCAGACACCTCGCTGGACAGCTCTGCCATGAGATCGAGGCCTGGAACCACGACCGCAACGCCCGGCCCACCGTCCGGGTATACCTCGCCGCGACGGCTAGGTCGGCGCATTCCTTCGACCAGGCAATGACCCACCAGACGATCGAGAAGACTGCATCACGACTAGTCGTCACCGTGTCGTGAGCATCCAGCCGCGCCGGCCTTGCATGGGAGGCTTCACTGCAACTGGTAGGCATCGCTTCCTGCCGAATCTGCGACGAACGGGTATCGATGGAGACTGAAGAGTACGGGCTGGCGAAGGTGCTGACGCCACATATCGACGATGCCGAACTACGCAATGTCGACGGGCTGGCAGGCTCCGGAGCGTTGGCGGACTTCACCTACGGTCCACGCTCGCTCCGCTATCTGGCGGTAGAGGAGCGGAGGCTACTCGGCGGCCGGGTGTCGCAGGTCGAGGCTGAACGTGCGACCTTCGATCAGGTGGCGCTCCAGTCCGTGGTGATCGAACGCTGCGTGCTTGCATCGAGCGATTGGATGGACTGCGCGCTGTCCCGAGTGGTGTTCCGCAACTGCAAGCTCCTCGGCGCCAACTTCGTTGAGAACAAGTGGGCAAACGTGGTCTTTCAGAATTGCCGGATCGAGTTTGCGACCTTCGACTCGATCCAGGCGACCGCTCCGATCGTCTTCATCGATACCCGGTTCAAGGACGTCACCTTCAGGCGGTCGGACCTCCCGGGCGGTCACATGTCGCGCTGCACGCTGGACGACGTTGAGTTCGACGGCGGCACCTATACCAACTTCGATTTTCGCGGCACCGACCTGTCAACCGTCCGGGGTGCCGGCTACCTGAACGGCATCTTGATCGATCCTATGCAGCGGCAAGAGGTTGCCGAGGCTCTTGTATCCGAACTCGAGCTGCACTATCCCGACCGGGGCAGTCAGTGACTCACAATGACCAGCAGCGACGGGACTGGATGGAGAGGCACCTGGACTGGGCCGCTCGCCAGTTCGGCGTTGAGCTCTTGGAAGCACCTGTTCACACGTCGCGCTTTCACTCCGTTGGCAGCCGCGTCCTCGATGCAGGCGAAGACGCGTGGCTCCGAGTGGTGTACGACGACCCCGACTGGGGAGATGGGGACTACTTCGGCAGCAACGTAGCCGCCAACGAGATCCATGGCGTCCCCAAACCGTCGGTCAAACGGTGGAGTGAGTGGGAGGACGAGGGCCGCAGAATGCGCGGTGAGATCAGCACCTTTGTTGCCGACGCAGCCATCTCAGCCGGCATGACGCCTACCGAAAAGCCAGTTCTGTCCGATCAGTGGCTCACTGATCTCGACCGGGCATTGCAAGCACTCGCAGCCCACCCGCTTCCTGCCAGCGGTGTGGACGCAGCCCATGTGAGCAACGGCATTCGAGCGTTCTTCGGCATCGACGTTGACGTGGGTGCGGTGCCCTGGACCACAGCACACTGCGATCTTCACTGGGCCAACCTCACTGCTCCGCAGCTTGTCATCCTCGACTGGGAGATGTGGGGCAAGACCCCGGCCGGGTACGACGCTGCCAGCCTGCTCTGCGCAACGTTGATGTATCCGAGCAGCGCCGGACGGATCCGGCGTACCCTGACGCGCTTCCTGGACACACCCGCTGGACACGTCGCGATACTGGCAGCGGCAGTGCGCTACCTCCGGTTCGCCGACGGCGGAGAACTGACGGACCTGGCTTTGCCAGTTCGGCATCTCGGCCAGACTGTCATCGAGCAACTGTGAACGGACCCTCGGGTGACGACTGACGGTGGCGACGAATCCACCTTATGGAAAGTCCAAGGCGAGCGGCTGATTGACGACACCCGGCGACTGCATCTGGGCATCGCGTCAGTCGAGCTTGGCTTTGGAGGTCTCCACCAGCACCGTTTGTGGGTCAGGCTGACACCACCCGGACCAGGAGGGCACCCTAGTGTTGGTGGGAGTTGGCACCACACCCTGGCGGGCGCGCAAGCGGAGCGAGTCCGAGCAGATTGAGCGGAAGGTGGGCGCATGTCGGCGACGAAGCTCCTGGTACTCGGTGTCGTGCACCTCTCCGGCGGCGCGCATGGCTACCAGGTGCGGTACGAACTGCAGAGCTGGGGTGTGGAGAGTTGGGCCAAGATCAAGTCCGGCTCGATTTATCACGCGCTGAAGAAGGCGGCGGCTGATGGCCTCCTCACCGAACACGCCGAGCCGGGCAATTCCGGGCCGGAGCGCGTTCTGTACCGCGCGACAGCTCGGGCACGTGACGAGATAGTCGATCTGGTCCGCGACGGTCTGCGGCGCACCCACGACCCGGCCATGCTCAACGCGGCCATCGCCATGTTGCCCATGCTGACCAGGACAGATGCCATCGCGCACGTCAACGAGCGGGTCGCGCGCCTGGAAGCGGAGCTCGTAGAGCAGGCCAAGTGGTGGGAGCACTCCAATGGGGACACCCCCGAGCACGTCCGCGATCAGGCCGAACTGTGGGCGGGACACGCACGCACCGAACTGGAGTGGGCGAAGAGGCTGAGCAAACGACTGGCTGAGGGCGCCTACACCATGGCCGATGATCCGGGTTCGTGGCGAACGGTCCCCGATCACCTCAAGATGCGCTTCTAACCAAACTTGACTAGACGTTCCTCCTCGTGCACTCTGGCCAAGTAGCCAAACTTGACTAGTGCTCGACCAATCCGTTCGCAACACCGAGAGAAGGAATCGAACCGATGGGAAAGCTCGCGATCGAGACGAGAGGGTTGAAGAAGAGCTTCGGCAAGACCCACGCGGTCGCCGGTGTGGATCTGGCCGTGAGCGCCGGGGGCGTGTACGGCGTGCTCGGTCCGAACGGGGCGGGCAAGACCACCATGATCCGCATGCTGGCCACGCTCCTGCGCCCCGACGCCGGAGAGGCGCAAGTGCTCGGCTACGACGTCGTGCGTGATGCGCATTCGGTGCGGAGCAGGGTGAGCCTTACCGGGCAGTTCGCGTCGGTCGATGAGGACCTCACCGGGGTGGAGAACCTTTTGCTGCTCGCCAGGCTGCTCGGCTACTCGCGCCCGCGGGCCAGGCGGCGAGCGGCCGACCTGCTCGACGCGTTTGGCCTCGCCGATGCCGCCGACCGGCAGGTGAAGAAGTACTCCGGCGGGATGCGCCGGCGCATCGACATCGCAGCGAGCCTGGTCGTCCCCCCGGAACTGATCTTCCTCGACGAGCCGACCACCGGGCTCGACCCGCGCAGTAGGAACCAGGTGTGGGAGATCGTCAGGGGTTTGGTCGCCGAAGGCACGACCGTGTTGCTGACCACGCAGTACCTCGACGAGGCCGACCAACTGGCGGACCGCATCGCGGTGATCGACCACGGCAAGGTCATCGCCGAGGGCTCCAGCGGCCAGCTCAAGGCATCGGTCGGCGCCGGCTCGCTGCACGTACGCCTCCGTGGCCCCGAGCAGCGGGCCGAGGCCGAGCGGGTCCTCGCCGCCGCTCTCGACGTGCCGATCGAGCTCTCCGCCGACCCGGTCGCACTGTCCGCGGGGATCTCCGACCCCGAGCGGGTCGCCCGTTCCCTGGCCGAACTGTCCCGCAGCGGCATCGACGTCACCGAGTTCGCGCTCGGTCAGCCGAGCCTGGACGAGGTGTTCCTCGCCCTGACCGGACACGCCGCCGAGAAGACACCCGAGGAGGATGCCGCATGAATGCCACGTCCGCAGAGCAGGCGTCGGCGCCGGTCACCGAGGACGCGCTGCGCAGTGTGCTGTTGGCCGGCGAGCGGCCGTCTCGCCCCGGTCCGGTGCTCACCTCGTTGACATTCGGCTGGCGCGCTTTGCTGAAGATCAAACACGTCCCGGAGCAGCTCGTCGACGTGACCATGTTCCCGATCATGTTCACGCTGATGTTCACCTACCTGTTCGGTGGCGCGCTCGCCGGGTCGACTCAGGAGTACCTGCAGTTCCTGCTGCCCGGCATCCTGGTGCAGGCGAACGTCATGATCACCATGAACACCGGCATTACGCTGAACACCGACATCCAGAAGGGGGTGTTCGACAGGTTCAGGTCACTTCCGGTGTGGCGACCGTCGCCGCTGGTCGGCGCCCTGCTCGGCGATCTGGTGCGCTACTCGATCGGGTCGGCGATCGTGATCACGCTCGGACTGGTCCTAGGGTTCCGGCCAGTGGGTGGCGCCGTCGGGGTGGTGCTCTCGGTGGAGCTGCTGCTGGTGTTCTCGTTCTGCCTGTCGTGGCTGTGGACGATGCTCAGCCTGATCCTGCGCACGCCGAACTCGGTGGCGGGAGTCAGCATGATGCTGATGTTCCCGCTGACGTTCGTGAGCAACATCTTCGTGGACCCGAAGACGATGCCCGGATGGCTTCAGGCGGTCGTCGAGGTCAACCCGATCACCCACCTGGCGACCGTGGTACGCGGCCTGATGCACGGCTCGGTGCCGGCCGGGGAAATCGGCTGGGTGCTCGTCTCGTCCGTACTTCTCGTCGCGGTGTTCGGTCCCATCACCATGGTCCTCTACCGCAACAAGAAGTAGATGCCGCTACGAGCACTGGGTCGAGATCAACTCCGACAACCCGGCCCACTCGGCCAACGCCATCACCGGTACCAGGCCCGGACACGACAAGGAGAGTCGAATGAGCACCATCCCCAAGAACAACTCGGAAACCGTTGCGCACACGCCCGGGCGGGCGATCAGCATCGGGGTCTGGATTCTGCACGTCGCGCTGGCGGCGACAATCGCCGGCGGCGGAATCTCGAAGCTCGCCGGCGACCCGGTCATGGTGGACATGTTCGCCGACATCGGGGCTGGCCAGTGGCTCCGGTACCTGGTCGGAGCGCTGGAGGTCTCGGGAGGGGTTGGACTTCTGATCCCGGCTCTGGCGGGCCTGGCCAGTCTCGGGTTGGCGGCATTGCTGACCGGTGCTGTCATCACGGATCAATTCGTGCTCGATAAGAGCCCTTGGCTGGCGCTCGCCCTTCTCGTCGTGGCGGCCGTGATCGCAAGGGCGCGGTGGTCGCGCACCGTGGCCGTCGTCGGCACGCTGCTCAGGCGATGAGACAAACCTCTCGAACGGAGATGTGAGATGAACGAGATGGCCTTTTGCGTGACATTAGACGATGGCACCACCATCGCCTACGACCGGAAGGGAAGCGGCCCGGCTGTCGTCCTGGTAGGCGGCGGACTGGACGACGGAGCCGAGAACGCTCCCTTGGCACCTGCTCTCGCCGAGCACTTCACGGTTTACAACTATGCCCGTCGGTGACGCGGCGCGAGCGGCTTCACCGAGCCCTACGCCGTGGAGCGGGAGATCGAAGACCTGGATGCGTTGATCGCGGAGGCTGGTGGCTCGGCGCACGTGTTCGGGGCGTCCTCTGGCGGTGCGTTGGCGCTGGAGGCCGCCGCGGCAGGGTCTGCCATCGACACGATCGCCGTGTGGGAGGTGCCATATGCGGTCGGAGACGACCTGCGCTCGAGATTCGGTGACTGCGTGCTGTTCCAGGTGGTGCAGGAGCCTCCACCCGAGGCCTTGGCCACCGTGGTCGGGCTGGACGAACATCTTCCGCACCTCGACCAATCGCTCGTCTCGATCGTAGGTCCGGTAGCCGCCGCATCCCACTGGATCGCTGGTCGGTGTGTAGCCCACGAGCAGCAGCCCCTGCGGTACGACGTAGTCGCTGACAGCCCGGGCGTCCGGTGAGTCCGCAAAGCCGTACCTTCCGACCTGCTCGGCGTACAGGGCCTGAACCAAGGTCTGTACGTCACCGTGGTCGTAACTCCGTCCCTCTAACCGGATCGGACCGCTGAACTCCGCCGTGGTCGACAACTGGCCACGCCGAATCTACCCGCCGTTGCGTGAGGCCCTGGCGCCGTTCACCGCTTGCCCATAGCAACGATCACTTCTTCTCTTCGCGGACGTCTTTTCCCTGTTCGGCGAAGGCTTTGAAGTCTTGCATGTGTTGTTGCGACTGTTTGTGGAAAGCGCTGGGCATGAGGAGGCCGAGCAGTCGCATCAGCAGGTTGCTGAAGCGGTATTCGCTGTGCTGCTCCCAGAGCGTTGTCGTCGGACTGGCTTCGGTTAGTCGGTCGTGTGTGTCGCTCCACATGCCTGCGCCGACGATCTCGCGGGCGAAGTGGACGGCGATGCCTTTCGGGATGTCGTGCAGGTCTGTTGGGTCGCGGCGGGTGATCGTTTCGGTGCATTCGATCGTCCGTTTTCCCGACTGCATTACGACTCGCGACTTGGTACCGAGGTGCCCGTGGATCCCGCTCAGCGGCTCGTGCAGCACTACGCCGCGCAGCCACTTCGGTATGTGTGCTGGGTCGGCGAGTAGCTGGGCCACCTTCTCTAGCGGCAGGGCGATCTCGATTGAGTTGGAGTACTTCATGGCGCGTCGGGTGCGTAGAACTTGGTGGTGGCTTCGACGGCGGCCGCGACGTGGTCCGGTTCGACGCCGGCGGCTAGGTGAGCCTCGCCCCAGGCTGCGGCGCTGCGGCGGATGAACTCGCGCACTTCGGGCGACTTGTGGACCTCGTCGTGGTTGGCGGTCTTGCCATCGGCCAACAGCCGGGCCAGTGCGAGGAGAGCCAGGTCCCAGCCAACACCGCCGGCGCCGGGGCCGTAGGTCGGGAAGAGGGGCTCCTCGAGGACCGCTGCGTGGATCAGCTCGAATTCGGTGTCGCCGGTCGGGCCCGGGGCTAGGCGCACTTCCACCTCGCTTGTGCCGGGCCAAGCGTCGGCTTCCGGTCCGTAGAGCCAGGACACTTTGAGCAGCCTCGGCGGTTCGCACTGGAGGATCTCGCCGTGCTCACCACCGTCCAACTCGAACTTCCCGCCGAGCCGCAGATCTCCGGTGACCGGCCTCAGCCAGCGATGCAGGCGTTCGGGGCTGGTCAGGGCGTCCCAGACGTCGTCGACGTGCGCTGCGTAGCGCCGCCGTACCTCGATGGTGTACGCGTCGCCGGCGGGCAAACTGCCCTTGCCCATAGCGCGATGCGCGGCGGCCAGTTCGTCCAAGACCTCTTTCATGTCATGTTTCCTTCGCTGATTGATCAGTACGTCGACCTCGCTCAGCGGCGCGGGCTCGGCGGCGTAGAACCAGGATAATACCGGTCTCCACTTATATAAGCCAGGCCTGGTATATGCAGTCGGCGTCGACCGCTCCAGGGCCTCAGGTCGCCAGTCGGCTCGTGTAGCCGGCGGCGATCAGGCGTTCGTAGGCAGACAGTACGTCGGGCGCGACCTTCTGCTCGATGGCGAAGCCGCGGGCGGGGTAGTCGATGACGCGCTGCAGGTCTCCGACCAGCATGGAGAGCACGAGGCCGGCATCGCCGATCGTGTCGATGTAGCTGACCAAGTCGATCGGATCGGAGACACAGGTCGCCTGTACATCCGGCCAGATCTTCCTGCAGGTCGCGAAGGCTCGGCGTTCCATGTAGGGCTTCGAGATGAGCAGCACGGACTTGACCGCCGTACCGGCGAGGAGGTCGCGGGTGAAGGCGATGTTCTGGCCTGTGTTCATCGCCAGGGGTTCGACCAGGATGTTGGTCGCGGGCACTCCGAGTTTGATGGCGTGGTCGCGGTAGTGGATCGCTTCGCCGCGCGGGAAGTAAGCGGCGGTGCTTGGGCTGTTGCCTCCGGTGAAGACGAGGGTCGGGAACAGGCCTTGGTGGAAGAGGTGGGCGGCGAAGGTCGCGACGCCGAGGTCGTGGCTGCCGAGGCCGATGCCGATGTCGGCAGGGCGCCGTACGTGGTTCATCTGGTGGTACTTCCAGATGAGTTGAGCGTCAGCCATCACCTCGTCGGCCGTCATCGGGCGAGGTCGACGAGAGTGTCGATTGAGTCGGCGACGATGGTTGGGTCGTCGGATTGGATGGTGTGGCCGCCGTGGCGGGCGACCTTGTGGGTGGCGCCTAGGTCTGCGGCTAGGGATTGTTGATGGGCTTGCCAGCGGTTGTCCAGTTCGGTGGGGGTGAAGGGGTGCCAGCGGGTGAAGTCGATGGTGTCGTCTTCTAGCCAGTGGCCGGGGCGGCTGGCGATGACGATGCTGGGGATGTCGAGGGGACGTCTGCTGCGGGTGACGTCAGCGACGCTGGCAGGTATGGCGAAGGTCAGGTTGCCGTCCGCGGCGGTGAGGATGGGGTTGTCGACGTCCAGGTTCAGGTGGATGTCGGAGGTGTCGACCAGGACCAGGCCGGCGACGGGCCATTGCGACGCGTAGATGAGGGCGATCAGGCCGCCGAGTGAGTGGCCGACCAGGATGAGCGGTCCTGGGAGGTCGGCCGCAGCTAGCAACCCCCGCAGTTCGTCCGCAGCGGCGCCAAGTGTGCGGGGCGACAGATCCGGTGTCTCGCTGTCGCCGATGCCGGCGCGGTCGTAGGTCAGGCGGGTTGTCGAGGATCGTAGTACGGCGATGGCTGCGTCCCAGGAGTCTCGGCCGCCGCCCGCGCCGGAGACGAAGACGACTGTTGGCGAGCCCTCCCCCGCGATCTCAGCTGCAAGTTCGTATCCGCCGACGTCGAACGTGGTGGTCGCCATGGGGACGAGACTAGGACGTCAGCAGGACCGCACCTGTGCCCGCGGCGCGTCGTACGGCGAGAGGTTGGCTAGTACACGGTGGGCTTGGGAGAGTGGGGTTATGCCTAAGAGTCGTGGGCGTAAGCCGAGCAAGCGTTCGAAGCGGCAGCCTGGGCGGCCAGGTGGACCGGCGGTGGTGGCTAGGCCTGCTCCGGTCGGTGGTGATCTGGACGATGCGGCCGAGCGTCGATTGTTTGCGATGCCGTACGTCGACGTCCGGATCGGGGACGAGGACTTCGTCGACCTGGACCCGGACTCGGAGGACGAGCGGAGCCTGTTGATCCAGGGCGAACATCCCGAGTACCACGACGCGCTTGAGGATCCTGATTTCGAGGGTGAGATCGATGGCGTGAATCCGCGGTTGCATCTCGTGATGCATGAGATCGTCGTGAACCAACTCTGGGCCAACGACCCGCCTGAGGTGTGGGAGACGGCGCGCAGGCTCCGCGATGCCGGCGAAGACAGGCACGACATTCTGCACGCCATCGGAAGGCTGGTCGTGGGGCATGTCCACGCCGCACTGCGCAACGAGCCTTACGACCTGGATCTCTACCGCTCCCAACTCGATCAGCTCGGCCGCGACGGCTTGATCAGCTGACCAGGCCCGCCAACGACACGCAGTACGGCGTTGACCTCAAGCACAGTTGAGGTATCAGGGTTTCCTTCATGAGCACAACGGACATCGACACACAGACACGCGAAGCTGAGATCGAAGCAATCATGCAGGTGATCGCTACGGTTGAGCACGCCCAGAACAACGAGCTTCCCGAGGAGTTTCTCAGCCTGTTCCGGGCTGACGCGATCTGGACGACGGGCGGCGGCAAGCGCCTGTTCGGTCGGGATGCGATCTCGGAATTCACCCATCAGGTGCTTCCCGGCGCGATGAAGGACACGACAGTCAGGTTCGAACTGGAGCACCTGATGTTCATCCGCCCCGACGTTGCCGCAGTCAAGCTGCGCCAGATCTACGAGACGCCGGACGGGCCGGACGTGGGTTCGCCGTTATGGATCCTGGCCAAGGAGGACGGCAAGTGGCTGTTGACGGCCGCCCAGAACATCGGCGTACCGGATGACGAGTTGATGGCGGATACGGATCGGAGGCCCGTCTTCGCTCCCGGGACTTAGAACGTGTGGTGATTGGACTGAGTGGATTCTCCTGTTGGACAGCTGGCCCGGTGGGGAGGAGGTTGGAAGGTATGGAATTCACTCATCTTGGCCGGACCGGCCTCACTGTCAGCCGTATCTGTTTGGGCACGATGAACTTTGGGCCGCACACGAGCGTCGAGGACTCGCACGCGATCATGGATGCGGCCCATGAGAAGGGCATCAACTTCTTCGACACCGCCAACGGGTACGGGCGTGCGATCTATCCGGGGCGTACCGAGGAGATCGTCGGCGAGTGGTTTGCCAAGGATCCCAAGAACCGCGAGAAGACGGTGCTCGCGACGAAGGTCTACGGGGATATGGGGTCGGACTGGCCCAACACGAACAAGTTGTCGGCGCTCAACATTCGGCGGGCGCTCGACGCGAGTCTGAAGCGGTTGCAGACGGATTACGTCGACCTGTACCAGTTCCACCACATCGACCGGGCGACGCCTTGGGACGAGATCTGGCAGGCGATCGAGGTCGCCGTACAGCAGGGCAAGATCTTGTACGCCGGGAGCAGCAACTTCGCTGGTTGGCACATCGCGCAGGCGCAGGCGGCTGCGGCGAACCGGAACTTCAACGGGCTCGTCAGCGAGCAGTCGATCTACAACCTGATCGTTCGCGATGTCGAGCGGGAGGTGCTGCCGGCTGCGCAGGAGTATGGGCTCGGCGTCATCCCGTGGTCGCCGCTGCAGGGTGGGCTGCTCGGTGGCGTGATCCGCAAGGAGAACCAGGGTGTACGGCGTACTGAGGGGCGCGCGAAAGAGGCGCTCGAGAGGTTGCGGCCGCAGATCGAGCAGTACGAGGCGTTTGCGGATGAGCTCGGGCATGAGCCGGGCGACGTGGCGCTCGCGTGGTTGCTGCACCAGCCGGCGGTGACGGGGCCGATCGTGGGGCCGCGGACGATGGAGCAGCTGGAGTCCGCCGTACGGGCGGTCGATGTGAAGCTCGACGACAAGGCGCTCGCCAAGCTCGACGAGATCTTCCCGGGCTACAAGACCGCCCCGGAGGACTACGCCTGGTGACACCGACGATCTGAGCGCCGTACCACTTGATTGGTACGGCGCTCGGGTCAGCTCGGCCAGGTGCGCAAGGCGGCTCGGGCGAAGGTCACGCCTTCCGGTGTCGGTAGGTCGGGCACGCTGAACCGTCGCTCGCGGGCCACGGCTCCGATGCGACGCAGCACCGCTTGGGTATCCCAAGCGGCTTCACTCGCCATCGTTGAACTGATCGGCCTGCCGTCGTTGAACCCCCAGCCGAGCGCGGTGAGCAAACTCGCGACCGTCGAGTGAGAGTCAGCGTAGGATCGCGCGGCGAGTGCGACCAGGACGATGAGCCCGGCCTGGGTGTTGTAGGGCTCTCGCTTGGTCGGTGGCAGGTGTTCGGCCACATGCCACCACAACGCGAGGGGATCCTGGCGAACCGCGCGCCCACGCGGTGTGAGGACGAGAGCTCCTTTGTACTTGCGCACCAGGCCCAGCATCTGCGCGGTCTCCCGCAGGGTCAGTACGGGCAGCGTCTGGACCTCGCGGTTGCCCTTGCCGATCCATTCATCGCCCAGGCCGAGCTCAGCCATCGCGGCTTCCACGTCGGCGGGCCGTAGGTAGCCGGCGCTGGTCAGCTTGATGCCGTCGGTGCCAACGCGGTTCAGCAGCCAGGAGTACGGCGCGACCATCTCGGCGGCTGTAGCTGCGTCGATATCAATCGGCTGGTCCAAGCCGGCTCTGGCGATCAACTGCTGGAACTTCCGTCGCTCAGGTGTCGAGCGGATCGCGTTGACGAGCCCTTCGAGCGGTCCGGCGAGCGCTGGTTGCTTGGTGCCGGCCACAGCAAGCATCTCGTTGATGGCTTCGAGATCAAACGGAGTCGGCGCGTACTGGCTGGGATCGGCACCGGCGCCGAACCGGCTGACCCAGTCAGCGATTGCGGCTGCGCTGCCCGGATCGCTGGGGTCGATCGCCGTACAGATCTGCTCGTAGCCGTCTACCCCTCCGCAGTCCTCACACGGCCCGGGACGCCGGCCGTCGACACAGTGGGCTCGGGGAGCGGACTCAACCCGCGGCTGCACGGATTCGAGCTTGATGACGTGCATCCAGTCGTCGCCGAAGTCGTACAGGTAGAGCAGTTCGTCGCCCTGCTCAACCAGGACCTCGTCGAGGCGCACCTCGTTCTCCGGTACGCCGGTCTCGCCTTCCTCGACCTGGAACGGGCACAGGTAATGCTCGCTCGTCTGGTCGTAGTACGCCGCGCCCGACGCGAACTCGTGCAGGTGGCTGTCGGTCCAGCCGAAGGCGACCTGAATGATGTCGTGGACCTCGTTCAAGAACAGGTCGGAGGCGAGCTCCAACCGCCGCCACAACAGCGGCTCGGTCTCCTCGAGCTCAACGCGTACCTGATAGGTGACGACATCGTCGCGGCGAGGTCTCCGGCGCGACGGGCGTGGCACGTCACGATTCATGAACCGCTCCATCAGAGCGGTGGTGATGGCCGACACTGGCTGGGAATCATGCTTGCTCGCCACGCCCGCAACACTAGCGGCGCCGCTGTGGCGATCAGTTGTGGACTGCGGTTGTGGGGAGCATGCCGAGGAGGGCGTCGGCTGCCAGGGAGGCGGCGGTGCCGGTGGGGACGGCTACGGAGACCTGCCAGTCGGCGGCGCTGCCGGGGGTGAGGGGGACGGTGCAGTGGTCGCCGCGCTTGGCGGCGATGCGCTCGGGGACCAGGGCTACGCCTAGGTTGTGAGCGACCAGGGCTAGGAGAGTGTGTACGTCGTTCACCTCGATGGTGACCGGGTGTGCGACGCCGGCGGTGGTGAAGGCTCGGTCGGAGATGGTGCGGGCGCCCCAGGTCCGGTCGAAGTCGACGAACGACTCGCCTGCTAGGTCGTCCAGAGAGACGGGGCGACCGGCGGCCAGGCGGTGATCCGGGGCGCAGACGAGGACCATCGGCTCGCGGGACAGTGAGCGGAGGTCGAGTCCGTCGACCGGGTCACCGGCGGTGGCCACGAAGGCGAGATCGAGGCGGCCGGAGGCTAGTTCGTCGAGCATTGGGGTGGAGCCGCCTTGGCGGACCTCGATCTCGACGCCGGGGTAGGCGGAGCGGAACTTCGCGAGGAGGGCTGGTACGTCGACCACACCGAGGCACTGCTCTAGGCCGACGGTTAGGTGACCGCGGAGAAGGCCTTGGACTGCGGCGACTGCGTCGCGAGCGGCCTCGGCTGCGGCGAGGGTACGGCGGCCTTCGCAGAGGAGCGCGCGTCCCGCTTCGGTGAGCTCGACGCTGCGGGTGTTGCGGACGAAGAGCGAGGCGCGGAGCTCACGTTCGAGCGCGCGGATCGAGGCGGACAGACCGGACTGCGAGATGGACATCGCCTCGGCCGCGCGCGTGAAGTGCTTCTGCTCAGCGACGGCCACGAAGTGTTCCAAGTGCCTGAGCTCCATGACTAAGAACTCTAGTCGATCACCACAACCCCATTCTGCTCTGCCAAATGTTGCCGACTGATCGCCGCGGCTGGCCGAATCCTCCGACCGACAGGACGTATACGCATGCCGGCGACACCGGACCGCCAACGGTGAGCGTGAATCGGACACCCAGTGGACCTATATGTCCTGTTCTTCGGAGGATCGGTCGGTAACGACACGTAGTAGTCGACCCGTCGAGTGCCGGTCACGCCTGAGGACCGGCGGCCGGATCACCTCGTAGGTACCACTACGTGTCGTTACCGACGTCGAGTGCGACGCCGCACCGCTCAGGCGTGCTGGTGGGCAGACGGTGGCGCGCGGCGGTTGGTGCGGGCAGGAGCGGTGTCGTACCCCCGGGGGGCAGGCAGAAGAGTCGGTTGTCCACAGGCAGCAAAGTCATCGGTCGGCGAAGGGGGCGATCTCAATATGTTCCAAGCATGGATGACTTACTGACTGACGACTTCGATTGTTACGACGACGAAGAAGGCCTGCCGCCCGACGATCTCTCCGATGTGGAGCGGCTGTGGCGAGCAGGGAACACCCACGAACGACGGGGTGAGTATGTGGAGGCGCTGATCCTGTACTCACAGGGGTTCAGCGGGCTGAGTGACGATGAGGGCCGCTACTCAGGGTGGGCGGAAGTGTTGCTCAGCGGCCGACGTCGGATGAAGCATGCGCTGGGCATCAGGTTGGACGGCCTTGAAGCGCGGGCCGACGTCGGGGCGGTCGAGAGCACCAACCTCTACTTGGATGTGCTCGACCTCCTGCGAGAGCCGCGGATCAGTCACGGGCAGGTTCACGTCTGGAGCCGGTCGGAACTCCTTGCCGCCCGTGGGGCGTGGCCGGTGCGTATCAGCCTCGACAGCATCGTGGACTATTACCACGGGGTCGAGCGCGGATTGCGCCGACTCAACGAGCCTGTCCTTGTCATGCACCGGACCATTGCCTTCTTCCACGACCGGATCGAGGAGGCCCAGCCGCTGTTCGAGGAATCTGGATACAGCCTCACGTCGATCAAGTGGCCTCGGGACGACGGCACTGGGATTGCCTGGCCGCCGGGACGCAATCAGTCGTGCTGGTGCGGGTCCGAGGCGAAGTACAAGAGATGCTGCGGGGCGGCGGCATTGCAGAGCTCAGTCGACCTGGCCTGGGGTCCGGCCCGGTTGCGCGCGGGGGCGGAGTTGGCTGTCTGTAGGGTGTGATTTATGGCGGATGAGTTTCGGGTTGAGGTCGTGCTGGGGAATGACGAGCACGGGTTGACGTTCTGGGATCGGTTGCGGGCGCTGGATCTGGATGACGACGCGCGGAAGCGGCTCGGGAGTCAGGTGACGGTGACGCGGGACGGGAACCGGATGCTGCTGTACACGCAGACTCTGGAGGATGCTCAGGAGGCGGAGCGGACCGTCAAGGAGCTTGTTGCCGACGACAACCTGACGGCTGAGTACACGGTGACTCGGTGGAATGCGGCCGAGCAGGAGTGGACGGATCCGAGTGTGCCGGTCGGGGCTCATGACGAGGCCAGTGACGAGGCGAAGAACGCGGGTATGGAGGTGCCGGACCCGCGGTACGTCGTGATGCAGGCGTACAAGCCGGAGTTCCTGCGCGACCTGGGTCTCTAGACCGGAATGTAGCCGCTCTGCTGCCGGAAGTCGTCCGCAGCAGACTGGTGTACGGCGGCCTGGTCGGGGTGGCCGAGGGCGCGGTAGCAGTCGGCGATCAGGGCGTTGACGTGGTACTGGCCGACGCCGTACTCCACGGCCTGGAGCTCAGCCAGCGCGGTCAGCGCTAGTTCGAGAGCGCTCCCTGGGTCTCCCCCGCGGAAGATGCAGCATGCCTGCCAGCTGTGAGCCTCGGCCAGCATCGTGCCGTAGCCGGCCTCGCGAGCCGTCGTTTCGGCCTGGTCGAAGGACGCGCGAGCGGAGGGAACGTCGCCCGCGGCCAGGTGGATCTCGCCGATCACGAGCCGGCTGAAGCACTCGTGGTAGCGCGAGGTGATCTCGTGGCTGCTCTTGAGTGCCTCGGCGGCGTGCGCCAGAGCGGCCGGGTAGTCCTGGCGGCTGCGGTCGAGTTCGGCCAGTGACAACCGCCAGCCGATCACGTCGAGGCGGTTCTCCCCAGGCACCAGCGCCAGGTCGGCCTCGGCCTTCTCGTACTCCCCCAGGTCGGTGTACGCAGCCGCCCGGTTGACGCGGGCGATCCAGCTCTTCCCGGCGGACAGGTCGAGGCATTCGGTCGCGCACTCGATGGCTTCGCGGAACCGGCCGAGATGCAGGTAGTTCAGCGACTGGTTCAGCAACGCGACCGGCAGCCGCGCGGTCTCGCCGAGAGAGCGGAAGCGAGCGATCCCCTCCGCGAGCAGCTCCGACGACTTTCGCAGTTGACCGCGGTCGTTGTAGGCGACGCCGAGATTGCACAGCAGCGCGGCTTCTCCCAGCGTGAACCCGCTCTCGCGGTACAGCTCGATGGCCTGAGTGCTGTGCTCGATGGCGCTCACCGCGTCGCCGGTGATCCGGGCGAGCACGCCGCGCGCGTGCTCGATCGCGCCCCGACCGCGGGCGTCAGGCCCGGCGGCTGCGCCGAGTTCGACCAGGCTGCGCCAGAGGCCGATCAGGCTGTACTCGTACAAGTACGGCCGGACGATGTCCGCGAGCAGCCAAACGACCTCGGTCGGGCCGATCCGCAGGGCTTCGGTCGCGATCGCCTCGATGTTGGCGAGCTCCCCCTCCAGCCAGCTCTCCGCCGGCCAGGCCTCCGGGTCGCCGGTGACAACGCCGTCGTACGTCGTGATCGGCAGCCGGACCGCGGCCGGGAACAACTGGTTGATCGCGGCGTTCGCCGTACCGACATACCAGCTGCACAAGGCGTTCCAGGCGTCGAGGTCGGGCGGGCCGAGCAGTCCGGCGTACTCCCGGACGAGGTCGTGCATCAGGTAGCGGTCGTCGCCCACCGGCTCCAGGAAGCTCGCGGCTTCGAGGCTGGAGACGACGAGTTCGTGGTCGGCGCCGACCAGTGCTGCGGCTGCGTCGCGACCGAATTCGGCGCCGGGGAACTGGGACAGCAGGCGGAAGCCGCGCTGGACCGCGGGTTCGAGGAGTTCGTACGACGTTTGGAACGCAGCACTGACTGCGACTTCGTCGTCAATGGTCAGCGTGGGCAGGGCGCCGGCGGTTCGCATCCGGGCGACGTACTCGGCGATCGAGCCACGCGCTGCGTTGGCGCCCGCGATCCGGAGCGCCAGCGGCAGACCGGAGCACGCCGCCACCAGCTCACGGACGGCATCGTCATCAGTTGCATCGAGCAACAAACGAATGAGTACGGCGCTGTCGTCGTCGGTCAGCGTCGAGACACGGAGGCCGATGGCGCCGTCGAGCGCGATCAGGCCGCCCAGCGCGCTCCGGCTCGTCACGAGAACGGCGCTCCCGGCCCGACCGGGCAGCAGCGGGCGGACCTGAGCCGCATCGCGAGCGTCATCGAGTACCAGGAGAACGCTGCGATCAGCGAGCCGAGCGCGGAACATGGCGGCCCGGTCATCGAGATCGTCGGGAATCACCGACGGATCGACGCCCGAGGAACGCAGTAGCTCAGCCAGTACGTCGCCCGGGCGGCGCGGCTGTCCCGACGCTCCCCGGAGCCGCACGAACCACTGACCGTCGGGGAACTGCTCGACCAGCTGATGCGCGGCGCGAACGCAGAGAGCGCTCTTTCCGACTCCCGGGGCGCCGGACAGCACCACTACCGGTACGCCATCGGTCGTGCAGATCAGCTTCGAGACCTCGGCCACCAGGCTGTCCCGGCCGATCAGCTGGCGGACGTCGAGCGGGAGCTGGTTCTGCGGATGCCAGTCATCGGGTGCCGCGGCCGCCTCAAGGGAGGACGTGAGGATCGCCTGACGCAGTTGGCGGAGTTCGTCGCCGGGGTCGAGGCCGAACTCGTCCGCGAGCCGAGCCGCGATCGCGTCGTACGCCGAGAGCGCCTCGATCTGGCGTCCGCAGCGATAGAGCGCGGTCATCAGCAGACCGCCGAGGCGTTCGCGCAGCGGTTCTTGCGCGGCGAGGGTCTGGAGATCGGGCAGAACCTCAGCATGATCACCGCGGGCCAGCCGGGCGGCGTAGTACTGCTCGGTCGCGGCCAGCCGCTCCTCGTTCAGCCCCACAGCCACATGCGGATCCACAGAGAGCGCTCTCCCGCGCCACTGATCAAGCGCTCTCTCGAGATGCATGATCTCGCGAGCAGGATCTGACGCAGCCTCGGCCACGGCTGAACGGAAGATCACGAGATCTCGGGGCTCAGCGGCCAGCAGATACCCCTGACCACGAGTCTGGAGAACGTCTGTTCCGACGATCTCGCGGAGGCGCCGTACATAGGTGTGCAGTGAGGCCTTGGGATTCGCGGGCTGGGTGTCCTCCGGCCAGAGCCGGTCGATCAGTTCATCCACCGGGACGACGCGGTGCGGACGCAAGAGCAGGGTCGCGAGGAGCGTCTGCAGACGCGGCGCCAGCGCGGGGATCACACGTCCGTCGACGACGATCTCGAGCGGGCCGAGGATGCGGAACTCCATCGGCCCAGTCTGGCAGGACGAGGGCTCGCTCTGGGGCCCATGACAACGGTTCGGTGACGGCGGACCGCAACCACACGACGGTGCCTCCCCCGGCCGACTAATCTCGGCGGGTCGCTGCGCGCTCACTCGGCGTGGTTCTGCAACTCTTGAAGGTGCTCGAGGGAGAGGGGAATCATGTCTCGTCGACATGGTCTAGTGGCCGGTGCCGTCGTTCTGTCGATCGTCCTGACCGGCTGCGCCGATGTGGCTGCCAGCGAGACGGGAACGCCGGCGACCACGCCGACTCCCAGTGCCGGCGGCACGACGACCTCTCCCCCGGCCAGCACGCCGACTCCGTCCGCGAAGCCCACGGTCAAACCGACGGTGAAGCCCACGCCGAAGCCGAAGAATCCGCACAACGCGCAGTACTACGCGTTGAAGGTGGAGCAGAAACTGGAGAAGCTCGGCTACCCGGTCGGCGACGCCGACGGCAAGATCACCGTGCGGGCCCGGCAGGCGTTGTGTGCCTGGCGTGAGACGCAAGGCCTGCCGATCAGCCGCAAGGGTCTGACGCTGGACGACGCTTACTCGGTGATCAACGCAACGGCGAAGCCGACGCCGACGCGCGCGGACGGCATCTACGTCAACAAGACCTGCCAGATCCTGTACCAAATCGTGGGCAAGCAGTACAAGCGGATCGTCTGGATCTCGACCGGCGCCTCCGGCTACGACACCCCGAACCGCACCGGCAAGGTGTGGCGCAAGTGGGCCGGCGCGCACGAGAGCAGCCTGTACGACGACGCGTACATGTACGACTCGATCTACTTCCTCAAGGATCGCCCGGGGATCGCGCTGCACGGATCTCGCGTCAACTCGCTGATCAAGCCGTACCCGGCCAGCCACCGCTGCGTCCGTGTCCTGCGTCCGGAGATCCATCACATCTTCGATGAGACCCCGATCGGTACGACGGTCTCGGTCTACGGCAAGTTCGTCTGGAGCTGAGCTGCGCGGCCGCAGGCGTAGAGGGCACCGGTCGTCGGGTCCGCGGCGAGTTGCGGGGAGTTGTGCCACTCACTGGCCAGGCCGGTCAGGATCGTCGAGGTCGACAGGTCTGCTTCGATCTGCAGTACTGCGTCTTCGGTCGCGAGGTACAGCCGATCGTCGACCGATACCAGTCGGCCCGGCTCCTCCGCGTCGACCTGGCCGAGCCGGACGAGTTGCTGCGTTTCGGGTGCGGCTGCGAACAGACGGCCGTCGCGAGTTACGCCGTACAGGAGGTCTCGGTGCCAGGCCAGACTTGTGTACTGCGTGACTTCGTCCAGCGGCTGCCAGGTCCACGAGAGTTGTCGTTTCGCGAGATCGAACCCTGCGAGCAGTGCATTCGTACCGAGTGATTGCAACCCGTCCGCGATCGTCTCGCTGCCGATGATCACGGTTCTGTCTGTGGAGTGCGGACTGCTGGGGCGGAGGGCGAGGGAGGCGAGAGCGTGATCTCGGAGGAGGTCGTCGTACCGCTCGATCGTCCCGGTCGCTGGAGTGATGACGGCGAGCGCTCCGCCACGATGGCCGTACTGGTTTCGGGTGACGATCAGGACGAGATCGTCGTCAGGGGACCAGGCGATGTCGCGAGGACGGTTCGACAGGCCGCCGATCTTTCCGACGCGACTGATCTGCTGGGTGTCGGCGTCGCAGCGGCAGATCGTGGCGCCGGGATAGAGCGCGAGGTAGGCGGCGTCGCCGGTCGACACCATCGCCTTGGGTTCGCCGTCGACGACGTACCGGCGCATGCTCCGGTCGGTCGGCCGATGGACGCAGAGCCCGAAGTTGCCGCCCACCAGGACCTCGTCTCCCAGTGTGCACAGGGATTGCGGCGGTTCGACGTGGGCGGGAAGTCCTCGTTGGCCGAGGTCGATGACGGTCGCGCTATCGGCTGACCAGCGCCAGGATTGTCCGCCGCCGGAGATTCCGGATACGCCGTCGGTGTCCACCGTGAGGCTCCGGGTCTCTTGACCTGGCAGCGGCGTCCAGACCCGATCGAGTTGGCCGGTCGCCGTGTCGTAGCGGAAGAGGGAGCCGCTCGGCCGGCCGGTGCACCAGACGATGTGACCGTCGACGGCGATCGCGTCGATCGTTCGTTCGTGGGTTTCAATTACGTGGTGCTGGTGATCGGTGACTATCAGGAGACCGCCGGGTTCGGTGCCGAGGGCAACGAGATCGCCGGTGACCGCGAGGGAGTAGACGAAGTCTTCGCCGGCCAGTTCGGGGATCGGTATTTCCTGCGTCTCATTCGTTGCAGGGTTCAGTGTGAGAAGGCGTGCCGGGCAGCCGGTGCCGATGTGGATCACCCGGCGATCCGGGTCGCCCGCGAGCGCGCGGACATAGGTTGCTGAAGGCAAGGGAGAGCCCAGGTCACGGGTCGTCCCGGTGGCTTCGTCGAGCTCGTACACCTTTCCGCCGGGGTAGGTTCCCGCGTAGATCCGGTGGGCGGGACCGAGCGTCAGCGCGAAGACGAACTCTTCCTCGCCGAGTCGGCCGAAGGTGGTGACGGCTCCGGAGCGCAGATCCCAGCGGTGCACGTTCGCGGTCGGATAGGTGCCCACGAACACCGCCGAGCCCGAAACGGCGATGCCCCAGCCGCCGTGGCCGTTCGGCAGGCTCACTCGCCGGCTGATGTCGGGATCGTTGTGCAGTTCGATCTCTGCCACGGTGCATGGCGCAAGTCCGCGGGTGACCACATACGTTCGATCGCCAGGTCCACCGTTGGTCGCGCCGGTGAGCGGAGTACCGGTGACGGCTGGGCCGAGCGGCGTGATGATGCGGCTGGCCGGCTCGAACCGATAGAGATCCATGTCAGGGCCGGGGCATCGCCGCGGCGTCCTGATGATCGACCATCTGGATCTGCTGGCGGCGGATCCGCGTCGATCCCCACTGACCGAGTGGGGCGAGAGCGGCGTTCAGGGCGCGGCCCTCGTCGGTCAGCGAATATTCCACCCGCGGCGGGACCTCGGCGTACACGGTCCGGATCACGAGGCCGTCCTGCTCCATCTCGCGCAGGTGCTGGGTCAGCATCTTCTCGCTGACGCCGGGCAGCCCGCGCCGCAGCTCGGCGAACCGGCGGATGCCGTGCTCATCGAGCTCCCAGAGGATCAGGCCCTTCCACTTACCGCTCACGACGTCCATGGCCGCGTCGATACCGCAGATGTACGGACCTTGCCGCTCCGACCTCGTCATCTGAACCCCACTAACCAAAAAGTAAGTACCGCAGTAAATAGTGCGTACTTCCGTGATCTCAAGTGACAGCCAAGCATGGAGAGGACCACCAAGACAACCAAGGAGTCTCATGTCCCGCACTTCCGTCACCCTCATCGGCCTCGGTCCGATGGGACAGGCGATGGTCCGCACGCTGCTCGCGGCCGGACACCCGGTGACCGTCTGGAACCGGACCTCTTCCCGCGCCTCCGGCGTCGTGGCCGACGGCGCCGTTCTCGCCGCGACCCCGCTCGAAGCCGTCGAGGCCAGTGATCTCGTGATCTTGAGCCTCACCGACTATCAGGCGATGTACGACGTTCTCGAACCGGCCGTTGAATCGTTGGCCGGCCGAACCGTGGTGAACCTCAGCTCCGACACTCCCGATCGCACTCGCTCGGCGGCGGAGTGGGCAGCTAAGCACGGCGCGACGTTCCTGACTGGCGGTGTGATGATCCCCGCGCCGATGGTCGGCACCGATCAGGCGTACGTCTACTACAGCGGCCCGAGCGCCGTTCTCGAGCAGCACCGGGCCACGCTGTCCTTGATCGGTGCGCCGCGGTATCTGGGCGAGGACCCGGGACTGGCGCAGCTCATGTACCAGGCTCAGCTCGATGTGTTCCTGACGACGCTTTCGTCGCTGATGCATGCAACGGCACTACTCGGTACGGCGGGTGTGACCGCGGCCGAGGCTTTGCCGGAGCTGCTCCAGACCGTCCGCGGTATTCCCGAGATGCTGGACGCGGGTGCTGAGAACGTCGGCGCGGACATTGATGCCGGCAAGTACCCGGGAGACCTGAGCACCATCACGATGATGGGCGCGACGGCCGACCACATCGTCGGAGCGAGCGAGGCCGCCGGTGTCGATGTCGGACTGCCGCGGGCGGTTCAGGCGCATTACCACCGTGCGATCGAGGACGGCCACGGCGGCGACAACTGGACGCGGATCATCGACGGCATCCGCAGCCCGCGGTAGTTGCCGAGCCCTTGGCCACTCAGCCTCAGAGCTGGGTCGGCCAGGGGCGGTGGTCCGAGAGAGCGCTGTCTAGGTACCCCGCCAGGGCGAGGGCGGTCAGGTCCTGGTGATGCGGTACGGCGAGTTGGGCGCCGATGGGGAGTCCGGTCGTGGACCAGCCTGCGTTCAGGGTGGTGGCCGGGTGGGCGGACATGTTGTACGGAACGGTGAACGCGATGTGTTCGAAGGGCTTGGCCGGGTCGTCGGTGGGATAGGCGAGCTCGGCCGGGAACGCGGTGATCGGGGCGACCGGAGACAGGATCACGTCGTGCGACCTGAAGGCTGCGGTGACTGCGGCGGCCATCGCGCCCATCTGGCTGTAGCCGTGGAAGACGTCGGCGCCGGTCAGTTCGCCGGCGGTGGAGACCCAGTCGAGGATCTGCGGGAGAACTTTGGCGCGGCGTTCTTCCGGGAGGGCGGCGATGTCGGTGGCGGAGCGGATCCGCCAGAAACGGTCGAGGCCGTCGAGCATCTCGCGGGTGATGATCGGGGCGATCGGTTCGACGATGGCGCCGGCTTTCTCGAGAACGGCCGCGGCTGCAGAGACTGCTGCGGCGATCTCGGGGTCGACCGGGAGGCCGAGGCCGGCGTCCAGGAGGAGTGCGACGCGGAGACCTGGGCGGAGAGCGCTCTCTGGTGCGCTGGCCGCGTTCTCGAGATCCGCGTTCACGAGATCCGTGTTCTGGAGCGTCGCGTTCTCGGGTGGTGGTGGGTACGACGTGTGGTCGCGGGGGTCGTAGCCGGACATCACCGAGAGGGCTAGCGCTGCGTCGGCCGCGGTTCGGGTGAGCGGGCCGATTGCTCTGCCTGGGTATGGGTTGCCGACGGCGATCCGGCCGTGGGTGGGCTTGAGGCCGACGAGACCGCACCAACCAGCGGGGAGACGGATCGAACCGCCGATGTCGGTGCCGACGTGGATCGGGCCGTACCCGGCGGCAGCTGCGGCTGCAGCACCGGCGCTTGAGCCACCCGCTGTCTTCGAGACATCCCAGGGGTTGCGGGTCAGGGGGTGGAAGGTCGAGACGCCCGACGAGAGCATCCCGTACTCCGGCATCGTCGTCTTGCTGAAGATCACCGCACCGGCGGCGCGGAGGCGGGCGGCTGCCGGCGCATCTTCAGCGGCGGGGATGAGTTCGGTGGCCGCTGTTCCTTGTGGGACTGGGGTTCCGCGGGTGGCGATGTTCTCTTTGACGGTCACCGGTACGCCGTCCAGTGGGCCGGCGGTGTTGTCGCGCCAGCGAGCCTCGGATTCGCGGGCCGCGGCGCGGGCGCCCTCCGGATCGAGGGCGTAGGTGGCGCAGAGGTGTGGCTCGAGTTGGTCGACCCGGGCGAGTACGTCCTCGAGTACCTCGACGGGCGACAGAGAGCGCTCTCTGTAGCGGCGAAGCAGCTCGGTCGCGGTCAGGTCGGCGAGACTCATCCACGCTCTCCTCAGAGTCGGGTCAGTTGGGTGGGTTGAAGCGGCCGTCTATTGCGGTCCAGCCGCCGTCTACGGCCAGGACGCTGCCGGTGACGAAGCTGGCTGCGTCTGAGGCGAGGTAGACGACTGCGCCGGCGAGTTCGCTGGGTTGGGCCCAGCGGGAGAGCGCTCCCTTCTGCGCATAGGCGTCGTACCAGGCGGGGTTTGCCTTGATCTGTGCGGTCAGTGGTGTTTCGACGACGCCGGGGGCGATGGCGTTGGCGCGGACGCCGGATGGGCCGAGCTCGGCAGCAGCGGTGCGAAGGAGCTGGACGAGGCCGGCCTTGGTGGCTGCGTAGACCGATTGGCCGGGCTCGACCGTCGTACCGCGGATCGAGCTGAAGCCGATGATGCTGCCGCGTCCCCGCTCGGCCATGTCCTTGCCGAAGGCACGGATCAGGTGGAAGGACGCCCGCAGGTTGAGGGAGACGACCCGGTCGAAGTCGTCGTTGGTGTAGTCGAGGATTCGCTTGCGGACGTTCGTGGCGGCGGTGAAGACCAGGACGTCGACGGGGTCGAGTTCGGTGACTGCTCGGGTGATCGCGTCGTCGTCGAGGATGTCCAGTGCGTACGCCGCTCCGGCGGCCGTGGCCTCGGCGGCGGCGAGATCGCGGTCGGCGCAGGTGACCTGAGCGCCGTGGGCGGCGAGAGCGAGAGCGCTTTCTCGGCCGATGCCGCTGCCTGCGCCGATCACCAGGGCGTGCTTGCCGTCGAGGCGGAAGAGGTTCGCGTAGTCCGTCATGGCCGGTTCACCTCTCAGGGGCGGGGGCGGATGATCGCCATCCGGGTGGTGGTCAGTTCCTCGATCGCGAAGCGTGGACCCTCACGACCGATCCCGGAATCCTTGACGCCGCCGTACGGCATCACATCGGAACGGAAGCCGGGGACCTCGTTGATCACCACTCCCCCGACATCGAGCTGGTCGATCGCCGTGAACGCGGTGTCGAGTGAGGCCGTGAAGACGCTGGCGTGCAGGCCGTAGCGTGAGGCGTTGACGCTGGAGAAAGCGCTCTCTAGGTCGGGAACGGAACGCACCGCGATCACCGGGCCGAAGATCTCCTCGTCCCATGCTTGTTGGCCGGACGGTACATCGGTCAGCACGATCGGGCCGAGAGTGTCGCCCTCAGCGGCGTAGGCGACGGTGGCGCCGGCATGGACCGCGTCGTCGACCCATTCGCGGACTCGGGCGGTCGAGCGGGGATCGATCAGGGCTGAGACTCGGGTCGCGGGATCGCGAGGGTCGCCGACGACGACTGCGGGCAGGCGGGCGCCGAGTTTCTCCAGCAGGGGTTGGCGAATCGACTCGACCGCGAGTACGCGCTGGACCGAGATGCAGGCTTGGCCTGAGGCGTAGTACCCACCGCGGATGATGGCGTCGGCGGCTGCGTCGAGGTCGGCATCCTCGGCAACGACCAGGGCTGAGTTCGAACCGAGTTCGAGGAGGACCTTGGTGGGGGCGGCGTCACGGGCGATCTGGTGACCGACGGCGGCCGAGCCAGTGAAAGAGACAGCTCCGATCCGGCTGTCGGTGGTGAGGGTCGCGCCGACGTCAGGTCCGCCGGTGAGTAGCTGGAGAGCGCTCTCTGGTGCCCCGTTCTCGAGCAATGCGGAGCGCATGAAATGCACGAGCCAGAGAGTTGCGAGTGGCGTCTGCGGCGCCGGCTTCACGATGATCGGGCAGCCAGCGGCAAAGGCTGGAGCGATCTTGTGCGCGGCGAGAAGGAGTGGGTAGTTGAAGCCGGTGATGCCGACGACGACACCGATCGGCTTACGGACCCAGAAGCCGCGGAGCCCTTCGCCGCTCGGCAGAAGGTCCAGCGGCACGGTCTCGCCGTGCAGGCGGGCGACTTCCTCGGCGGCAGTCTCCAGGGTGAGCAGGGTTCGATCGATCTCGACCCGGCAGTCGACGAGCGGTTTGCCGGTCTCCAGGACGAGGAGATCGACGAACGCGTCACGCTCGGCACGGACGGCGGAATGCGTTGCCTGTAAGACGTTTCGGCGCACGTACGACGGGAGGCGGCCGACGGTCTCGCGGACGGCGACGGCGTGGTCGAGGGCTTGGCGGGCGAGATCCGTGGTGCCGACTGGAGCCTCGGTGATCGTGGAACTGTCGTACGGGAAGACCACCGGGGCGGTTGCGGGTGCCTCGATCCAGGATTCACCGATCGGCAGGCCGGACGGGAACTTCACGCGGTTTCTCCCTTCGCTAGCAGGTCAGCGGTGGTGGCGCCGGAGAGCGCTCTCTCCAGCGTCGGGATCGCGGAGACCAGGCGTTGTGTGTAGGGGTGCTGGGGCGCGGCGTACACGTCACCGGTGGGGCCTGTCTCGACGATCTGGCCGGCGTTCATGACGGCGACGCGGTCGCAGACGTGCTTGACCACGGAGAGGTCGTGAGAAACGAAGATCAGGGTGAGGTTGAGTTCGTCGACGAGATCGGAGATCAGGTTCAGGACCTGGGCGCGGACGGAGACGTCGAGGGCGCTCACCGGTTCGTCGGCGATCAGGATGCGGGGGCGCGGGGCCAGGGCGCGGGCGATCGAGATCCGCTGACGCTGGCCGCCGGAGAACTGGTGCGGGTAGCGATCTCCGGCGTCGCTCGAGAGACCCACGGCATCCAGTAGCTCGAGAACGCGTTCTCGGGAGGCGGGGTGGCCTTGGACGACCAGGGGTTCGGCGATGATGTCGCGGACGCGCATCCGGGGATCGAGTGAGCTCATCGGGTCCTGGAAGACGAGCTGGAGGTTCTCACGGAGGAACCGGAGCCGCCGTTCCGGGAGATCGGTGATCTCGTTGCCTTCGACAAGGATCTGGCCGGAGGTCGGGCGGTCGAGGGCAGCGATCAGGCGGAGCAGGGTCGACTTGCCGCAGCCGGATTCGCCGACGATGCCGAATCGTTCGCCCTGCTTGACCTCCAGGCTGACACCGCGGAGCGCGTGGACGACGGGAGCGGGACGTAGGAGCGACGTACGGGGGCGCGGGTAGTCGCGGACCACGTCGATCACCTGAACCGCTGCCGCAGGTGTGGGGCTCTCAGGCATGGGAGGCTCCGGCGGGGTGGTGGCAGGCGTAGCCGGTGGTGGGGGTGCCGGACCAGGCGGGCGTGGTGGCGCAGAGGTCGGTGGCGTGGGTGCAGCGGTTGCGGAAGACGCAGCCGGAGGGGAAGTGGCCGGCCGCGGGAACGGTTCCAGGAATCGTGGTGAGGCGTGGGCGGGACGCCGTACCGGCTTGGAGGTTCGTGCGACCGGATGCGGGAGCGGCGGCTTCCAGGTTGGAGGCGGCTAGGAGGCCTTGGGTGTAGCGGTGGCGGGGGTTGGTGAAGACCTCGTGGACGGGGCCGGATTCGACGACGCGGCCGCCGTACATGACCAGGACTCGTTCGCAGACGGTGGCGACGACGGCCAGGTCGTGGGTGATGAAGAGCAGGGCCGATGATCGGGCCAGGACGCCTTGGACGATGAGGTCCAGGACGAGGGCTTGGACCGTGACGTCGAGCGCCGTGGTGGGTTCGTCGCAGATCAGCAGCGCCGGGTCGTTGGCCAGGGCGATGGCGAGAACGATGCGCTGACGCTGGCCGCCCGAGAGCTGATGCGGGTAGGCGCGCAGCAGGTCGGCCGGGAGTTGCACGCGGTCGAGAAGGTCGGCGGCAGCGGCGCGAGCGGCGGTTCGCGTCGGCTGGGTGTGATGGATCAGCATCGACTCGGCGATCTGATCACCGATCCGCATGGTCGGGTTGAGCGCGGTCATCGGTTCCTGGAAGACCATCGCGAGATCGCGGCCGCGGATCCGAGATAGCGCTCTCTCGTCGGCGCCGATCAGGTCGTGATCGATGCCGGTCAACCGGACCGAGCCAGACGGTACGACGTCGTCCGGGAGCAGGCCGAGGATGCTCAGAGCGGTCAGCGACTTACCCGAACCGGACTCACCGATCAGACCGACCCGTTCCCCCGGCCCTACCGTCAGATCGACATCGGACACGAGCTGGGTGTCGCGAACGGACACGTTGAGCCCTTGGACAGTGAGAACGTCGGGCGTCATCGGCGATCTTCTAACTTGGGATCGAAGCGGTCACGAAGCCCATCACCGAGCAGGTTGAACCCAAGAACGGCAACGGCGATGGCGATCCCGGGAAAGACCGCCAGCCGCGGAGCGCTGAACAGAAACTCCTGACTCTCCTGAAGCATCCGACCCCACGACGGCGTCGGCGGCGGCGTCCCATACCCAAGGAAAGAGAGCGCGGCCTCAGCAAGAACCGCGATCGCAAAGGAGACCGATGCCTGAACGGTGATCAGGCTCGTCACGTTCGGCAGAACATGCCGAGCAGCGATCGGGAACGGTTTCCGGCCGGCAGCACGAGCCGCCAGCACGTACTCGGTCCGCATCACCTGCAACGCGCCGCTCCGGATCACCCGCGCGAAGCTCGGCACCGAAGCGATGCCGATGGCAACCATCGCGGTGAGCGTGCTCGCACCGAAGACCGCGCCGAACATGATCGCCAGCAACAGCGCTGGGAACGCGAGCATCAGATCATTGGTTCTCATGATCAGCTCACTCGGCCAGCGCGGAGTCATCGCGGCCAGCACCCCGAGCGGTACGCCGATCACCGCGGCCACCCCCACCGCGACGACACCGACGAACAGCGTGGTCCGCGATCCGACCATGATCTGGCTGAACACGTCCCGCCCGAACTTGTCCGTCCCGAACCAGTGCTCCCACGACGGCATGGCCAACCGCCCCGACGGGTTGACGAGCGTCGCGTCGTACGGCGTCCAGACGAAGGACAGCAGTGCCATCAGCGCGATGACACCGACGATCACGCCGCCGGCGACCAGGCTCGGGTTCAGGCGCCTCATCGCGACCCCGTCCGCAGTCGCGGGTCCAGAGCGACGTACAGGAGGTCCACTAGGAAGTTGACCAGCAGTACGGCGACGACCAGCACCATGACTACGTCTTGCACCAAAATCAGGTCCCGCTGCGACACGCCATCCAGTAGCAGGCTGCCGAGCCCAGGGATGACGAAAACGCGTTCTACGACCACAGCACCGATCAGCAGCGTTGCGAGCTGCAGACCGAGCACCGTCACCACCGGTACGGCGGCATTGCGCAGACCGTGCCGCCACAGCGCCGGAAACGGCCGCAGCCCCTTAGCGCGCGCCGTACGGAGGTAGTCCTCCCGCAGCACGTCCAGCACCGCACTGCGCACATAGCGAGTCAGTACGGCGCCCTGTACCAACCCGAGCGACAACGCCGGCAGCACCAACTGCCGTAGGAACTGAACCGGGTCCACAGCCGGTGGAGTCCACCCGTTCGCCGGGAGCCACCCGAGCTTCACTGCGAACACCATGATCAGCAGAATGCCCGCCAGGAACGCCGGTACCGCGACACCGACCTGAGAGAGCGCCGAGAGCGCTACCCCGGACAGTCGCCGGTGGCGCGCTGCCATCACCGTTCCGGCCGGTACGGCGAGCACCAGTGCGATCAGCATCCCGGCCACGACCAGTAGCAGCGTCACCTGGAGCCGGTCGAACACCTGCGGTCCGATCGCCGCCTTCGACACGTACGACGTACCGAGGTCGCCCCGGAGCAGTCCGCCGAGCCAATCGACGTACTGGGTCGGGAGCGGTCGGTCGAGGCCGAACTGGCGTCGCAGCTCGGCCACCGCCTCGTCTGACGCGTTGACGCCGAGTGCGACCCGGGCCGGGTCGCCGGGCAGCACGGCCATGAAACCGAACACCAGCACCGAGCTGACTCCAAGACTGACCAAGAGCACAGCGGTGCGCTCGATCAGGCGAAGAATCACGGTGTCACGACCGGGCGAGGCGGGACAGGTCGAAGTTCTCGGTGATCGCGTTCTGCGGCAGACCGGTCAGGTTCTTGTCCGCGACGATCAGGTTCGGCAGCAGGAACAGCCAGTCCCCCGCAGCCTGCTCGGACAGCCGCCGGCCGGCCTTCTTCATGTTGTCGAGCTGCGCCGCCTCGTCACCTGCGTCGGCCGCGGCCAGGTACTGCTGCAGCTCGGGGTCGTTGTAGCGCGTGTAGTACGTCGGGCTGAACACCGCACCGAGGTCGCGTGGCTCGACATGCGCGATGATCGACATGTCGTAGTCGGCGCTCTTGAAGACCGTGGTCAGCCACGCCGCCGGGAACTCCTGCTGGTCGATCTGCACCTTCAGCCCGACCTGCTCCAGCTGGCTCTTCACCACCTGACCACACGAGATCGCATACGGCAGAGTGGGCAGCCGCAGCCGCAGTGTGGCGCCAGCCGCGCCAGAGGCCTGCAGCAACGACTTGGCCTTGGCCACGTCGTACGGCGCGACGCTGGTGAGGTCCTCGTACCACGGGTCGGTCGGCGGAACCATGGAGCCGATCAGCTTGCCCCGACCGGCGAAACACGTGTCCAGCAAGGCCTTGTGATCGATTGCCTGCCGGATCGCCTGCCGGGTGCGGAGGTCACGGAAGACCGGCTTGGAGTTGTTGAACGACAGCAGCACCTCGCCGTTCGTGGTCCCCTCGATCACCTGGTACTTCTCGTTGCCGGTGAACTGGCTGAGCGCTTCCGGTGCCTGCACTGTCGTGATCACGTTGATGGTGCCGGTCAGCAGCGCGTTGTTCAGCGCGGTCGGGTCCTTGAAGTACTTCAGCGTGATCTGCTGGAACTGCGGCTTGGTCCCCCAGTAGCCGTCGTTGCGCTGCAGCACGATCGAGTCGCCGCGGTTCCACTTCGAGAACTTGTACGGCCCGGTGCCGATCGGCGCGGTGGCCAGGGCGCTGACCCCGGTCTCGGAGAACATCGCGCCGATCCGGGTGGTCATCCGGAACAGCCAGCCGTTGCTCGGCTTCGTCAGCGTGACCTGCAGCTGCGTCGGCGACAACGCCTTGGCGCCGGCGACGACATCCATCGCGGACTTCAGCGAGGTCGTCCAGGCCGACTTCACGCGGTTGATGCTGAAGACCGCATCGGCCGCCGTGAACGGCTTGTCGTTGGTGAACTTCGCGTTGTCGACCAGGTCGAACGTGTAGGTCTTGCGGTCCGGCGACACCGTCCACGACTTGGCCAGCGACGGCACGATCTTGCCCGACTCGTCCTGCTTGACCAGGCTCTCGTAGACGTTGCCGAGTAGCACCTGCGGGATCGCCGCACCGTCGGTCGTGGTGAAGTCGAGGCTGGCCGGCTCCGCGACCAGGCCGAGCGACAGCGACTGATCAGCGCCGGTGGACGAACCGCCCGACGTACTCGAACCAGCCGAGCAGGCGGTCAGGGCGAGCATGGCGGCGGAGGCGACGAACGCGACCGCTCGAGTGGTGTACGACTTCACGCGAACTCCTCCAGATCACCGGACTCTCGCCGCATTCTGCCGACCCGGCCCACTCCGGCCGGCAGCGGGCACGCAGTACGGCGGTGTTCGCCGTCCAGCTGTGACTGGTCCGACCAGTGGACTAGGTGTCACTGGGCCACTAGGTTTGTCGCTACACAGAGGTCTGTCAAGGCAAAAGGGGTGACTGGAATGGCGAACGGACCGCAGTTCCAGCCGGTCCAGCCCGTCCGCGCGTACCAGCGGATCGTCGAACAGGTCGAGGAAGCGCTCGTCCGGGGCGACCTCGCGCCCGGTCAGCGGCTGCCGAGTGAGCGGGAGCTCGTCACGCAGTTCGCGGTCAGCCGGTCCACGGTGCGCGAGGCGCTCCGCGTGCTGGAGAGCAACGGCGTCGTACGGTCGCGGCCCGGGGATCCGAACGGTCCGGAGATCCTGCCGTTCTCGTCGACCGCGTTGCGCAAGCAGATCGTTCGGCTGGCGCGGGTGGACGAGCTGACGCTCGCCGAGCTGATCGCGTTCCGGATGATCATGGACGGAGCCGCGATCCAGGTCGCGTCCCGGCTCCGGACGCCGGAGCAGCTCGCCGAGCTCGAGGGGACCCTGGTCGCGATGCGGGCCGCGATCGACGTCGACTTCGCCGCGTTCAGCGAGGCCGATCTGACCTTCCACGACGTGATCGCGCGGATCGCCCGCAACTCACTGATCGAGACCTGCAACGAGGTCGTTCGTGGTGTCGTCCTGACGCTGATCTCGGACAAGATCGCGCACGCGTCGAACAGCCGCGCCCTGATGCTCGAGTCGCTGCAACACCACGCCGAGGTGGTCGACGCGATCCGCTCCGGCGACGGGCATGCCGCGGCGCGGATCGCCCGGCAGAACATGTACGACTACTACGCAGGCTATGTGCCCGAAGACGAACGTGGTGCGCTCCGGGCACTCACCGATTAACTGTCGTGTTCGAGGATGCGGATTCTGGGCACTTTGAGCAGTTTGCGGGCCTTGGACACCCAGTCGGAGCACAGGAAGCTGGCCGCGGTTTCTGGCCAGGCGACCACCACGACCTCCTGGCCGCCGGTGCGCATGACCAGCGACTTCAGTGCGAGCAGAACCTCGCCGTGGGTGATGGAGACGTGGACCGGATAGCCACTCGCCGCGCGTAGGTGACGCGAGCTGTGCTCGATGACCGAGGCCATATCGAGGTCTGGATCGGCGAGGGTCGCCGTCGCAGTTCCGTTCGCCGTCGCAGTGCCGGCAGGGGCGCTCCCCGGTGGGCTGCTCAGACCAGCCACATCGTCGAACGTCGTACCCAGCAGTGCCATCGGTCCACCGAAACCGCGCTCCGGATGACTGGAGACCAGCAGGTGGTAATCGATGGCTTCTTCGTGCCTTGCGTGCAGGGCGGCAACGCGGCGCGCGTCGCCCTCGCTCATCTCGCGCTCGATGAGCACCACCACGTCGTAGGTCATGCGTGGCTCCCTTCGCAGTCACTTTCCGTTGTACTCCTGTCCGGGACCAGTCCAAAGCACCTGGCGCGGCACCGACACGGAATTGTCAAAGTCCTCTCAGGAGCCTCACAGCTTGACCGGAGCGTGCGCACGGGTGTCCGGGGCGAGTGTGCTGAGCAGGTACGGCGCGTCGACCAGCGCGAGCGTGGTTGCGTCGAGCAGGTGTGGGTGCAGCGCGTAGACCTGCGTGCCGGCGCGTGGGGTGAGGTCGCCGCGGAGCACGCCGACGAAATCAGCCCGGGACGCCGCGTCCTCGTCCCAGACGCGGTCCGGCTCCAGTCTGGCGATCAGCCGTCGTGCGAACGTCGCCACGTCCTCGGCCGGATCACGCAGGTAGCCGACGACCGATCCGTCGTCACACCGGACGGCAATCTCGTCGGCGCGGGCCGCGGCGTGCCAGCAGCACACCTCCCACAGGCTGACCCGGTCACCCGAGCCGTACACGTCCTCCAGCGCAGCGGACATCAGCGCCAGGTGGCCGCCGTACCGAGCGATGTCGTGTGCGTAGCCGGCGGAGGTCAGGTTGATGTCGTACCAGCGCAGCTCTTTGGTGTGCAGGTCGATACCGAACGGCATCAGGATCTTGTCCGCGCCGGACAGGTCGAACCGCTCCTCGACGGCGGCCGGATCGAACAACCCGATGGGCCGCCGCATGACTCCCACGAAACCACGCTCGAGCCGGTCGAACGGAACGTCGTTGTAGCTGAACACCACCGGCAGCACATACCGCCCACCGACTCGGCGGAGCTGGCGCAGGTCGAGATCCACGAACTCGCTTGAGCCTCCGGGCCCGGGCGCCGACGTGAGGTCACCTGAGTGCACCAGCGCCTCCTGGTCGAAGCGCAGCCGGGTGTAGTCGCAGAGTCCGACGAAGTCCCACTCCTCGCCGAACACCGCGACCGACAGGTCCAGATCGACCCGCTGTCCGGCTGGCTCGACCCAGTGCAGGAACAACCGGAGCGACTCGCCCGGCGGGATCGGTACGGCGCTCCCCCGCGTCATCCGGCGCAGTGACGCAGACGAACCACGCTCCGAGCCCGGTGCGGCCAGTCTGGTCAGGTCTTCGTCCAGGAACGCCCGCCGCCACCGCGGGAGTGCACCGGCCCGGCGCAACATCTCTCCGACCAGTACGCCGGCCAGTGCGACCGCAAGCTGGGATGGCAGCGGCTGCCTGTGGTCGACCGTGGTCCAGACCCGCGTGCTGCCGCCACGGGGGAAGAACAACCGCAGATCGCCCGGTGGCGTCCGCACCTGCCCGAGCGCTGCTGTAATGACCGCCGGGGAAACGTCAGAGACCGCAGTGGCTACTGCACCGACCAGATCGGCGTGCTGGTCGGCCGGTAGCTCGCGTGCGAGTTGCACCAGCCTCCTCAGCAGTTCCCCCGGCCGCTGCCGCAGCAGGTCGAGCGCCAGCCCGGGGCGGCCGTCCACGAACGCGCCCTCGACACGCGACGCGAAGGTGCGCATGACGAGGCGCCCCTCCTCGAGCCGCACGAAAGGGTGTTCCGCCGCCTCGCTCAAGATCGCCTGACCGGCCGCAGACTGCGTTTCGAGATCAGTGCGCCGCAGTACGGCGAACGCTAGCGCCGCACGTGGATGCCGGACCGCGAACTCGAACGGGTGCAGCACCTCACCCATCCGCTTCCACGACTGCTCGTGCCGCAGCATGTCCTCGATCAGCGTGTCAGCCGGCAGCCGGTCCAGGCGAGCCAGCAGTAGACGCCGGGTGGCACGAGACAACGACCTCCGGCGAACCGGGGGTGTCCGCAGACCGGGGTCCGCGTCCATCAGCGCGAAAAGCAGTCGCAGTACGTCGGTCGCCGTACTGGCTCGGTCGATCACGGCTGGCTCGTCGGCCAGGAAGTGTGCGAGCACCACTGCTCGGGTCTCGCGAACCGGGATGTCGTCCGGCAGCCACGACAGATCGGTGAGCGGCAACAGCACCTGCAGATCGAAACGATCCATGGCCGACGGCGGAGTACGCCGTACCAGCAGGGACTCGACTGTGGTGCGGACTGCGTCCGGACCGGCCAGTGACAGCAGGCGCAGCCGGTCGGAGCGGACCTGGCCCTCCGGCGCACGGTCGAACGAAGGCTCCAGGAACGGGTCGCTCGGATCGATGCGGTGCAGGCACAGCGGGCAGGCGCTGAGGTCAGTGCCATCCCAGCAGGTGCGGCAGACCAGATGCGCGCAGGGAGAGACGGGGTGCACCGAGGTGGTGTCGCCACACAGCACACACGGCTGCTGGGGCTCCTGCAGCAGTCGGGCGAAGACACGGTTGACGTAGAACTCGTCGGTGTCGGCAGGGACGGTGTCCGGGAAGCCGCGGAACAGCGGCACGTGCTCGATGTCGTGACCGGACTCAGCGTCCAGCAGGTCGAGCAGCGCGTTGCCCAGACCGGTCAGGGCGGGAGCGGACAGCCCGGCGCAGTGCCGATACAGACCGACCGAGAGCACGAAGCCCCGCTGGATGAGGTCGGCCTGCAGCGCGGACAGCCCGGCCTGGATCGTCAACGGCCGCCGCACCCATTGCCACGCCGACCGGCGTACAGGCGGGGTCAGCGCTACCGCATCGACCAGCCGTCGGCGCCGCAACAGCACGGCCGCAGCCTCCTGCATCGCGTTCTCCCCGCAAGGCGTCATGGACAGAGACGCCAGGGGCGGAGAGTGGTCGCGCTACTTGCCTGGTGGTTAGGAGAAGGAAGCACGTCCAGGAGCCGCCCCTGGCAAGAAGAACGCTACCGGGCTCCACCGACAGTTCTTGTCGGCTCCTGCCGCGGACATGAGAAGTCCGGTACCAGGGTCGGGGCCGCCCCGCCCAGACCCCGGTACCGGAACACTCACAAATATAGAACCTTTGATCAAACCCGACGCCACCGGGTAGCCGTTTTGGCCGGAAGATGGCACTGATGCGCCGCCAGCAAACCCTTGTTTCAGCCCCCTTTCGTGCAGGGAAACCCTTCCGATCACGCGGGGAAGGTGTGGGGCTACGGATAGTGGTGAAAACTGGTTGACATGGAGGGTGGGGTGATCGAGCGGGCGCGCTGGCGGGATGTCTTCGGGCATGCCGAGTTCCGGGCGTTGTTCGTGGCAGGGGTGCTGTCCGTCGCCGGCGACCAGCTCGCGCGGGTGGCGCTGGCGGTGCTGGTCTTCGACCGGACGGAGTCGGCCGGGCTGACCGCACTGACGTATGCGCTGACCTACATCCCCGATCTGCTGTTCGGTCCGCTGCTGGCGGGCTTCGCGGATCGCTTCCCGCGGCGGTCGGTGATGATCCTCACCGATCTGGCCAGGGCGATTCTCGTTGCTGCTATGGCGATCGAGGGCATGCCACTGCTGGCGGTGATCCTGCTGCTGCTCGCACTGCAGGCGTTCGGGTCGCCGTTCAACGCGGCTCGGGCGGCCACGCTGCCCGCCGTACTGCCTGGGGATCACTACGTACTCGGCAAGGCCGCGAACGACATGGTCGTGCAGTTCAGCCAGGTGCTCGGTTTCGGCGCCGGCGGCGCGATCGTGGTGGCTGTCGGCACCTCCGGCGGCCTCCTGCTCGACTCGGCAACCTTCCTGCTCTCAGCGATCCTCCTGGCTGTCGGAGTCCGTCGCAGACCAGCACCGACAGGTGGCACTGATGCGCCACGCCGCAGCTACTTCAAAGACCTGTCCGCAGGCTTCTCACTGGTCGCCCGTACGCCGAAGCTCCGGACGCTGGTCATCCTGGCCACCATCGCCGGTTTCTACGTCACGGTGGAGGGGCTAGCGATCCCGTACGCGCATGAGATCGGTCAGGGGCCGACCGCGGCAGGGCTCCTGCTCGCGGCCAGTCCGGCCGGTGCGGTCGCCGGGATGTGGCTGATCACGCTCTGGCCGCCAGAGCGTCGCATGCGGCTGCTCGGGCCGCTGGCTGCGCTTGCGTGCGTCCCACTGGCGCTGTGCTTCTTCACACCGGGACTGGTGCCGACTCTGCTGCTGTGGGGGCTCTCCGGGATGGCGTCCGCGTACCACCTGCCGACCAGTGCGGCGTTCGTCCAAGCCGTGCCGGACGCACAGCGCGGTCAGGCGTTCGGGGTCGCCAGCACGGCTCTCAAGGGCAGCCAGGGCCTGGGGATCCTGCTGGCCGGTCTGGTCGCCGACGGTTCGTCTCCATCATTCGCCCTGGGGGTGATGGGCACCGTGGGACTCTGTGCTGCCGTGGCGGCGGGCGCCGCCTGGTCACGTGCCCGCCGTCCCGGGCCCGACGTCGCGGGTACGAGCCCCGCATGATTTCCTTCACAACCGTTCTGCACGACTTCTCGGCAAGCTGGCCGGCGATTCAGGGAATTACCTCCGGACAGCCTTCGGTAAATTATCGGTAAAGAAATTCCGGGGAGGTCCCGTGGATCACCACTCGTTACCGTTGGTGAACCATTCGTTGCCGCCACCGGCCGGCCGGTGGAGCCACTCGTTGCCACTCTGCGTGAACCACTCATTTCCGCCGTGGAACCACTCGTTCCCGCCGTACAGCCACTCGTTGCCGCCGCCGGTCGAACGCTTGTTTGAGCCGGTGAACCACTCGTTGCCGGTGCTGATCCTGTACATGGGGGGATCCTTCCTTCGCCATCCGCCAGATGGAATAACGCGCGGTCCGGGATGACCTCGCGTGAACAGGCAGTTACTATTCAGGAATAACCGCTCAGGTCTATCCGTGTGAGGCCACCATGATTCTGATCGGTCGGAGCAAGTGGGTGCCACCCCGCCGATGGAAGCTCTGGTCGTTGCCACGTCCGGCGCTGAGCTATGTGCTCGGTGTCGACGCTGTCGCAGTCACGATCACCGCCTTGGCTCTGGCCTCGACGATCTCCGGTGCCCGTACCGGCGTCAGGCCCTCCGAGTGGGCCGCGTTCGCTGTCCTCGCGACCGCCTCGGTCCTTCATCTGGAGTCTGCCCGCGGAATCGAGCGGCGACGCGAGATGGCAGCTAACAGTTCGCCATACACGAACCTGAAGAGCCTGTGGGTGTTCGCCGGCCTCCTGCTGCTCCCGCTGAGCCTGGTGATCGCCCTGATCGTCGTCTCGTACGGGTACTCCTGGATCCGCGTCTACGGGCGGACCATCGCGCACCGCAAGGTGTTCTCCGCGAGCACGTTCATCCTGGCCAGCGCTGCGGCCGCCGCCGTACTGCGTGGCGGTGGGCTGATCGCCGAGCCGCGGGTGCCGACGGGTCCGTTCTCCTTGCTGGTGGTGCTGGGGGCGGCGACCACGTGGTGGCTGGTGAACTTCGCGCTGGTGATCGGCGCGATTCTGCTGTCCTCCCCGGACGCCACTGCACGGGGCGCTCTGGGCGACCTCTCCGATCAGCTGGTGGTGGTCGCGGGCCTAGGTCTCGGTGTAGCCGTCGGTGCGCTGCAGGCGTCGTACCCGTGGGTGGTGCCGATACTGATGGTGACGGTGCTGACTCTGCATCGCGATCTGCTGCTACCGCAGTTCCAGCGTGCTGCTGGGACCGATGTGAAGACCGGTCTGGCCACTCCGGCGTACTGGGCGAACGCAGTGCCGGTGGAGCTGGCGCGTGCGGAGACGCTGCGCAGCACGGTGGGTCTGTTGATGCTGGACCTGGACAGGTTCAAGGAGATCAACGACACCTACGGCCATCCGGCTGGGGACCAAGCCTTGAAGGCTGTTGGGCAGAGTGTCCGGGCTGAGGTCAGGCAGGGCGACCTGGTTGCACGGGTCGGTGGCGACGAGCTGGCGGTCCTGCTGCCTGGCGCGTCGGAGACCGAGGTGCTGGAGGTCGCTGAGCGGATTCGGGACCGCCTGAGCACGCTGACGGTGTCTGTCGACACCGCGGCCGAGCAGACCGCTCTGATCAGCGGTGTGCCGGCGTCGATCGGGACGGCTGTGTATCCGGACGTCGCGAACACTATGGACCAGCTGGTGCTGGCCGCCGACAACGCACTGCTCAGTGCCAAGCGGGACGGCCGGAACCGCATTGTTGCGGCCCGGCCGAACCCACCTGCTGTCACAGACCACGCTGACCAGCCGGTCGACTAACGCACTCTGATCAGGGCCTTGCCGAGCAGCGCACGCTGCTCGATGGCCGTGTGTGCGTCGGCCACCTGGTCCAGGTCGAAGACCTGATCGACCACCGGCACCAGATCGCCGGCCGCGGCCCGCTGCAGCACGAGCTCGCCGGTCACTGGTGTGGAGACGATGTCGACCCGCAGGTCGACGATCCCCTTCACCGTGATCCCCCGGCGTTCCGCTTCGGCGGGGTCGTAGAGCGCGAAACTGCCACTCGGCGCACCATGCGCCGAGAACCAGCCGCCGTCCTTGACGACGCTGAAGGCAGTCGCACCCAGCTCGCCACCGGCGCCTTCGAAGACCACATCAGCGCCACGGTTGCCGGTTGCCTCGAGCACAGCCTTCTCCCAGCCGGGCTGCGAGTAGTCGATCACCACATCCGCACCCTGTGCCTTGCTGAGGTCCAGCTTGGCCTGACCGCGCGCAGCTGCGATGACATGCGCCCCAGCACGGTGGGCTAGCTGGATCAGCAGCAGTCCCATGCCTCCTGCAGACGCAGTGATCAGCACGTCCTTGCCGTGCAGGTCTGGCGCCAACTGCTCGAGCATGAGGCTCGTGAAGCCGTCGCCGGTCACTGCGACGACGGTCTCCAGGTTCAGACCGGCAGGTACCTCGGTCAGTGTGTCGACTGCCGCGACTACGAGCTCGGCGTGCGCACCGAAGTCCACACCGCGTCCGACGACGGTCTTACCGACCCACGTCTCCGGTACGCCGGGCCCGGTCGCTCGCACTCGGCCGCCGAACCGGGTGCCCGGCACGTACGGCGGTTTCACGTCGAAGAACCCGCCATGCTGACCCCGGCGGATCGCGGTCTCGACGAAGATCATGTCGGCCACCTCGACCTCGACCAGGACCTGCCCGTCGGCCGGAACCGGGTCGGGCCATTCCTGGATCCGGATCACCGATGGTTCGCCGAACTCGGTCACCACTGCTGCACGCATTCCTGCTCCTTGGTCGTCTTCGTCGTCGAGAGTGCCTCCAGGCTCGTCCCTGAACCTTGGTTGAGGTCAAGCCGATCCGGAGTTGTCCACAGGCCGGATCCGCCGACGCGAAAGTTGTCCGCGGTCCGGCGTACTGTGCAGGGCATGTTCGACGCCGTCTTCCTCCCAGCCGACCCGCCGCGTGCGGGCCGGCTGGCGTTGTACGGCGAGGTCGACGCGACCGACGAGACCGTCACTCTCGTGCTCCCACAGGGATCGCAGGTCCGGCGACGGACAGTTCCGGCGCGACTGCTGAGCATCTCGGAGGCGCTCGAGCTGGTGTCGTCACCGGTGCAGGGCGCCGCGAGCTGGGAGGCGTGGCGGGCGGCGGCCCTGGCCGGTCTGGGGTTGATCGCGCGCGGGCGGCTCGTGCCCGATCTGACCCCGAGCGGGTACGGCGGTTGGCGGGTCGCACCGCTGGATCCGCTCGACCGCGGCTGGCTGAAGCAACTCGCCGCCGCGATGCCGCCGTACGGGCATGCGTTGCCGGTCGAGGGGACGCGGCCGGTGCGGTTGGTCGATCCGGAGCAACTTGTCCGGGCGTTCTGGGATGCGATCGCGGACACACTGGTGCGTACGCCCGCGGCTGCCGTCGCGGCTCGCCCCGGTGCGGCTCCGTTTGCAGCGGTGGAGCCGGTGGCGGTGACTGGGCCGACGGCGTGGCTGGCTGAAACTGCGCAGAGCGAGGACGCTGGAGCCAGGCTGGTGCTGCGGATCGAACCACCGGTGCTGGAGGGCCTCGACTTCCAGGCTGTGCTGCAGCTTCGGAGTGAGCTCGATCCGAGCCTGCTGGTTGATGTGGCCGATGTGTGGACCGCACCGGCAGCAGTGCTCGCTGCGCTCGGCGAGCGGGCGGAGACCGACCTCCTGCTCGCGCTGCGACGTGGTGCGCGGGTGTGGCCGCCGCTGTCGGCTGCGCTGCGGGACGCGGCGCCGGCTGCGGTCGACGTCGATGACGAGGCGCTTGAGGAGTTGGCCGAGGGCAGCACTGCGTTGGAGGGTGCGGGCATCGAGGTGCTCTGGCCGGCTGAGCTCTTCGCGGGCGAGCTTGCTGTGCGCGGGACAGTCGGGACGCCGACACCGGGGGCAGTGACCGGGCCTGACTTCAGCCTGACCGACCTGGTTGCGTTCCGCTGGCGGCCGACGCTGGATGGGGAGGAGCTGAGCGAGGAGGAGGTGGCTGCGCTCGCTGAGGCCAAGCGGCCGATGATCCGGATGCGTGGGCGCTGGGTGCGCGTCGATCACGACCTGGTTCGGAAGCTGCGCCGCGGCGGGACCCACAAGCTGACCGGCGCCGAGGCGCTGGCGGCTGCGCTCACCGGGACGATCGAGGTCGACGGCGAGCTGGTTGCGTTCGACGCGGATGGTTCGCTGGCGGAGATGCTGACTCGGCTGCGGTCGAGTGAGGACACACCGGTGTCCGCCGAGCCTGCCGGCTTGCAAGCGACGCTGCGGGATTATCAGCGGCGCGGTGTCGCCTGGATGGCGCAGCTGACCGATCTTGGGCTCGGCGGGTGCCTGGCCGACGACATGGGGCTGGGCAAGACGATCCAGGTCATCGCGCTGCATCTGCTGCGGCGTGGGCGCGGGCCGACGCTGGTGGTCTGTCCGTCGACGCTGCTCGGCACGTGGGAGCGCGAATTCGCCCGGTTTGCTCCGGATGTGCCAACTCGGCGATTCCACGGGGCGGGGCGGTCGTTGAGCGACCTCGCGCCGGACGAGGTGGTGCTGACGACGTACGGCGTCGTCCGGCAGGACCATCGGGTGCTCGGCGAAGTGCAGTGGGGGCTGGCCGTGGCCGACGAGGCACAGCACGCCAAGAACCCACTGTCCCGGACGGCTCGCGCACTCAGAACGTTGCCATCGGCAACCAGGATCGCGTTGACCGGGACGCCGGTGGAGAACCGGTTGTCCGAATTGTGGTCGATCCTGGACTGGGCCGCGCCGGGGTTGCTCGGTTCGCTGGAACGGTTCCGGCAGGACATCGCCGTACCGGTCGAGCGGTATCACGACGAGGAGGCGACAGCCCGGCTCGCGCGGATCACGCGGCCGTTCCTGTTGCGGCGGCGCAAGATCGACCCCGGGATCGCACCGGAGCTACCGCCGAAGACCGAGAACGACCTCGTCGTACCGCTGACAGTGGAGCAGGCAACGCTCTATCAGGCGGTCGCGAAGGAAACGCTGGCCAAGATCGAGGCGGCGGACGGCATCGAGCGGCGTGGGCTCGTGCTCAGTCTGCTGACCCAGCTCAAACAGATCTGCAATCATCCGGCGCAGTTCCTGCATCAACCGGGTCCGCTGGAGCGACGTTCCGGCAAGCTGGCCGCGCTCGACGAGCTGCTCGACGTGATCCTGGCCGAAGGCGAATCAGTGCTGATCTTCAGCCAGTACGTCGAGATGTGCCGACTGATCGAGGCCCATCTCGCGACGCGTGGCGTGCAGTCGCTGTTCCTGCACGGTGGGATCGGGGTGCGGAAGCGGGAGCAGCTGGTTGCGCAGTTCCAGGCTGGTGAGTCGCCGGTGTTCCTGCTCTCGCTCAAGGCGGGCGGTGTCGGATTGACGCTGACGCAGGCAACGCATGTCGTGCACTACGACCGCTGGTGGAATCCTGCGGTCGAGGATCAGGCGACCGACCGTGCGTACCGGATCGGGCAGGATCGACCGGTTCAGGTGCATCGCCTCGTCACGGAGAACACGCTGGAGGATCGGATCGCCACGGTCATCGCGGCGAAACGCGATCTGGCCGACGCCGTGGTCGGCTCGGGTGAGGCCTGGCTGAGTGAGCTGTCCGATGCGGACCTGAGCGAGCTCGTCTCGCTGTCGACTGGGCCGGCTCGTTCGGGATCGGCGAGTGCGTACAACCCATCTGCGGTGGGGAGGGCGCGGCCGTGAACGAGCGGGTTCCCTGGCGGGGGTGGCGTGACAAGGGTGACGATGCGGGGCTGCCTGCGGCGCGAGGGCCGGGGAGCCGGCGCCCGTTCGGTGCCACGTGGTGGGGGCGCGCGTGGTTGGAGGCCTTGGAGCACCGGGCGCGACTCGATCCGAACCGGTTGGCGCGCGGTCGTTCCTACGCGCGCCGTGGGAGCGTGCTGGAGCTGACGGTCACGCCTGGCGAAGTCGAGGCCGTCGTGCAGGGCAGCCGGACAACGCCGTACCAGGTGACAGTGCGGATCCAGGCGTTCTCGGCGGCGGAGTGGGATGCCGTGCTCGACGTCGTGTCGGCGCAGATCGGGCGCGTGGCCGCGCTGCTGGACGGGGAACTGCCGCCTGAGGTGGTTGATGATGTCCGTGCGGCTGGCCTTGATCTGTTGCCCGGCCCGGGCGAGATCCGGACGAACTGCAACTGCCCGGACTTCGCCGTACCGTGCAAGCACTCGGCGGCCGTCTGTTACGTGATCACCGATGCGCTCGACAGCGATCCCTTCGAGTTGTTGCTGCTGCGTGGCCGGTCCAGGGACGATCTCCTGGCGGCACTCCGCGCCCGTCGCGGGACGTCCGAAACGGTGCCGGTCGTCAGGGCCGCTCCCCCGGGCATCCCGGCCCGCGCTGCTTATCAGGCTCGGGTTGGCGTGCTTCCGGTCGTGCCTCGGCCGTTGCGAACGGCGCGACTACCGGCAGCGGTGCAGGCGCTGGATCCACCTCGCTCGTCGGAGATCGACGTACGGGATCTGGTTGCGTTGGCGACCGACGCCGCGCAGCGGGCTTGGGAATTGGCGTCCGGCGACGGTGGATCCGAGCTGACCTTCGACCAGGACCTGGCCCGCCGAGCCGCAGGAGTCGGTACGGCGGAATTGGCCGAGCTGGCGCATCGATCCGGCGTACCGGCCCGGCAACTGACCAGCTGGGCCGCCGCCTGGCGCCAAGGTGGTCGAGGTGGCCTGTCCGTCACGCTCGACGCGCCGACCGACGCGGACCCCGAAGCCCTCGCCGAAGCCGCTGCCCTCCTACCGAAGGCATCTGTCGAAGCCAACCGGGTCACGGCCGGCAAACTCCAGCTACGCCTCGGCGCCGACGGCCTCTGGTACCGCTTCGACCAACACTTCAACGACTGGACCCTCACCCGCCCACCATCCCCTTATCCTCAAGACCTGTTGGGTTGATAATTTCGCGGATGTGACTGTACGGATTACGGCGTCGAGCTTTCCTACGCCTGACTTGGTGAAGACCACCAACAACCCCGCGCAGTGGGATCAGCTCGACAGGTTCGCGGCGGTTCAGGCGGAGGCGGCGAACACGGCGCTTGAGGCACTGGATGAGCAGCTCGCAACGGTCTCGACGGTCGAGGATCGGACCGCGGCCTTCGAGGGTCTCTATCAGAAGTTGGCCGACTGGCGGTACCGGTTGGCCGTCGAGGGTCGCGTGACTCGGCCCTCGTCGAATGCGGAGACGATCCGCACGCCGATCGGGGACGGTTCGATGTCCTACCGGCTCACTCCGTCGGTCGCGGGCCGAGAGAGCGGGTCGCCGGCGCATCGGGCGCTGACCAAGATGGAGAGGGTCGCGCTGGGACAGTTCTCCGGCTCCGCGGACCGGGTTCAGCATCAGGTCACGCTGCAGGACGGGCGCACGATCAACGGCAACCTGTTGATGCGGACCGAGTCACTCGGAGAGCAGGCAGCGGATGTGTTCGGCGCCAGTACACAGCAGATGGCCGCCGCGGCCCCGGCTGTGGCGCCCGACGAGACCATTACGGTCACTGCGTCGCTGGACGATCGAGAGATACTGCGCCGCGCGGCGTTCGAGCAACTAGCCGGCCTGGAGACAAAGCGGGCTGAAACCGGCGACCTGGACCCCGCTGATCCGCAGAACCGCCAGGCATTCGCCGACGCCACGTACTGCCTGTTCCAAGGCCCGGAGTTCCGGCGTGGTACCGACGCCACGATGCGTGTTTTCGTAGCCGTTGCCCATGCCCGGGTGTTCGACGCCGCTCCGGTTGTGCCGCAAGGAGTCGACCTGGACGCCATGGTTCGCGACCAGCAGGATTTCCGAGACACGATGCGCGATCAGCTGCGGGTGATCCCGGGAGGCCACCCGACAAGCCAGGAACGATCAACCTCGGCAGGCGAACGCGCCGCCCGAGGTAGCCGCGACTCCAGCCGCAGCTCGACCGCGATCCAGCGGTAGAGCCGGCCCGGCGGGTGGTGAGGAGTGGGTCCAGCCGCGCTCTGCTGTAAAACCCGTACCACGAATCGGCGTTGCCGTCGTGGCTGTGAGGCTCCTGCTTGTCTGCGGCTCGACCACCCGCCGGACGCCGGTTTCACTCCGGTACCCACGCCGCCGTGGCAGATGCGTACCGACGGACGGGTAGTAGTCGCGCTCAGCTCGCGTCGTTAGGCGTGGGGAGTCGGTCCGAAGGTGATTCAGGCGGACTATTACCCGTTCTTCGGTACGCCCCGGCCGCTCACCTGGTGAGCGGGGTGAAGGGCATGGGAGCCGGGGTTGGGGCTTGGTCCCAGGGTTCGTTGAGTGGGGT